>NZ_JBFIIG010000042.1:0-27223 GCF_041601375.1 Pseudomonas sp. | reverse complement strand
GCGCTGTCGCGCCTGAGCCAGGACCGGGTGGCCGATGTCGGCAGCTATGTCGGCGAGGTGCTGGGACAGATCAAGACGGTGCAGGCCTATAACCACCAGAGCGAGGATAAACGGCGCTTCGGCCTGTCCGCCGAGGCGGCTTTTGCTATCGCGCGCAAGCGCATCGCCCAGCGCGCCTGGCTGATCACCGTGGTCATCGTGCTGGTCCTCGGCGCGGTGGGGGTGATGCTCTGGGTCGGCGGCATGGATGTGATCGCCGGACGGATTTCCGGTGGCGAGCTGGCGGCTTTCGTTTTCTACAGTCTGATCGTCGGCGGCTCGTTCGGCACCCTCAGTGAGGTGATCGGCGAGCTGCAGCGCGCCGCCGGCGCGGCCGAACGCATCGCCGAGCTGCTGCAGGCGCGCAACGAAATAACCCCGCCGCTTGCCGATGGCCTGCAACTGACGCAGCCGCTGCAAGGGCGCATCGAGTTGCAAGGGCTGCGTTTCGCCTACCCGTCGCGGCCCGGCAGTTTTGCCATCGATGGCATCGACCTCAAGGTCGCGCCCGGCGAAACCCTGGCCTTGGTCGGACCATCGGGGGCGGGCAAGTCGACGCTGTTCGATCTGCTGCTGCGCTTCTTCGACCCGCAGGCCGGAGGCATCCTGGTCGACGGCCAGCCCATCGAACGCCTCGATCCCCATGAGTTGCGCCGCTGCTTCGCCCTGGTGTCGCAGAATCCGGCGCTGTTCTTCGGCTCGGTCGAGGACAACATTCGCTACGGCAGAACCGACGCCAGCCATGCCGAGGTCGAGGCCGCGGCCAAAGCCGCCCACGCCCACGAATTCATCATGAGGCTGCCCGAGGGCTACCAGACCCACCTGGGCGATGCCGGCCTGGGTTTGTCCGGCGGTCAGCGCCAGCGCCTGGCCATCGCCCGCGCGCTGCTGGTGGATGCGCCCATTCTGCTGCTCGATGAGGCCACCAGCGCCCTCGATGCCGAGAGCGAACACCTGATCCAGCAGGCGCTGCCGCGCCTGATGGCGGGGCGTACCACTCTGGTGATCGCCCACCGCCTGGCCACGGTGAAAAGCGCCGACCGCATCGCGGTGATCGAGCAGGGCAAGCTGGTGGCGATTGGTAAACACGCCGAACTGGTCGCCAACAGCCCGCTGTATGCGCGGTTGGCAGAACTGCAGTTCAATACCGATAGCGTAGAAACCGCTTGAAATAGGAAGTGGCGAGATGGTCAGCAAGGATTTCAAGGTTGTGGTGCTGGGCGGCTACGGTAACTTCGGCTCAGTCATAGTTAATCGCCTGTGCAGCATCGTCGGCATGCAGGTCTGGGTTGCCGGGCGCGATCTGGCCAAGGCCGAGCGCTTGGCGGCCGAGGCCGGTTGCCACGCCGCGCGTCTGGATGGCAACCAGGCGGATCTGGCTGAACGACTTATTGAGCTGGGCACCAATCTGTTGATTTCCACCGCCGGTCCCTTCCAGGGTCAGGACTATCGCGTGGCGCAGGCGGCTATCGCCGCCGGCGCGCATTACCTCGACCTAGCCGATGCCCGTGAGTTTGCCTGTGGCATTGGTGCACTCGATCAAGCGGCGCGCCAGGCCGGTGTGCTGGTCAGCAGCGGCGTCAGTTCGGTGCCGGCCTTGAGCGCGGCGGTGATCGATCAGGTGCTGCCGCGTTTCAGTCGTCTGGACAGCATCTGGCACGGCATCAGCTCCTCGGAGAAAACCCCCGGCGTGTCGACCCTGGCGGCGGTGCTAAATTATTGCGGCAAGCCGTTTCGCCAATGGCGCGATGGCCAGTGGCGCGAGGTCTACGGTTGGCAGGACTTAGCCGCTCACGATTTCCCCGCACCGCTGGGCCGGCGCTGGCTGGGCAACTGCGATATTCCCGACCTTGAGCTGTTCCCTGCGCGCTACCCAGGCGTGCGCGACGTGCGTTTCTCCGCAGGCGTGGGCTTGCGCGTAACCCAGTTCGGCACCTGGTTGCTCTCCTGGCTGGTGCGCGGCGGCCTGTTGCGCAGCGGTGTGCCCTTGGCCGGCTTGCTGCATCGTGGCGCGGTGCTGGTGGAACCCTTCGGCGACCGGCTGAGCGGCATGTTCGTCAACCTGCAGGGGCAGGGCGCGGATGGCCAGCCCTTGAGTCTGTGCTGGGAGCTGATCGCCAGGGACAACCATGGGCCGAATATCCCTTGCATGGCGGCAGTGGCGCTGGCACGCAAATTGGCTGCCGGCAACCTCGAACAGCGCGGCGCCATGCCCTGCATGGGATTGCTCAGCGTCGACGAATACCTGGCCGAACTCGAGGGTCTGCAGATCGAAGTGGGCCTAGGCTAATGCTCTACCTGAGCCTTAAATGGCTGCATATCCTCAGTGCCACCATGCTGGTGGGCGTGGGGTTCGGCACGGCCTTCTACAAATGGATGATCGACCGCAGCGGCGAGGTGCGGGCCATCGCCTACATGGGCCGCCTGGTGGTGTTGGCCGATTGGCTGTTCACCACGCCGGCGATCATCCTGCAACCGCTGAGCGGTTTGTGGATGTTGCATATCGCCGGCTATTCGCTGAGCAGCACCTGGGTCGTCTGGACCTTGTTGCTATATGCCTTGGCCGGGGTTTGTTGGCTACCGGTGGTCTGGCTGCAATACCGCATGCGCGCCCTGGCGTCGGCCGCGCTGACTGCTGACCAGGCGCTGCCGACACGCTATTGGCGATATGCGCGCATCTGGTTCTGGCTAGGTATCCCGGCCTTCTTCGCCATGTTGGCGATCTACGCGCTGATGGTGTTCAAACCGATCTAATCCGCAATCTCCGCTGGCATTTTTGCTTGATAACCGATCTATCTGTCGCTCGATCCCGATCGGGTCTTGGCAAATCGCTCCTCATGGTCTTCTCTTCAAACGATAGCGGTGCTTGCGCTTGCCTCGACAACTCTGGGTTGCTCCTCCGGTAAGGCCCTCAGCCCCGCGTACCGCGTGGCCTCGAATCGGCAGGTCAGCGCCGAATTCGACAGGCGCTCAGGTGATCGTTGGCCCTTGCAATAAGAGCGTGGCGCTTAGGGAAATTGACCATGAAGCGGTTACTGATAGGGATGTTCTGCACCAGCTTGAATTGCGTGGCCGCCGCCGAGCCACTGCAGCTGGCACTCGATATCAAGGGCACCAGCCTTGCCGAGCTGATGACCCTGAAGATCACCTCCTTGTCGCGCAAGTCGGAGTCGCTGAATCGCGCGCCCGCCGCGGTTTATGTGATCACCCAGGACGAAATCAGGCGTATGGGTGTGATCCATATCGCCGAGGCGCTGCGTTATGTGCCGGGGGTGGAGGTAGCGCGCATGGAGGCCAACAAGTGGGCGATCAGCATTCGCGGGTTCAATTCACGCACGGCCAACAAGCTGCTGGTCATGATCGACGGGCGCAGCATCTACAGCCCGCTGTTTTCCGGGGTGCTCTGGGAAGAGAAGGATGTAGTGCTGGAGGACGTCGAGCGCATCGAGGTGATTCGCGGCCCCGGCGGCACCACCTGGGGCGCCAATGCGGTGAACGGGGTGATCAATATCATCACCAAGGACAGCCGCGACACCCTGGGCGGTCAGATCAAACTGGGCGCGGGTCTGGAGGAACGTGGCCTGGCCCAGGCGCGCTATGGCTGGCGGATCGACGAGCAGACCACGGCTAGGGTCTACGGCAAATTCACCGAGCGCGACGACAGCGGCAGCGGGCCGACCTCCCGTGCCTTTCGCGACGACGGCGCGCGCATGCGCCAATCGGGCTTCCGGCTCGACCGCGATTCGCCGGAGCAGGGCCACCTGACTTTGCAGGGCGATCTCTACCAGGGCGATCTCGGGCCCAAGGACCACGGCCTTGGCGCCCCTGGCCAGGCGCACGATGGCGGCAACCTCAAGCTGGACTGGACGTACTCTCCGACCACCGAGCGCACCCATGAGCTGCAGCTTTATTACGACGACACCAGCCTGGAAACCCGCAGTCTGATCGACAAACGTCAGCTCTGGAACTTCGACTACCAAGTGCTGCAGCGCTGGCGCAATCATGAGCTGGTCGCCGGCGTCGGCTACCGGCATGTCGACGATGAGATCGAAACCCGTCCGGCTGGTTTGCTGCTTCCCGAGGAACGTAGCGATGAGCTGATGAGTGCCTTTATCCAGGACGACATGGCTTTTCTCGACGATCGCCTGCATCTGATCCTGGGCACGAAATACGAACGCAACGACTATTCCAACGAGGAGTGGCAACCCAGTGTGCGTGCCTCCTATGCGTTCGACGACGCGTTGATCTGGGCCGCCTGGTCGAGGGCGGTGCGCACCCCGACCCGTCTGGAGCACGATATTTTCAATCCGCCCGGCCTGGTGGCCGGGCAAAACCTCAAGCCGGAATATGCCAGCGTCTATGAATTGGGCTGGCGTCAGCAGTGGCAGCAGCGCTGGCAGCTGGATATCGCGGCCTACTGGTCCGAGTACCGAGACCTGCTGACGCTCGAACCGCCCACCCTGGGCAATGAAATGAGCGGTACGGTCAAGGGCATCGAGACCTCCCTGAGCTACCAGGCCCGGAGCAATTGGTTGCTGCGCCTGAACTACAGCCATGCCGAGATGGACCTGTCGCTGTCGCGTGGCAGCGCCGGTGTGACCGACCCCACGGTGATCGAGGGCAATATGCCGAGGGATATGCTGCAATTGATCTCGCTGTGGGACATCAACCCGCGCTGGCAGCTGAACACCTACTTGCGCTATGTCGATGCCCTGCCCGGGCAGCGGATTTCCAGTTACTGGGCGGGCGACCTCAGCCTGGCTTGGCGCCCTGCACAGAAAACCCAGCTGCAACTGGTCGCGCGCCATCTCGGCCATTCCGAGCATTTCGAGTGGGGCGTCAATGCGGCCAATGCGGTGGAGCCGGATCTGGCCCTTTACCTGATCCAGGAGTTCTAGTTCATGGGCTCATGGTCCCGGTGTTGCGCGAACGGCCTGCGCTGCTTGCTGCTGGGCGTCGGTTTGAGCTGCGCTCCGTCATTGCTGGCCCAGGCGGCGGACATCGCGTATCAGATCAAAGCCTCCTATATATATAACTTCCTGCAGTTCGTGCGTTTCCCCGAAACGGCCCTGCGGGGTGAAGGCACACTGAATGTCTGTGTGCTCGGTGAGGACCGCTTCGGTTCGGCGCTGGACGCCATCGATGGTTCCACGACGCCGCAAGGCCGGGTCAAGGTTCTGCGTTTGGGCCACTACACCGGCGCTTCTGACCTCGGGCGTTGCAATGTGCTCTATCTGATCGACTCGGAACGCCAGGGCACGGACGCGATCCTGGCGAAAGTCGATGAGGCCCAGGTGCTGACCATCGGTGAATTCTCGCCCTTTATCCGCCATGGCGGCTTGATCGAGCTGTTCGAGCAAAACGACACCATCCGCTTTCGCATCAACGAAAAATTACTGAGCAAGACCGATTTCAAGATAGATGCGCAACTCATCCAGTTGGGGGTCAAGTAAATGTCCGAGCCAGTCCATGATCGGCGGCCCTGGTGGCGCAGAACCTCCTTGCGACAGAAATTACAGTTCACCATCGTCGGCTATGCGCTGCTGGTGTTGCTGATTTGCGCGGTGTCCCTGACCTGGTTCGCCAACAGCTATTTCCATCAGAAAACCCAGCGTGATCTGGAGGTGCTGGCCACGGTACTGGCCGACAACAGCCGCGCTGCCGTGACCTTCGACGATGCCGAGGCGGCGAAAAATGTTCTCGCGGCGGCGAAAGGCAACGGCCATATCCAGATGGCGCTGATCCGGAAGGATGGGGAAGTCTTCGCCGCCTATCCCGACGGTGTAGGTACAGACGCCCTGGCCGAGCTACGCGAAACCGAACGGGTGTGGCTGGAGGACGATCACTACTACACCTCGGTGCCCATCGTGGTCGCCAACGAGGTCAAGGGGCGTTTGTTCCTGCAGATCGACCTGGAGGAGTGGGCGGAGGTCAAAAGCAACCTTTACCGGGTGTTCTTGGGTTTGCTTGGCGGCTTGCTGCTGCTGACGGTGCTGGTGTCCTACTGGCTCAATACCCATATCACCCGACCGCTCAGCGCCTTGTCGAGCTGGGCGACCCAGGTGTCCAGGGCCAAGGATTTCAACGCCCGGGCGGTCAAGCACAACGACGACGAGGTCGGCACCCTGGTCGACAGCCTCAATACCATGTTGGCGGAATTATCCAAGCAGGAGTCGATTCGCTCGTGGAACGAGATATTGGAAACCGAGATCCGCGAGCGCAAGGAGGTCGAGCGGGATCTCATCGCCATGCGCAACCGCGCCGAAGCCGCGAACAAGGCCAAGAGCCAATTCCTCGCCAATATGAGCCATGAGCTGCGCACGCCGTTGAACGCGATCATCGGTTACAGCGAAATGCTCCAGGATGAAATGACCGATGTTGAGCTGGACCGAGTGGAAGTGGCAGGCGATGTCGACAAGATCCGCTCGGCGGGCAAGCACCTGCTGAGCCTGATCAACGACATCCTCGACCTGTCCAAGGTCGAAGCCGGCAAGATGGACCTGAACATCGAGGCCTTCAATGCCGACGACCTGATCCAGGATGTGGTCGGCACCATCATGCCGTTGGCCGAGTCCCGCGGTAACCGGCTGCGCATCAGTGTCGAGGGCGAGATCGGCATCATCCATGGCGATGTGACCAAGATCCGCCAGATCCTGTTCAACCTGCTCAGCAACGCGGTGAAGTTCACCTATCAGGGCCAGGTGGATCTCACCTGCACGCGCCTGCACGAAGCAGCGGGCGAACAAGTGGAGTTCAGCGTGCACGATAGCGGCATCGGTATCAGCCAGGAGAGCCTGGACGGGCTGTTCAAACCCTTCAGCCAGGCGGATGCCTCGACCACCCGCAAGTACGGCGGAACCGGGCTGGGCCTGGCGATCAGCCGCTCATACGCGAAGATGCTGGGCGGCGACATCACGGTGCATAGCGAGGTGGGCAAAGGCTCGACCTTTACCGTGAGGCTTCCCGCGCAACTGGAAAGCGCCGGGGAACTGTTGGTCGAGAGCGAAAGCCCGGGTTTCAAGCATGTCGGTTCGATAGAACTCAGCGAGCCGGGAGAGCAAACGGAGCTGTTGCTGATCGACGACGACGAGGCGGTGCATAACATCCTGCGCCATCAATTGTCCCGCCACGGTTACCGGGTCCATTCGGCGATGTCCGGCGAGGAGGGGCTGAAACGAGCCATGGAAGAGCACTTCGATGTGGTGGTCCTGGACATTCTGATGCCGGAAATGGACGGTTGGCAGGTACTGCAGAAGCTGAAATCCGAAACCAGGACCATGTCCATTCCCGTGGTGCTTTATACGATAGTCGCCGACAAGGAGAAGGGTTATGCCCTGGGCGCCGACGACTATCTGGTCAAGCCGATCAGCAAGAGCAAGCTACTGGATACCCTGAAGAACTACCGCAGGTCTTCCAGCAACAAGGTCCTGTTGATCGACGACGATCTGCATACGCGTAATCTGCTGGATGCCTATTTGGCCGATATGGACTATCGGTTGATCAAGGCCGAGAACGGCCGCGAGGGCCTCGATGCATTGCAGCGCGAGCAGGGCACCATGATCATCCTGCTCGACCTGATCATGCCGGTGATGAATGGCTTCGAGTTCATCGATGAAGTACGCAAACATCCGGAGTTCGCCAAGATTCCGATCATCGTCATCTCCGCCCATGATCTCTCGCATAAGGAACGCAGCCTGCTGTTGCAGCACACTCGCTTGATCATCAAGAAAGGCGATTACAGCCGGCAGGAGCTGGTCGACAACATCGAAACCATCCTGGATAACCAGCGGGATGCCCGCAAACGCTCGGGGGGTTGAGCCGTGGCACTGCTACTGGTGGTCGAAGACAACGAAATGAACGCCGACATGTTGTTGCGCCGGCTCAAGCGTCAGGGCTTCAAAACCGCCTGGGCGGTCAATGGCGTGCACGCGCTGGACCTGCTGGAGAGCCTGCGACCGAACCTGATACTGATGGATCTGAGTCTGCCGGAAATGGACGGTTACCAGGCCACGCGAATCATCAAGGGCGGCCCTCTGCGGCAGATCCCGATCATTGCCTTGACCGCCCACGCCTTGCTCGAAGATCAGCAAAAGGCCCTGGCGGCCGGTTGCGACGATTACGAAACCAAGCCGATCAATTTTCCGCAGTTGCTGAGCAAGATCCGCAGCTATCTGGGAGAGGTCTATGACGACCCGGAGTAAGGATGCGGCGATTCTGATCGTCGACGATAACCCGACCAACTGCGAGTTGCTGGCCAAGCGCCTGAGCCGGCAAGGCTATCGCTGTAGCCAGGCGGCAAGCGGCAAGCAGGCGCTGCAGATGGTGGCCGAACAAGCGCCCGATATCATGCTGCTCGACATGATGATGCCGGAGATGGATGGCCTCGAAGTGCTCGCCGTTCTGCGTCGGAGCCATGATTCCATCAGCCTGCCGGTATTGATGGTGACGGCGAGAAACGAGGGTGAGGACGTGGTGTCCGCCTTTGCCGCCGGGGCGAACGACTACATCGAGAAACCCGTCGATTTCCCGGTGCTGGTCGCGCGTTTGCAGCATCATCTGGCGCACAAGTACCTGGATGATGAAGTGAAAACCAGCCGGATGCGTCTGGAAGAGCAGAATCGCAAACTGGAAGTCGGTAACCAATACAAAGACAACTTTCTTTCCGCCATGTCCCATGAGCTACGCACACCGCTGAATGCCGTTCTCGGGTTTTCCGAAGTGTTGCTCGATGAAATGCTCGGTCCGCTGAACGACAAGCAGAAGCAGTACTGCCGCGAAATCTACAACAGCGGCTCCTACCTGCTGCTGATCATCAACGACTTGCTCGACCTTTCCAAAATCGAAGCCGGCAAACTGGAGTTGGAACTGCAGCGCAGCGAGGTGCGGCCCCTGATCGAGGCGGTTCTGGGATTGATGAAGGAGAAGGCACAACGCCGCGGGGTAACCCTGGTGTGCCACATCGACGAACGGCTGGATCAGGTGGAGTGGGACCCGCTGCGGGTCAAGCAGATGCTGATCAACCTGCTCGGCAACGCCCTCAAGTTCACCGAATCCGGTAAGCGGGTGACCCTCAGCGCCGGTTTGGCGGGCGCTGACGAGGTCATGCTGGCGGTGGCGGACGAGGGCTGTGGCATCTCTTCCGAGGATCTGGCGCGAATATTCCACCCATTCGAACAGGCCTCATCGCCCATGCGAAAGACCCACGTCGAGGGTACCGGCCTGGGGTTGGCCCTGGTAAGCCGCTTGGCGGCCCTGCACGGTGGGCGGGTAGCGGTGGAGAGTGAAGTCGCTGTCGGCAGCTGCTTTACCCTGTTCCTGCCGTGCAGCCACGGCAATGGTCACCCCGAGGCTTAGCCGATGACTGAGCACAAGGTAGCTATCCTGCTGATCGAGGACGACATCGCCACCCAGATACTTGTCCGCGATGTACTGGAATGCAGCGGCTATACCTGCACCACCGTGGGCTCCGCCGAAGCGGGTATGCGCCTGCTCGAAGCGTTCAAGCCTGCGCTTATCCTGTTGGATATCAACCTGCCCGGAATGGATGGCGTGACAGCGGCGCGGCAGCTGAAGAGCGCGCCGCAAACGCGCTCGATCAAACTGATCGGCATGTCGGCGCATGCCTTGATCAACGAGATATCGCAGATTGAAACCGCCGACTTCGACGACTTCATCACCAAGCCGTTCAGCTACAAGGCGTTGTTGCAGGTGGTCGAGGCACAACTCGCAAAATCGTAGCCTGGATAAGCCGCGGCACGGGGGCAATCCGGGAAGGCAATCCCGGGTTGCGCCAAGGCTATTAGCCGCTATGGCGACTCGCCACCGCCTCGATTTCTGCAAGAAACTCCTTGTAGCTGATCGGCTTGCCCAGGCATCCATCGAAACCCGCTTCGCGCATGGATTTGTCTTCACCGGTACGAATCGAAGCGGTTAGGGCAATGATCGGAATGTCACAAGTCGCCGGGTCGGCCTTGAGGATTTGCGTCGCCGCGGCGCCATCCATGTCCGGCAATTGAATATCCATCAGGATTACGTCCGGATGTTCACTGCGTGCTATCGCGATGCCTTCAGTTGCAGTGGGGGCCTCGATGGGCGTATGGCCCGCGAATTTCAGGATTTCGACCGCCAGCAGCATATTGGTGGGTGAGTCTTCGACTACTAGGATGCGCCACATGCCGTTCTCCAGAAATTCGAAGCTTATCCCTACAGCTAAGCTGGCGCGCAGGGAACGTCAACTCCGCTCGGCTTGCCCTTGGGTTTGATGGTCGCTGCCGCACCGGCCGAGGCCAGGATAATGGCGCTGATCGCCAGCCACTGGTTCAGGGTCAGGCGTTCGCTCAGGAACAGCAGACCGGAGAGGGCGGCGATGGCCGGCTCCATGCTCATCAGGATACTGAAGGTACGTGCGGGCAGGCGGGTCAGGGCGACCATTTCCAGGCTGTAGGGCAGGGCCGAGGAGAGCACCGCGACGGCCAGGGCAATGGGCAGCAAGTCCAGCGAAAACAGGCTGCCGCCGGCGTGCCACAGGCCCATGGGGAAGACCCATAGCGCCGCGACTATGGTGCCCAGGGCCACGGTTTGCCGGCCGTGTTCGGCCCCGGCTTTCTGGCCGAAGACGATATACAGCGCCCAGCACAGGCCGGCGCCCAATGCCAGGGCCATGCCCACGGGGTCGAGCTGCACATCGGCTTGCGCGCTGGGCAGCAGTAGCCAGAGACCGAAGACCGCCATGGCGATCCAGACGAAATCCAGCAGGCGTCGCGAAGACAGCAGGGCCAGGCCCAGCGGTCCGGTGAACTCCAGGGCCACGGCGATGCCCAGGGGGATGGTCTGCAGCGATAGATAGAACAGCAGGTTCATGCTGCCCAGGGCCAGGCCGTAGGCCAGCAGCGAGCGGCAGGAACTCAGGCTCAACCGCGCACGCCAGGGACGCATCAGTACGCACAGGATCAAGGCGGCCAGGCCCAGGCGCAGAGCGGTGGTGCCGGTGGCGCCGATCAGCGGGAACAGGCCTTTGGCCAGGGAGGCGCCGCCCTGGATCGAGGTCATCGCGATCAGCAACAGCATGATCGGCAGAATCACCAAGGCGAAGTGCGATGAGCGCGGCATACGGTCGTTCCACGATGTTGGGGTGCATAAACAAAAACCGGCCATCAGGGCCGGTTTCTCAGGCGCTAAATACCTTAGCGGTATTCACACAGGTAGGCGGTATCGACTGCAACCTTGAGCTGGAATTTGCTGTTGGCCGGGACCGTGAAGTGGCTGCCGCTGGTGAAGGTTTCCCACTCGTCGCTGCCTGGCAGTTTGACGGTCAGAGCACCGGCGACCACGTGCATGATTTCCAGTTTGTCGGTGCCGAACTCGTATTCGCCGGCAGCCATCACGCCAATGGTGGCGGGACCTTCAGCCGTGCCGAAGGCGATGGATTTGACGGTGCCGTCGAAGTATTCATTGACCTTGAACATGTGCAGTTCCTCGCAAGGGGGTTGAGAGCTTGTGCTGAAAAAGGCCGGCAAGTATGCCCAAGCCGCGGCAATGCGTCATCTGCTTTGCTGGGCCTTATAACGGTAGTACCAGGGGCAGCAACCGGGCGGTGTTGCGTGCATCGGTCAGCGCCCGGTGTTGCGTGCCGCTGAATGGCAGGCCGGCCAGTTGCAGGGCGCTGGTGAGGCCGACCGAGCGGGGCAATTGGCGGGCCTCGGCAAAGCGGCGTTTGAGGTTGAGGTGGGGGATCTGGCTCAGGCAGCTGACCAGCTGGTATTGCTGCCAGTCTTGCTCGAATTGGCGGCGGTCGTACTCGCCCCAGCTGGCCCAGCCGACCAGGCCCGGCCGATGACCGAGCAGCCAGTGCTCGAACTGCGGCCAGACGCCGCTCAGCGGCGCCGCAGCATCGACATCGATCTGGCTGATATGGGTGAGCTCGCGACAGAAACGGGTCAAGTGAGGCCGCCGTACTGGACGCACGAAACGCTGGAAGTGATCCACCTCATGGCCGTCGGCGCGGACCAGGCTGGCGCCGATCTCGATGATCTCCATTTCTTCCAGTGGCCATCCACCTTCTTCGGTGGTGGCTTCCAGGTCGATTACCAGCCAGTGTTCCATATGTCCTCCGGCGTTTTGCAAGGTGGTTGTCTCGACAGTCGGCATGTGAAGCTTTTCTGGCTTGCCAGACCGCATGTTAGGCTGAGTATCCCTGAATTCGGAGGTGTGTATGGCGAAGGTAGCCTTTATCGGGCTGGGCGTAATGGGTTATCCGATGGCGGGCCACCTGGCTCGCAGCGGACATCAGGTGTGTGTCTATAACCGTACGCCGGCCAAGGCTGCGCAGTGGCTGGCCGAGTTTGCCGGCAGCAGTGCGCCTACCCCGCGTGAGGCGGCCCAGGGTGCCGAACTGGTAATGGTCTGCGTGGGTAATGACCATGATCTGCGTGGCGTGGTGCTGGGGGAAGATGGCGCGTTTGCCGGCATGGCGTCGGGTGCCGTGCTGGTCGATCACACCACCGCCTCGGCCGATGTCGCCCGTGAGTTGGCGGCCAGGGCCGACGAGCTGCGACTGGGTTTCCTCGACGCGCCGGTATCCGGCGGTCAGGCCGGCGCGCAAAATGCAGCGCTGACGGTGATGGTGGGCGGCGAGGCGGATGTGTATGCGCGTGCCGAACCGGTGATCCAGGCTTACGCGCGCATGGTGCGCCTGATGGGGGCGGCCGGCAGCGGGCAGCTGACCAAGATGGTCAACCAGATCTGCATCGCCGGTCTGGTCCAGGGGCTGGCCGAAGCGCTGCATTTCGCTCAGTGCGCGGGCCTCGACGCGCAAGGGGCGATGGAGGTGATCAGCAAGGGCGCCGCACAATCCTGGCAATTGGAAAATCGCCACCAGGCCATGTTGGCCGGCGAGTTCGATTTCGGCTTTGCCGTCGACTGGATGCGCAAGGATCTGTCGATCCTGCTCGAAGAGGCGCGGCACAATGGCGCGCAACTGCCGGTCACGGCGCTGGTCGATCAGTTCTATGCCGACGTCCAGGCCATGGGCGGCGCGCGCTGGGATACGTCCAGCCTGATTGCCCGCCTGAAGGTGCCGAGCAAGCCTTGACCGGCTTCGAGCGCTAGCGGCCTGGCCTGTCCAGGCCTGGCGAACATCTGCCGGGCTTGTTTGC
This sequence comes from Pseudomonas sp., assembly GCF_041601375.1. Classification (GTDB taxonomy): domain Bacteria; phylum Pseudomonadota; class Gammaproteobacteria; order Pseudomonadales; family Pseudomonadaceae; genus Aquipseudomonas. Next base: position 14,030 of record NZ_JBFIIG010000042.1, on the reverse strand, counting down.
CGAGTGCCGGGGCGGGATGCGCGGCGGGCGCCGGTCCGGGTAACATAGCTGAAGCGTCCCGCTGTCCCGTCTCTTTCGAGGTTGTGCCGTCATGCAATGCCGTGCTGGATGTGGTGCCTGTTGTATTGCTCCTTCGATCAGTTCGCCTATCCCCGGTATGCCGCACGGCAAGGCGGCGGGCGAGCGCTGTATTCAGCTGTCCGCTGATAATTATTGCGCTCTGTTCGGTAGGCCGGAGCGACCGGCGGTATGCTCGGCGTTTTTGCCCGAGGCGGATGTCTGCGGTTCGAGCAATGAAGAGGCGATCCAACTGCTCGGCTGGCTGGAACTGCAGACCTCCCTGGCGAGCTGAGTGAGCGTTCGAGGCGAGAGGCTGGCAATGATGAAGTGGTTGACGGCCATGCTGTTGGGCGCAGGTGCGCTGCTGGCGCTGGTCAGTCCCTTGCAAGCCGAGGGCTGGCGCCTGGTCAAGGATCAGGCGGGGATCCAGGTGTTCCTGAGCGCGGTGCCGGGTTCGAAGTACCCGGCGTACCGCGGCGTCGTCAGGCTCAAGACGGATATGCCGACCTTGCTGGCGTTGCAGGAGGATGTCAGCGGTTCCTGCGCCTGGATCTATGCGTGCCGAGAACAAAGATTGCTCAAGAATGAGGGCGCGCAGAGCTGGGTCTACAGTCGTTTCAATATGCCGTGGCCGGTCATGCCGCGCGATGCGGTGTTGCGGGTCACCACCCGGCAAGGTGCCGATGGCGGGGTCACACGTATTCTCAACGGCGTTGCCGATTACCTGCCGCTGCAGAAAGGCTTTGTGCGGGTGAGCAAGGCCGAAGGTTATTGGGCTTTCATCCCGAACGCGGCGGGTGAGGTCGAGGTGGTTTACCAGATGCATAGCGAGCCGGGAGGCCGTATACCATCCTGGCTGGCCGGTCGTTTTGTGGTGGATGCGCCCTACCACACGCTCGAGGCGTTGCGCCGGCGAGTTATTCAAGACGTGAATGATTCGGATGAAAAAAAGGCTGCCAGTGGCAGCCTTTTTTAGTGCATCGATGAGTCCGGTGTTTACTTCTTCAGGTCACGCTGCGTGTGGCCGGTGTACAGCTGGCGCGGGCGGCCAATCTTGTACGGGCTGGAGAGCATTTCTTTCCAGTGCGAGATCCAGCCGACGGTCCGCGCCAGGGCGAAGATCACGGTGAACATGCTGGTCGGAATACCGATCGCCTTGAGGATGATGCCCGAATAGAAGTCGACGTTCGGGTACAGCGAGCGCTCGATGAAGTACGGATCGGTCAGGGCGATCTCTTCCAGGCGCATGGCCAGTTCCAGCTGCGGATCATCGGTGATGCCCAGTTCTTTCAGGACTTCATCGCAGGTCTGCTTCATCACGGTGGCGCGCGGGTCGCGATTTTTATAGACGCGATGACCGAAGCCCATCAGCTTGAACGGGTCGTCCTTGTCCTTGGCCTTGGCAATGTAGGCGTCGATGTTCGACACGTCGCCGATCTCATCCAGCATCGCCAGTACGGCTTCGTTGGCGCCACCGTGGGCCGGGCCCCAGAGTGCGGCGATGCCGGCGGCGATACAGGCGAACGGGTTGGCGCCCGAGGAGCCGGCCAGACGGACGGTCGAAGTCGAGGCGTTCTGCTCATGGTCGGCGTGGAGGATGAAGATCTTGTCCATCGCCTTGGCCAGCACCGGGCTGATCGGTTTGATCTCGCACGGGGTGTTGAACATCATGTGCAGGAAGTTTTCCGCGTAGTTCAGGTCGTTGCGCGGGTACATCATCGGCTGACCCATGGCGTACTTGTAGGTCATGGCGGCGAGGGTCGGCATCTTGGCGACCAGGCGCATGGCCGAGACTTCGCGGTGATGCGGGTTCTTGATGTCGAGGGAGTCGTGGTAGAAGGCGGAAAGCGCGCCCACCACGCCACACATGATGGCCATCGGGTGAGCATCGCGGCGGAAGCCGTTGAAGAAGGTCTTCAGTTGCTCGTGAACCATGGTGTGGTTCTTGATGGTGCTGACGAACTTGGCCTTTTCTTCTGTGCTAGGCAGTTCGCCATTGAGCAGCAGGTAGCAGGTTTCCAGGTAATCCGAATGCTCTGCGAGCTGCTCGATGGGGTAGCCGCGGTGCAGCAGAATGCCTTGATCGCCATCGATGTAGGTGATCTTCGACTCGCACGAAGCGGTGGACATAAAGCCAGGATCAAAAGTGAAACGGCCCGTGGCGGTTAAGCCCCGCACGTCAATTACATCGGGACCAACGGTGCCGGTTAAAATGGGCAGCTCGACGGGGGCTGCGCCCTCGATGATCAACTGCGCTTTTTTGTCAGCCATGTGTGGCCTCCTAGTTATGCTTGAAATCATCTGACGGCCCCCCACGCAGGGCCCGCATCACTATAGTGAGATAAATTTGAAAGTCAATTTGGGAAAACCCAGGCGGCAGAAGGGCTTGCGGGCTATTTTTTGCAGAAAATGAGGCTGTTTACGCCAATTGAATGGGGGGCGCAATGAGCCTTTAGGTGCAGGCCTTTGCGTTGCCAATAGCGACCTATTTCATTGTCATTAGCGACCTAACTGTCTATACTCTGCGCCCGACCACCAAGGGCTTTGGGCCCTCATTCTGGTGGTTGTCACTCCTTGGGTGATGGGTACCTGACCAGTGCACTTCCCGACAACTTTGCCCTGATGATTGGGGCTCTCAGTGTGATAATAAAAGCCGTGAATAGCCAACGACCTGTAAACCTCGACCTTAGGACTATCAAACTCCCAGTCACCGCTTACACGTCCATTCTTCACCGTATTTCCGGTGTCATTCTCTTCGTCGGTATTGCCGTGCTGCTTTATGGGCTCGACAAGTCGCTGGCATCCGAGGAAGGCTTCGCCGAGGTGAAAGAATGTCTGACCAGTCCGCTGGCCAAGTTCGTGATCTGGGGATTGCTGTCCGCTCTGCTGTACCACCTGGTGGCCGGAGTTCGCCACTTGATCATGGACATGGGCATCGGTGAGACGCTGGAAGGCGGCAAGCTGGGCTCGAAAATCGTTCTCGTCGTCTCGGCGGTCTTGATCGTACTGGTGGGGGTGTGGATATGGTAACCAACGTCACGAACTTCTCGCGTTCGGGGCTGTATGACTGGATGGCGCAGCGTGTGTCGGCAGTCGTTCTCGCGGCTTATGTAGTGTTCCTGCTGGGTTACATAGTCGCTAACCCCGGCATGGGTTATGCCGAATGGCATGCGTTGTTCTCCAATAACGCAATGCGCATTTTCAGTCTGCTGACCTTGGTAGCGCTCAGCGCGCACGCCTGGGTCGGTATGTGGACGATTTCCACCGACTACCTGACGCCGATGGCGCTGGGTAAGTGGGCCACTGGTGTGCGTTTCCTGTTCCAGGCGGCGTGTGGCATTGCCATGTTCACGTTTTTCGTCTGGGGCGTGCAGATTTTCTGGGGTAACTGATTCATGACTATTCGTACTCTTTCTTATGACGCCATCATCGTTGGTGGCGGTGGTGCGGGTATGCGCGCCGCGCTGCAGTTGGCTCAAGGCGGCCACAAGACCGCCGTGGTCACCAAGGTGTTTCCGACCCGTTCGCACACCGTTTCCGCCCAGGGCGGCATCACCTGCGCCATCGCTTCGGCCGATCCGAACGACGATTGGCGCTGGCACATGTATGACACCGTCAAGGGCTCCGACTATATCGGCGACCAGGACGCTATCGAGTACATGTGTTCCGTAGGTCCGGAAGCCGTGTTCGAACTGGAGCACATGGGGCTGCCGTTCTCCCGCACCGAGCAGGGCCGCATCTATCAGCGTCCGTTCGGCGGTCAGTCCAAGGACTTCGGCAAGGGTGGCCAGGCTGCGCGTACCTGTGCCGCCGCCGACCGCACCGGTCACGCCCTGCTGCATACCCTGTACCAGGCCAACCTGAAGAGCGGCACCTCGTTCCTCAATGAGTGGTACGCGGTCGACCTGGTGAAGAACCAGGACGGCGTGATTGTCGGTGTGATCGCCATTTGCATCGAAACTGGCGAGACCGTGTATATCCGCTCCAAGGCCACCGTGCTGGCCACCGGCGGTGCCGGGCGTATCTATGCTTCCACCACCAATGCCCTGATCAACACCGGTGACGGCGTGGGCATGGCCCTGCGTGCCGGCGTGCCGGTGCAGGACATCGAAATGTGGCAGTTCCACCCGACCGGCATTGCCGGTGCCGGTACCCTGGTGACCGAAGGTTGCCGTGGTGAAGGTGGCTACCTGATCAACAAGCATGGCGAGCGTTTCATGGAACGCTATGCCCCGAACGCCAAGGATCTGGCCGGCCGCGACGTGGTGGCACGCTCCATGGTCAAGGAAATCATCGCCGGCAACGGCTGTGGTCCGGATGGCGATCACGTCATGCTCAAGCTCGATCACCTCGGCGAAGAAGTGCTGCACAGCCGTCTGCCGGGCATCTGCGAGCTGTCCAAGACCTTCGCTCACGTCGATCCGGTGGTTGCGCCTATTCCGGTGGTGCCGACCTGCCACTACATGATGGGCGGCGTGCCGACCAACATCCATGGTCAGGCCATCACCCAGGATGCCAACGGCAACGACAAGGTCATCGAAGGGCTGTTCGCCGTAGGTGAAGTGGCCTGCGTGTCGGTGCACGGCGCCAACCGTCTGGGCGGCAACTCGCTACTCGATCTGGTGGTATTCGGTCGCGCGGCCGGCATCCACCTGGAGCGTGCGCTGAAAGAGGGCGTCGATTACCGTGGCGCCTCCGAGACCGATCTCGAGGTGTCGCTCAAGCGTCTGTCCGGGGTCAACGAGCGCACCACCGGCGAAGACGTCGCGCCGCTGCGTAAAGAGCTGCAGACCTGCATGCAGAACTATTTCGGCGTGTTCCGTACCGGCGAATACATGCAGAAAGGCATCGAGCAACTGGTCGGCCTGCGTGAGCGGATCGCCAACGTCAAGATCTCCGACAAGAGCCAGGCATTCAACACCGCGCGCATCGAAGCGCTGGAGCTGCAAAACCTGCTCGAAGTGGCCGAAGCGACTGCGGTGGCGGCGGAGGTTCGCAAGGAATCCCGTGGCGCCCATGCCCGCGAAGACTTCGAAGATCGCGATGACGAGAACTGGCTGTGCCATTCCCTGTACTTCCCGGGTGAAAAGCGTGTGGCCAAACGTGCCGTCAACTTCTCGCCGAAGACAGTTCCGACGTTTGAACCCATGGTTCGGACTTATTAAGGGTGGCTGATATGTTGCAAGTCAGTGTTTATCGCTACAACCCGGAGCAGGATGCTGCGCCGTTCATGCAGGACTTCCAGATCGACACCGGCGGCAAGGACATCATGGTTCTTGACGTGCTGGCGCTGATCAAGGAACAGGACGAGGGCTTCTCCTATCGTCGCTCCTGCCGCGAAGGCGTGTGTGGCTCCGACGGTATGAACATCAGCGGCAAGAACGGTCTGGCCTGCATCACCCCGCTGTCGGCGGTGGTGAAGGGTGGCAAGCTGGTGATTCGTCCGTTGCCGGGATTGCCGGTCATTCGTGACTTGGTCGTCGATATGAGCATCTTCTACAAGCAATACGAGAAGGTGCAGCCGTACCTGCAGAACGATACGCCTGCACCGGCTATCGAACGCCTGCAAACGCCGGAAGAACGCGAGAAGCTGGATGGCCTCTACGAGTGCATCCTGTGCGCTTGCTGTTCGACCAGCTGCCCATCGTTCTGGTGGAATCCGGACAAGTTCCTCGGTCCCGCTGCGTTGCTGCAGGCCTATCGTTTCCTGGCCGACAGCCGCGACACCAAGACCGAAGAGCGCCTGGCTGCATTGGACGACCCGTTTAGCGTGTTCCGCTGCCGCGGCATCATGAACTGCGTGAGTGTTTGTCCTAAAGGTCTCAACCCGACCAAGGCGATCGGCCACGTACGCAACATGCTGTTGCAGAGCGGTATCTGATTCAAATGCTCAACCTGTGACACCTGCGGCGTCTGGTTTGAAGCCAGCGTCGCAGTCTAGCCAGAGCTGCAGCTCACAAAGCCGTGGTTCTTACTTTGAAAAATATGACGACCAGCAGGGGCATCCGGGCTGGTGCCCGGACTATCTGCGGGATCCGTGGTGGCTTTACCGAAGTCGCTGCTTCAAGACTTCGGAAGCCTGAACGGTTTCTTCGCCGGTGGTGTCCCCTTACCGAGGGTGACCAAGCATGCAAGAAAGCGTGATGCAGCGCATGTGGAACAGTGCCCACCTATCCGGTGGTAACGCTGCCTATGTGGAAGAGCTCTATGAGCTTTACCTGCACGATCCCAACGCTGTGCCCGAAGAGTGGCGCACCTACTTTCAGAAGTTGCCGACAAATGGCAGCGCCACAACTGATGTATCGCATTCTACGGTTCGCGATCACTTCATGTTGCTGGCGAAAAACCAGCGTCGTGCCCAGCCGGTGTCCGCCGGCAGCGTGAGCAGTGAGCATGAGAAGAGGCAGGTCGAAGTCCTGCGCATGATCCAGGCTTTTCGCATGCGTGGCCATCAGGCAGCCCAGCTCGATCCGCTGGGTCTGTGGCAGCGGCATGTGCCGGCTGATCTGTCGATCAATCACTATGGCCTGACCGATTCCGACCTGGACACCACCTTCCGTACCGGTGGTCTGTTCATCGGCAAGGAAGAGGCTACTCTGCGCGAAATCCACGACACCTTGCAGCAGACATATTGCCGCACCATCGGTGCCGAGTTCACCCATATCGTCGATTCCGAGCAGCGCAACTGGTTCGCCCAGCGCCTGGAAAGCGTGCGTGGGCGTCCGAGCATTTCGATAGAAGTGCAGAGCCATCTGCTCGAGCGTCTGACCGCCGCCGAGGGTCTGGAAAAGTATCTGGGCACCAAGTACCCGGGCACCAAGCGTTTCGGTCTGGAAGGCGGCGAGAGCCTGATTCCGCTGCTCGATGAAATGATCCAGCGCGCCGGCTCCTACGGCACCAAGGAAGTCGTCATCGGCATGGCCCACCGGGGCCGCCTCAACGTGCTGGTCAATACCTTCGGCAAGAACCCGCGTGAGCTGTTCGACGAGTTCGAAGGCAAGAAGCAAGCGGCCCTCGGTTCCGGCGACGTCAAGTATCACCAGGGGTTCTCCTCCAACGTCATGACTGCCGGTGGCGAAGTCCACCTGGCCATGGCGTTCAACCCCTCCCACCTGGAGATCGTTTCGCCGGTGGTCGAGGGTTCGGTGCGCGCTCGTCAGGATCGTCGCAACGACAGTAACGGCGACAAGGTTCTTCCGGTTTCGCTGCACGGTGACGCGGCGTTCGCCGGTCAGGGTGTGGTGATGGAAACCTTCCAGATGTCGCAGACCCGTGGTTTCAAGACGGGCGGCACCATCCATATCGTGATCAACAACCAGGTCGGCTTCACCATCAGTAACCCGGAAGATTCGCGCTCCACCGAGTACTGCACCGACGTGGCGAAGATGATCCAGGCGCCGATCCTGCACGTGAATGGCGATGATCCGGAAGCGGTGCTGTTCGTCACCCAGCTGGCCGTCGACTACCGCATGCAGTTCAAGCGCGATGTGGTGATCGATCTGGTGTGTTACCGCCGCCGCGGTCACAACGAAGCCGATGAGCCGAGCGGCACCCAGCCGATGATGTATCAGCAGATCAGCAAGCAGCGCACCACCCGTGAGCTGTATGCCGAAGCGCTGACCACAGCCGTCAGCCATTCGGTGGATGACGTGCAGATCAAGATCGACGACTACCGCACCGCGCTGGACAATGGCCAGCATGTGGTCAAGAGCCTGGTCAAGGAGCCGAACAAGGAGTTGTTCGTCGACTGGCGCCCGTACCTGGGCCATACCTGGACAGCCCGGCACGACACCCGTTTCGAGCTCAAGACCCTGCAGGACCTGTCCGCCAAGCTGCTGGAAATTCCGGAAGGCTTCGTCGTCCAGCGTCAGGTCGCGAAGATTCTCGAAGACCGTCAGAAGATGGGCGCCGGTGCGCTGCCGATCAATTGGGGCTATGCCGAAACCATGGCGTACGCCACCCTGTTGTTCGAAGGTCACCCGATCCGCATGACTGGCCAGGACATTGGCCGTGGCACCTTCTCGCACCGTCACGCGGTGCTGCACAACCAGAAGGGGCCGGGTTCGCACGTACCGCTCAAGCACCTGTACAGCGAGCAACCGCGTTTCGATCTGTACGACTCGTTGCTCTCGGAGGAAGCCGCGCTGGCGTTCGAATACGGTTACGCCACCACCAAGCCGGATGCCCTGGTGATCTGGGAAGCCCAGTTCGGCGACTTCGCCAATGGTGCCCAGGTGGTGATCGATCAGTTCATCACCAGCGGCGAGCACAAGTGGGGCCGCCTGTGTGGTCTGACCATGCTGTTGCCGCATGGCTATGAAGGGCAGGGCCCGGAGCACTCCTCCGCGCGCCTCGAGCGCTTCCTGCAGCTGAGCGCCGAGCACAACATCCAGGTGTGCGTGCCGACCACGCCGGCGCAGGTCTACCACATGTTGCGCCGCCAGGTGATCCGTCCACTGCGCAAGCCGCTTATCGCCCTGACTCCGAAGTCGTTGCTGCGCCATAAATTGGCCATCTCGACCCTGGAGGATCTGGCCGATGGCTCGTTCCAGACCGTGATTCCGGAGATCGATACCCTCGATCCGAAGAAGGTCGAACGCCTGATCCTGTGCAGCGGCAAGGTCTACTACGATCTGCTGGAGAAGCGTCGTGCCGAGGCTCGCGAAGATATCGCCATCGTGCGTATCGAGCAGCTCTATCCGTTCCCGGAAGACGACCTGGCCGAAGCGCTCGCGGCGTACAAGCACCTCAAACACATCGTTTGGTGTCAGGAAGAGCCGATGAACCAGGGTGCCTGGTATTGCAGCCAGCATCACATGCGGCGCGTCGCCACTGCGTACAAGAAGACTCTGTTCCTCGAGTACGCCGGCCGCGAAGGCTCTGCTGCACCGGCCTGCGGTTATGCCTCGATGCACGCCGAACAGCAGGCAAAACTGCTGCAAGACGCCTTCACCGTTTAACGCCTTTGCGCAAGAGGCGGCCTGATGAGGCCGCCTCGCAGAACAAACCGAATTTAAGGAACCACACAGAATGGCTATCGAGATCAAAGCCCCTACTTTCCCGGAATCGGTTGCCGACGGCACCGTGGCCACATGGCACAAGCAGCCGGGCGATGCGGTCAAGCGCGACGAACTGATCGTCGACATCGAGACCGATAAAGTAGTGATCGAAGTGCTGGCCGAGGCCGACGGCGTCCTCGCTGAAATCATCAAGAACGAAGGCGACACCGTGCTCAGCAATGAACTGCTGGGCACCTTGAGCGAAGGCGAAGGTGGGGCTGCCGCTCCTGCAGCGACCGCCACCCAGGCTGCCGCGCCTACCGCCAGCGATGCTCCGGGTGTTGCGGGCGAAGAGCAAATCCTCTCGCCGGCCGCGCGCAAGCTGGCCGAAGAGAGTGGCATCGACCCGAACAGCATCGCCGGCACCGGCAAGGGCGGTCGGGTGACCAAGGAAGATGTGGTCGCTGCCGCCGCTGCCAAGAAAAACGCACCGGCCCCTGCGCCAGCTGGCAAACCTGCTGCCCCGGCGGCTGCCACGCCGGTATTGGCCGCGGGTGACCGCGTCGAGAAGCGCGTACCTATGACCCGTTTGCGGGCCAAGGTTGCCGAGCGTCTGGTTGAGGCGCAGTCGAACATGGCCATGCTGACCACCTTCAACGAAGTCGACATGACCGAGGTCATGGCCCTGCGTTCGAAGTACAAGGACCTGTTCGAGAAGTCGCACAACGGCGTGCGCCTGGGCTTCATGTCGTTCTTCGTCAAGGCCACCACCGAGGCGCTGAAGCGTTTCCCGGCGGTTAACGCCTCGATCGACGGCTCCGACATCGTCTACCACGGCTACTCCGACATCGGTGTTGCCGTATCGAGCGACCGTGGCCTGGTGGTGCCGGTACTGCGCAATGCCGAGCTGATGAGCCTGGCTGAAATCGAAGGCGGCATCGCGACCTTCGGCAAGAAGGCCAAAGACGGCAAGCTGTCGATCGACGACATGACCGGTGGCACCTTCACCATCACCAACGGTGGTACCTTCGGTTCGATGATGTCGACGCCGATCGTCAACCCGCCGCAAGCTGCCATCCTGGGTATGCACAATATCCTCCAGCGCCCGATGGCCATCAACGGTCAGGTGGTTATCCGGCCGATGATGTACCTGGCGCTGTCTTACGATCACCGCCTGATCGATGGTAAGGAAGCCGTGACCTTCCTGGTGACCATCAAGAACCTGCTGGAAGATCCGGCTCGTCTGCTGCTGGATATCTAAGCCAGTCTCTCCCACGATGGCCCCCGCAAGGGGCCATCCGGTTTATTCGAGAAGGAATCATGTATGACCCAGAAATTTGACGTGGTAGTCATCGGTGCCGGCCCTGGCGGTTATGTGGCCGCCATCAAGGCTGCTCAGCTCGGCCTGAAGACCGCCTGCATCGAAAAGTACCAGGACAGTGAAGGCAAGGTCGCGCTCGGTGGCACCTGCCTGAACGTCGGTTGCATTCCGTCCAAGGCGCTGCTGGACAGCTCCTGGAAGTATCACGAAGCCAAAGTAGGCTTTGCCATCCACGGTATCGAGGCCAAGGGCGTCAGCATCGACGTGCCTGCGATGGTTGCGCGCAAGAGCAACATCGTCAAGAACCTCACCGGCGGCGTCAGCACGCTGTTCAAGGCCAACGGTGTGACCCTGCTCGAAGGTCATGGCAAGTTGCTGGCCGGCAAGCAAGTGGAAGTGACCGCGCTGGACGGCACCACTCAGGTGGTTCAGGCCGAAAACGTGATTATCGCTTCGGGCTCCAAGCCGGTGGACATTCCGCCGGCCCCGGTCGATCAGGATGTGATCGTCGATTCCACCGGCGCCCTGGAATTCCAGAGCGTGCCCAAGACCCTGGGCGTGATCGGTGCTGGCGTGATCGGCCTGGAGTTGGGCTCGGTGTGGGCGCGTCTGGGTGCCGACGTCACCGTGATCGAAGCGCTGGACAAGTTCCTCCCGGCTGCCGACGAGCAGATCGCCAAGGAAGCCCTGAAGACCCTGACCAAGCAAGGCCTGAAGATTCGTCTGGGCGCCCGGGTAACCGGTTCCGAAGTGAAGAAGAAACAGGTCACCGTCAGCTTTACCGACTCCGACGGCGAGCAGCAGCTGACCTTCGACAAGCTGATCGTAGCGGTCGGCCGTCGTCCGGTGACCACCGATCTGTTGGCGGCCGACAGCGGCGTCGATCTGGACGAGCGTGGCTTCATCTTCGTCGACGACCAGTGCGCCACCAGCGTACCGGGTGTTTTCGCGGTGGGTGACGTGGTCCGCGGCGCCATGCTGGCGCACAAGGCCTCGGAAGAGGGCGTGATGGTTGCCGAGCGTATCGCCGGGCACAAGGCCCAGATGAACTACGACCTGATTCCTTCGGTCATCTATACCCACCCGGAAATCGCGTGGGTCGGCAAGACCGAGCAGCAGCTGAAAGGCGAGGGCGTGGCCGTCAACGTCGGCACCTTCCCGTTCGCCGCCAGCGGCCGCGCCATGGCTGCCAATGATACCGGCGGCATGGTCAAGGTGATTGCCGACGCCAACACCGATCGCGTATTGGGTGTTCACGTCATCGGCCCGAGCGCTGCCGAGCTGGTCCAGCAGGGCGCCATCGGTATGGAGTTCGGCACCAGCGCCGAGGACCTGGGAATGATGGTCTTCTCCCACCCGACGTTGTCCGAAGCGCTGCATGAAGCGGCCCTGGCCGTGAATGGCCACGCCATCCACATCGCCAATCGTAAGAAGCGCTAACAAGAGGCGCTAAGTAGTCGTTTGTACGCCGTTACACCGGCCGCTGCTTGCAGCTCACCGGTAGTGGCGGGGTTACAAGAAGAACCACGGCGGTCTGCCCGCGCTGAGCCTGGCTCAAGCGCGGAACGTCGCCGGACTGCTCCTCGAAGCAGTCACAGGTGGTGCGGCATCACAAGTGCAGCATCGAATGCGCAATACCTAACGAAGACGGTAGACAAGCATGAATCTCCACGAGTATCAGGGTAAGCAGCTGTTCGCTGAATACGGCCTGCCCGTATCCAAGGGTTTCGCCGTAAGCACTCCGGAAGAAGCCGCAGCAGCCTGCGAAAAAATTGGCGGCACCGAATGGGTCGTCAAGGCTCAGGTGCATGCCGGTGGCCGCGGTAAAGCGGGCGGTGTGAAGCTGGTCAAAAGCCAGGAAGACGCCAAGGCCTTCGCCGCCAACTGGCTGGGCAAGCGTCTGGTGACCTACCAGACCGATGCCGCCGGTCAGCCGGTCAACCAGATCCTGGTTGAGTCCTGCACCGACATCGCCAAAGAGCTGTATCTGGGCGCGGTAGTCGATCGCTCCAGCCGCCGTATCGTGTTCATGGCTTCCACCGAAGGTGGCGTGGACATCGAGAAGATCGCTCACGATACTCCTGAGAAAATTCTCAAGGCCACCATCGATCCGCTGGTCGGCGCACAGCCGTTCCAGGGCCGCGAGCTGGCGTTCCAGCTGGGTCTGGAAGGCGATCAGGTCAAGCAGTTCACCCACATCTTCGTCGGCCTGGCCAAGCTGTTCCAGGACTACGACCTGGCTCTGCTGGAAGTGAACCCGCTGGTCATCAAGGCCGATGGCAACCTGCATTGCCTCGACGCCAAGATCAACATCGACAGCAACGCCATGTACCGTCAGCCGAAGCTGCGTGCCATGCACGATCCTTCCCAGGACGATCCGCGCGAAGCGCACGCGGCCAAGTTCGAACTGAACTACGTGGCCCTGGAAGGCAACATCGGTTGCATGGTCAATGGTGCCGGCCTGGCAATGGGTACCATGGATATCGTCAACCTGCACGGCGGCCAGCCAGCCAACTTCCTCGACGTAGGTGGCGGCGCGACCAAAGAGCGCGTGACCGAAGCGTTCAAGATCATCCTCTCCGACGACAACGTCAAAGCTGTTCTGGTGAACATCTTCGGCGGCATCGTGCGTTGCGACATGATTGCCGAAGGCATCATCGGCGCGGTCAAGGAAGTCGGCGTGAAGATTCCGGTTGTGGTTCGTCTGGAAGGCAACAACGCCGACCTGGGCGCTAAAGTACTGGCTGAAAGTGGCTTGAACATCATCGCGGCAACCAGCCTGACCGACGCTGCTCAGCAAGTCGTCAAAGCTGCGGAGGGCAAGTAATGAGCGTCCTGATCAATAAAGACACCAAGGTAATCTGCCAGGGCTTCACCGGCTCGCAAGGCACTTTCCACTCCGAACAAGCCATCGCCTACGGCACCAAGATGGTTGGCGGCGTGACTCCGGGCAAGGGTGGCAGCACGCACCTGAACCTGCCGGTGTTCAACACCGTTAAAGAAGCCGTAGCCGCGACTGGCGCAACTGCCAGCGTGATCTATGTGCCGGCTCCGTTCTGCAAGGACTCGATCCTCGAAGCGGCGTTCGGCGGCATCAAGCTGATCGTCTGCATCACCGAAGGCATCGCGACCATCGACATGCTCGAAGCCAAGGTCAAGTGCGACGAGCTGGGCGTGGTCCTGATCGGCCCGAACTGCCCAGGCGTGATCACGCCGGGCGAGTGCAAGATCGGCATCATGCCGGGTCACATCCACCTGCCAGGCAAAGTGGGCATCGTGTCGCGTTCCGGCACCCTGACTTACGAAGCCGTGAAGCAGACCACCGACGCCGGCTTTGGCCAGTCCACCTGCGTGGGCATCGGCGGTGACCCGATCCCGGGCTCCAACTTCATCGACATCCTGAAATTGTTCCAGGAAGACCCGAAGACCGAGGCGATCGTGATGATCGGCGAGATCGGCGGTTCGGCTGAAGAAGAAGCGGCTGCTTACATCAAGGCCAACGTGACCAAGCCGGTGGTGTCCTACATCGCTGGTGTGACTGCCCCTGCGGGCAAGCGCATGGGCCATGCCGGCGCCATCATCTCCGGCGGCAAGGGTACTGCGGACGAGAAGTTCGCCGCACTGCAGGACGCCGGTGTGAAAACCGTGCG
>NZ_JBFIIG010000041.1:0-27347 GCF_041601375.1 Pseudomonas sp. | reverse complement strand
TGGATCATCCAGGGCCTGATGCGCACCGCCGATGCATCCTCGGGGCACAGCTTCGCGCAGATGAGCCTGACCCTGGCGCTGTTCGTGGTGGTGTACTTCGCCCTGTTCGGTGCCGGGCTCGGCTACATGATGCGCCTGGTGCGCAAGGGGCCGGTCACCGACGAGGGCAAGCAAGCCACCGAAGGCGGGCCCGGGCGCAGGCGCACGCCGTCGCGTCCATTGTCCGCCGCGGATGATGAGCTGGACGACAACGACACCCCGAGTGGAAGGAGTTGAGCATGGGCATCGATCTATCGTTGATCTGGGCGCTGATCATCGGCTTCGGCGTGATGATGTACGTGGTCATGGACGGCTTCGATCTGGGTATCGGCATCCTCTTCCCCTTCGTCAAGAGCAAGGGCGAGCGCGATGTGATGATGAACACCGTGGCGCCGGTCTGGGACGGCAACGAGACCTGGCTGGTGCTAGGCGGCGCGGCGCTGTTCGGCGCCTTTCCGCTGGCCTATGCGGTGGTCTTGAGCGCGCTCTACCTGCCGTTGATCCTGATGCTGCTGGGGCTGATCTTCCGCGGTGTGGCCTTCGAGTTCCGCTTCAAGGCCAAGGCGGATAAACGCCACCTGTGGGACAAGGCCTTTATCGGCGGCTCGCTGACCGCGACCTTCTTCCAGGGCGTGGCCCTGGGCGCCTATATCGATGGCTTCGAGGTGGTGGAGCGGGTCCATGTCGGCGGCGCCTTCGATTGGCTGACGCCGTTTTCGCTGTTCTGCGGGCTGGCGCTGATCGCCGCCTACGCACTGCTCGGCTGCACCTGGTTGATCATGAAGACCGCGGGTCGCCTGCAGCGGCAGATGCACGACCTGGCGCGGCCGCTGGTGTTCGTCCTGCTCGGCGTGACCGGCATCGTCAGCCTGTGGACGCCGCTGGCCCATGCCGAGATCGCCGCGCGCTGGTTCAGCCTACCCAACCTGTTCTGGTTCATCCCGGTGCCGCTGCTGGTGCTGCTATGCACCTGGGCACTGCTGCGCGCGGTGGCCAATAATGCCCAGTATTCGCCGTTCCTGCTGACCCTGGCGCTGATCTTCCTCGGCTACAGCGGCCTGGGCATCAGCCTGTGGCCGCACATCATCCCGCCGTCGATCAGCATCTGGGAGGCCGCCGCACCGCCGCAGAGCCAGGGCTTCATCCTGGTCGGCGCGCTGTTCATCATCCCCTTCATCCTGGGGTACACCGCCTGGAGCTACTACGTGTTCCGCGGCAAGGTGACTGAGGAAGACGGCTATCACTGAGGAGCTGTTCCCGGTCTGCTGCGCGTCGGCCCTGCTGCGTTAAAAACAGGCTCGGGTGCGAGCCCAGTCGGAATGCTCATTTACAGCAGTAAACTCCGCTTGATTCGCTGCGCTCACCCTGCGGGCCAGCCTACGGCTGTTACTGCGCTACGCTACGTGTCTCGCCTGCTTTGACCAGCCGGAGGCTGTTACTAACGTAGCGCCTTGCATGGCTCTAGCTCGCGAGACCTCGAATAGGTTCTGAAGGCCGCAAGATGAACGATGCAGAAGAGAAAAAACCGCTGTGGCAGCGCCTCGGCTGGCTGCTGCTGATCTGGTCCGCCAGCGTGCTGGCCCTGGGGCTGGTGGCCGGGTTGTTGCGCCTGTTCATGCAGGCGGCGGGGATGGGCGCGCCCTGATTAGCTGCCGATGCACGAGGTTTGCGTAGGGTGGGTTAGGCACATAGCTGGATTGTCCTGCGTTGCGCCTGTATTTGCTGTGCCGTAACCCACCATGGCGGCGACTCGGGCTTGTGTCTGGTGGGTTACGCGGCACCCGAATAGCGCTGTTGTTCGTGCATAAGGCGTTCCGTGCCGCTAACCCACGGTGCTACACCAATTGCGCTTATTTGATCGCCTTGAGCACCACGAACTTGGGCGTGGCCGCGACCTGCTCGACACCGCGGAACAGGCGTTTGAGTTTGGCGTGGTAGCCCAGGTGGCGGTTGCCGACTATCCATAGCTCGCCGCCGGTGACCAGGGCGGCGCGGGCCTGCTGGAACATGCGCCAGGCGAGGAAGTCGCCGACCACCTGCTGCTGGTGGAACGGCGGGTTGCACAGCACCAGGTCCAGCGAATCCGCCGGTTGTTCGGCCAGGCCGTCGCCGGCGCGGATCTCCACCGGGCGCTCGCCGAGCGCGGCGCGCCAGTTCTCCCGGGCCGATTGCACCGCCATATAGGATTCGTCGACCAGTGCCAGCTCGGCTTGCGGGCTGCCCAGGGCATAGGCGATGCCGAGCACGCCGTTGCCGCAGCCGAGATCTGCCACGCGCATGCGGCCGAGGTGTTTGGGCAGATGGGGCAGGAAGGCGCGGGTGCCGATGTCGAGGTCTTCGCGGCAAAACACATTGGCATGGTTGAGCAGTTCGATGGCCGGTTTGTCCAGGCGGTAGCGCGTGGGGTAGGGCGATACCGGCGCTGGTCTGTCTTCGGGCGTGGCCAGCAGCAGGCGCGCCTTCTTCACCGCCAGCGAAGCCTGCACCGGGCCGATGTACTTTTCCAACAGATCGCCGGCGGCACGCGGCAGGTGCTTGAGCATGCCGGCGGCGATGACCTGGGCGTCGGTGGCCAACTGGCCATGCAGGCGGATCAGCTGTTCTTCCAGCAGCGCCAGGGTCTTGGGAACGCGGATCAGCACCCGGTCGAACGGACCCTGGGCCGTTGCGCTGGCCGGCACGAAGCTGACCGCGTCTGCCGGCAAGTGATTGCGCGCCAGGTTGGCGTGCAAACCCAGCAAGCCCAGGTGCGAGTCGCCGCTGCTGGTGACCCGGGCATGGCCGGCCAGGCTGGCTGCCAGGGCGCCGAAGCTGTCGTTGAGCACCAGCACGTGTGCAGCCGCGGGCAAGCCCTGCGCATGCAGATGATTGAGCAGGTACTCGTCGGCGGCATCGAAGGCCTGCAGGGGTTCGGCCTGCTGTTCGGGCTGGCGGATCAGGTCGAGTCGGGCAAAGGGCGTAACGAATATAGGCATATAGACTGCTGGTGTTTGTTAAGGGCGCTTTGCGCGACACTGTGACAGACCGTTGAAAAACTACTGCGCTCGGCTAGGCCGCGTTGAAGTTGGCCTCGGACTGCTCATGTACAACTCGTACACTCCGCCTCCTCGGTTAACTTCGCCTTGCCTAGGCGTCCCCGCCTAGCCTTCGCTCACTACGTTTTTTAACGGCCTGCCAGATCTTCGGCACAGCAGAGGGAGTCAAGTATGACCGCCAGCGAAGACAAGTTCACCCGGCAGATCCTGAGTGATGTGCATGTGTGGTCGCCGAGCCTGTTCAGCCTGCGTTGTTCGCGGGATCCCGGGTTTCGATTCCGCGCCGGACAGTTCGCCCGCCTCGGCGTGCAGAAGGCCGACGGCACTGTGGTCTGGCGTGCCTATTCGATGGTGTCGGCGCCGCATGACGAGTTTCTCGAATTCTTCTCCATCGTCGTGCCGGGCGGCGAGTTCACCTCCGAACTGAGCCGTCTCCAGGCCGGCGACAGCCTGCTGGTGGACCGCCAGGCCTATGGCTTTCTCACCCTGGACCGTTTCATCGATGGCCGCGATCTCTGGCTGCTGGCCAGCGGCACCGGCCTGGCGCCATTTCTGTCGATCCTCCAGGACTTCGAGGTCTGGCAGCGGTTCGAGCGCATCGTCCTGGTCTACAGCGCGCGCACCGCCGGCGACCTGGCCTATCAACCACTGATTCATGGTCTCAACGACCTGGAGCACCTGGCCGAGTATGCCGGCAAACTGACCTATCTGCCGCTGGTGACCCGCGAACAGGCGCCGGGCTGTCGGCACGGGCGCATCACCACGCTGCTGACCAGCGGCGAGCTGGAGCGCGGCGCCGGCCTGAGCCTGACCCCCGAGCACTCGCGGCTGATGCTCTGTGGCAATCCGCAGATGATCGACGACACGCGAAAACTGCTCAAGCAGCGCGACTTGCAGCTGAGCCTGACCCGTCGACCGGGCCAGGTGGCGGTGGAGAATTACTGGTAATGGCGGCGAGCGACAGCCTGCGGATTGCGGATGACACCCGCCTGTTGGTGTTCCACTCTATTCCTTGCTCTGCTGGGCCTTGAGCAGGTCGCGAATCTCCGTCAGCAGGGTTTCTTCCGGGCTCGGCGCCGGCGGCAGGCTCGGAGCTACGGCTTCCTCGCGCTTGAGCCGGTTGATCACCTTGACGCCCATGAAGATGGCGAAGGCAAGGATCAGGAAGTCCAGCAGGGTCTGGATAAACTTGCCGTAGCTGAGGATCACCGCCGGCAGGTCGCCCTCGGCGGCCTTGAGGATGAGCGCCAGGTCGGTGAAGTCGACGCCGCCGATCAGCAGGCCGATAGGCGGCATGATCACGTCGCCGACGAAGGACGAGACGATCTTGCCGAAGGCTGCCCCGATGATGATGCCCACGGCCATGTCGACCACATTGCCCTTGACGGCGAAGGTCTTGAATTCGCTGACGATGCTCATGTGCCGCTCCCTGATTGAGATGATCTGCAGAGTGTAATGCAGTGCGCGGCACTTGCCAGGCGGGTGCAGTAGGCGGGCGTTTTTCACAGCCTCTCAGTAGGGAAAGCGAATCTCGGGCAGCATCTCGAAGCCCGGCTTGGCGAACAGATAACCCTGAAACAGCTCCACGCCCATGTCGCGTAGCGCATCGAACTCGTTTGTGGTTTCAATGCCCTCGGCGATCACGCGGATCTGCAGCTTGCGGCACATCTGCAGGGTTGCCTCGACCAGGATCTGTCGCACACTGTCCTGGTCGATGCCGCGGATCAGGGCCATGTCCAGCTTGATCAGGTCGGGCTGGAAGTCGGCCAGCAGATTAAGGCCGGCATAGCCCGCCCCGAAGTCGTCGATGGCGGTCATGAAACCCTGTTTGCGGTAGGCCCGCAGGATGCCTGTGAGATGGTCGATATCCAGCACCTGCTCCTGCTCGGTAACCTCGAAGATGATCCGCTCGAGCGGAAAGTCATAGCGCCGTGCCGCCTCCAGGGTGGCGCGGATGCAGGTCTCCGCGCGGTACACGGCGTTCGGCATGAAGTTGATCGATACCTTGGCCGGTACCCGCAGCTTTGCCGCCCATTCCACCGCCTTGATCCGGCAACTCTGGTCGAAGGCGTAGCGGTTGTCGGCATTGACCCGGGCCAGCAGGCTGCCGGCCGATTCGCCCGTCGCGCCGCGCACCAGGGCCTCGTGGGCGAAAATCTCTTGCCTGGCCAGGTCGAGGATCGGCTGGAAAGCCATGGTAATGGGGAATTCCAACTGTTCCCCGTCCCGGCAGGCGGAACAGCCTGAGGATGTACTCATGCGCCTTCTCCTGTGTGAGTCATGGCCGCCAAGTTAAGCAATAAAGTGCGGCTTGTATTCTGCTTTCTCGCTAATAGTCCAGGTTTTTGGTGCGAAGCAGCGAGCTGAACTAGTCTGATAGATACATTCGGAGGGTGTCGCCATGCCATTGCAATATCATCCACTCAGCCGCGAGTTTCCGCAGTTTGAAACACAAATGCGCGCCTTGCTGAAGGCAGATGGCCATTTCGCCCGCTTGGCCGAGGAGTACGAACAATTGGATAAGCGCATCTATGAAGTGATGGATGGCCGGGAGGCGATGGACGAGTTGCAGCTACAGGGCCTGAAAATGCAGCGGGTTACCCTCAAGGACGAAATCGAAACTCTGCTGCGCAACGGTGCGGCGGGTTGATCCGGGTCAAGGGGCGAGCCGGGGCAGGAGAATATGCTGAGAGCTTGTGAAAAAACGCTCGCCTACTGCGACTGCTTCTCGCTGCAGCGTTGCGCTGCGAACGTCTGGAGTCGGCCTCGTTACGGCGCTCGATATTTTCACAACCTCTGAGCAGTCATTCCCTGGAGTATCAGCATGCATATCGACCATCACCCCTTGGTCCATGATTTCCCCGAGCAGCCTGCCGAGTTGCACGATTTGCGTCAGGCCGACCCGGGCTTCGCCCGTCTGGCCGACGAATACGAGGCGCTGGATAAGCGCATTTGCCGCGTCGAGGATGGCGTCGAGCTATTGGCCGACGACGCCTTGACCCTCTTGAAGCGCGAGCGCGTTGACCTCAAGGATCAGGTGGCCAAGCGTCTCGCCGCGCCTGCCGCTCAGTGCTGCGGTTGCTGCAAGGGCTGAGAAACTCCCGCCTGCTGCCAAACGCCCACAGCGGCGTTGCGCTACGTGAACGCCTGGAGACGGTCTCGCTAAGGCCTTCGATATTTTCCCAGCCTCTGATCCGGCTCCCGATTGACGGCTGGTAAAGGCTATGATGCGGGCTTTCGTTTGAGGGAGTCCGCCCCATGGCCAAGGCCAAGCGCATGTACGGCTGCACCGAGTGTGGCGCCACCTTTCCCAAGTGGGCCGGGCAATGCGGCGAATGCGGCACCTGGAACACCCTGACCGAAACCATGATCGAAGCCCATGCGGTTGCGCCGAGCGGACGCAGCGGCTGGACGGGGCAGCAGGCACAGCTGAAAACCCTGGCAGAAGTCAGCGTCGAGGAAATGCCACGCTTTTCCACCGCATCCGGTGAACTGGATCGGGTCCTCGGTGGCGGTCTGGTGGACGGCTCGGTGGTGCTGATTGGCGGCGATCCGGGCATCGGCAAGTCGACCATCCTGCTGCAGACCCTGTGCAATATTGCCACGCGCTTTCCCGCGCTCTATGTCACCGGCGAGGAATCCCAGCAGCAGGTGGCCATGCGCGCCCGCCGCCTGGGCCTGCCGGAAGACAAGCTCAAGGTCATGACCGAGACCTGCATCGAGAGCATCATCGCCACCGCGCGCCTGGAAAAACCCAAGGTCATGGTGATCGACTCGATCCAGACCATCTTCACCGAGCAATTGCAGTCGGCTCCCGGCGGCGTGTCCCAGGTGCGCGAGAGCGCGGCCCTGCTGGTGCGTTACGCCAAGCAGAGCGGTACGGCGATCTTCCTGGTCGGCCACGTGACCAAGGATGGCGCGCTGGCCGGTCCGCGGGTGCTTGAGCACATGGTCGATACCGTGCTGTATTTCGAGGGCGAGTCCGATGGCCGTCTGCGCCTGCTGCGAGCGGTGAAGAACCGCTTCGGCGCGATCAACGAGTTGGGCGTGTTCGGCATGACCGACAAGGGCCTCAAGGAGGTCACCAACCCCTCGGCGATCTTCCTCACCCGCGCCCAGGAAGAGGTGCCGGGCAGCGTGGTGATGGCCACCTGGGAAGGCACCCGGCCAATGCTGGTGGAGGTGCAGGCGCTGGTCGACAGCAGCCATATGGCCAACCCGCGCCGCGTCACCCTGGGCCTGGATCAGAACCGCCTGGCCATGCTGCTGGCCGTGCTGCACCGCCATGGCGGCATCCCCACCCATGACCAGGACGTGTTCCTCAACGTGGTCGGCGGGGTCAAGGTGCTGGAAACCGCGTCCGACCTGGCGCTGATGGCGGCGGTGATCTCCAGCCTGCGCAACAGGCCGTTGGCCCATGACTTGCTGGTGTTTGGTGAGGTGGGCCTGTCCGGCGAGGTGCGCCCGGTGCCTAGCGGTCAGGAGCGCCTGAAGGAAGCCGCCAAGCATGGTTTCAAACGCGCCATCGTGCCCAAGGGCAACGCCCCCAAAGAGGCGCCGGCGGGGTTGCAGGTGATCGCCGTGACCCGCCTGGAACAGGCGCTGGATGCGTTGTTCGACTGAAATCTGGCTTCTGCAGGAAGGGCAGTCAGTCGCCTTCGCCGAGTGCAGCCAGTTCGCGTTCCAGTAGGGTTTCGTCGCCGAGGTTGAGCTCCACCAGGCGCCGCAGGTGGCTGATCGAGTCGAGGTCGATGTGCCGGCAGACGAAGCCGAGCAGCTCGCCATGGCTGCGGGTCAGGACCACTTCCATCTGCATGCGGGCGTCCTCGGCGAGCTGGATGCTGGCGTCGAAGGACTGATTGGGGTCGCCATCCCACTGCGGCGGACGTTTGACCAGCAGGCCCTTGAGCGATACGTCATGCAGCCCGACAGCCCAGCGCCGCTCCCCCTGAATGATCTCGGTGGGGGCATCGAAAGCGATGCGCTGAAAGCGCCTACGTTCGTTGCTCGTGTCGCTCATGCAAAAACTCCTGCGCGTTTTTGTCCACTATAGCCAAGGCTGGGGCGGCCGGCTTGGCTTTATGCGGCGCACCCGGGGCAAAGGCCCGATGCCTGGCCGGGAGATCGGGGGGCATTATCAATTGCTAGCAGCCAGGCGCTGGTTGCTGCGCCACTAAAAAGCCCGCCTATATTGGGCGGGCTTTTTCGTACTGCGGTTGAGCTTAGTTGCCGTAGACCGGGAACTTGGCGCAGAGCGCCTTGACCTGCTCGCGGATGCGCGCTTCGACCGACTCGTCGCCCAGGTTGGCGAGGATTTCGCACATCCAGCCGGCCAGTTGACGGCACTCGTCTTCCTTGAAGCCACGGGTGGTCACGGCCGGGGTGCCGATGCGCAGGCCCGAGGTGACGAAGGGCGAGCGCGGATCGTTGGGCACGCTGTTCTTGTTCACGGTGATGAAGGCGCGACCGAGGGCGGCGTCGGCGTCTTTACCGGTGATGTCCTGCTTGATCAGGCTGAGCAGGAACAGGTGGTTCTCGGTGCCGCCGGACACCACGTCATAGCCGTTGTCGATAAACACGCTGGCCATGGCCTGGGCGTTCTTCACCACTTGCTGCTGATAGGCTTTGAACTCGGGTTGCAGGGCTTCCTTGAAGCACACCGCCTTGGCTGCGATCACATGCTCCAGCGGGCCGCCTTGGCCGCCCGGGAACACCGCGGAGTTGAATTTCTTCTCCAGGGCTTCGTTGGCGCGCGCGATGATCAGACCGCCGCGCGGGCCGCGCAGGGTCTTGTGGGTGGTGGTGGTGACCACGTCGGCGAACGGCACCGGGTTGGGGTATACGCCGGCGGCGACCAGGCCCGCGACATGCGCCATATCGACAAAGAGATAGGCGCCAACCTTGTCGGCGATGGCGCGGAAGCGCGGGAAATCCAGGACCTGGGAGTAGGCGCTGAAGCCGGCGATGATCATCTTCGGCTTGTGCTCTACGGCCAGGCGCTCGACTTCGTCGTAGTCGATCAGGCCGGCATCGGTGATGCCGTACTGCACGGCGTTGTACATCTTGCCGGAGAAGCTGACGCTGGCGCCGTGGGTCAGGTGACCGCCGTGGGCCAGGCTCATGCCCAGTACGGTGTCGCCCGGGTTGAGCAGGGCCATGTACACGGCGGCGTTGGCCTGGCTGCCGGAGTGCGGCTGGACGTTGGCGTAATCGGCGCCGAACAGCTGCTTGGCGCGGTCGATGGCCAGTTGCTCGACCACATCGACGTATTCGCAGCCGCCGTAGTAGCGCTTGCCCGGATAGCCTTCGGCGTACTTGTTGGTCAGCACGCTGCCCTGGGCTTCCATCACCGCCGGGCTGGTGTAGTTTTCCGAGGCGATCAGCTCGATATGTTCTTCCTGGCGCTGGGCTTCTTGCTCCATCGCGGTAAACAGTTCGGCGTCAAAACGAGCAAGATTCAAATCACGGCTGAACATGGCAAATCCCCTGAGAAAATCAGCTGGGCGGTAGAAAGAGGGGGCAAATTCTACCCCATCTTGGCTAGACAGGGGTATGCGGCGCAGTCATGTGACGGACAAGTGGGGTTCATGTGCAAGGCAGCTTGCAGCGCTAGCTGAGCATAAACAGCGCGGCGCCACTGAACTGGGCGGCGAACTGGTGGGCGGGCATGGGCCGACCGAGCAGGTAGCCCTGGACCTCGTCGCAATCGTGGATGCGCAGGAAGTCCAGTTGCGCCTGGGTTTCCACGCCTTCGGCGATTACCGAAAGGTTCAGGCTGTGGGCCATGGCGATGATGGCGCGGGCGATCTGCGCGTCCTGTTCGCCTTCGGGCACGCCGTCGACGAAGCTGCGGTCGATCTTCAGCACGTCGATGGGAAACTGCTTGAGGTAGTTGAGCGACGAATAGCCGGTGCCGAAGTCGTCGATGGCGATGCACAGGCCAAGACTTTTCAGGTCGTTGAGGGTGCACAGGGCGCTCGCCACATCCTGCATCAGGATGCTTTCGGTCAGCTCCAGCTCCACGCAAGCCGGGGCAACGCCACTGTCTTCGAGGATCGCGGCGATGCGCTGAGCCAGCGCGCCTTCGGTGAACTGCCGGGCCGACAGGTTGACCGAGATCTTCGGCACGCGGATCTTCGCTGCGTGCCAGCTCTTCAGCTGGCGGCAGGACTCGGCCAGGACCCAGTCGCCGACCTGCACCACCAGGCCGATCTCTTCCAGTACCGGGATGAAGTCATCCGGTGGCACCAGGCCACGCACGGGATGCTGCCAGCGCAGCAGGGCTTCGACGCCGGTCAGGCGCTGGCCGTTGCCGGAGAACTGCGGCTGGTAGTAAAGAACGAACTCGTGCTGTTCGAGGGCGTGGCGCAGGTCCCGTTCCAGTTCCAGGCGCTCCAGGGCGCTGGCGTTCATGTCCGCCTGATAGAACTGGAAGTTGTTCTTGCCGTGTTCCTTGGCGTGGTACATCGCCGTGTCGGCGTTCTTCATCAGCTGGCTCAGTTCGTTGCCGTCCTGCGGACTGAGGGCGATGCCGATGCTGGCGGTGACGAAGAATTCGCGACCTTCGAGGACGAAGGGCTGGGCCAGGCAGGCAAGAATCTGCTCGGCGACATGAATCGCCCGGTTCAGTGCACCCTCGCGAATGGCAACCGGCTGCAGCAACAGGGTGAATTCGTCGCCGCCCATGCGCGCCACGGTATCGTCGCCGTCTACGCAGGCCTCCAGGCGCACCGCCACGTCCTTGAGCATGCGGTCGCCGGCGGCATGACCCAGGGAGTCGTTAATCGGTTTGAAGCGGTCGAGATCGAGGAACATCAGCACCACCCATTCCTGATGCCGTTCACCGTGCTGCAGGGCGGTGTGCAGGCGATCCTGGAACAGCGTGCGGTTGGGCAACAGGGTCAGGGCATCGTAGTAGGCCAGGCGATGGATGCGCTGTTCGCTGGCCTTGCGCTCGCTGATGTCGCTGAAGAAGCACACGTAGCTGACCAGGTCGCCATCTTCGTCCTGTACGGCGGTGATCCCGACCCAGGCCGGGAAACTTTCGCCGTCGCGGCGCTTGAGCCAGATTTCGCCTTCCCAGCTGCCGCGCTGATTGAGTTGACTGAGGACGTAATGCAGGTGGCTGGCCTGCTGGCGGTCGGCGGTGAGCATGCCCGGCAACTGGTCGAGGACCTGGGCCGAGGAATAACCGCTGACCCGACTGAAGGCCTTGTTGACCTGGACGATGTAGCCGGCCGGATCGGTGACCAGAATCGCCGAGGTGGAATGCTCGAATACCGTGGCGGCCATGCGCAGGTCTTTTTCCGAGCGGCGCTGCTGGCTGACGTCGCGGCCGACGCCGAGCAGGCCTTCGAAGTGGCTGTTCTCATCCCACATCGGTACCAGGCGCAACTCGACCGGGATTTTCCGCCCATCGGCGCGCAGGCAGTCGAAGATGAACAGTTGCGGCTGGAACTGCTTGCGCAGCTCGATCATGCGTAGCGGGCTGCCGAGCGCGCCGCGCACCCTATCGAGCAAGATCGACAGGCCGGCCAGTTGCTGCGGGTTGGCGGCCAGGCTGTGGAGGTTGTTGGCCAGGAACCATGCCGGTCGATGGCCGAGCACCGGTTCCACCGAGGGGCTGACGTAGTTGAGGTGCAGGCCGTTGTCGGTGGAGAAGATCACGTCGCTGGTGCCCTCCGCCAGCAGCCGGTAACGCTGTTCGCTGTTGCGCAGCGATTCGCTGCTTTCGATCTGCTCGGTGATGTCCTTGGCCACCCCGATCAGGCGACTGACCCGGCCGCGGGTGTCGCGGGCCAGGGCCTGCTCGCGGATGCTGAACCAGCGCCAGTTACCGTTGCGGTGGCGCCCGCGCAGTTGCGATTCGAGCAGGACGTCGTTGCCGATTACCTGCTGCAGGCTGCGGATGCGCCAGTAATAGTCGCTGTCGTCGGGGTGCAGGATGTGCTCCCAGAAGCGCTCGCCGAGGGCGCTCAGCTCGATCGTGCTGTAACCCAGTTGCAGACCCAGGTGGTGGTTACTGAACAGCACGCGCTTGTTCGACAGGTCATGCACGTAGAGGGTGTCGGGTACCGCGCGTACCACATCCGACCAGAAGCGCTCGCGCTCGATCAACGACAGTTCGATGCGCTTGCGGCTGGTGATGTCGCTGATGCTCAGGGTCACCGCATTCAGTTCTTGGGTGCTGTCCGGCAGGTGCAGCACCAGCCACAGGTGACGCTCGTGGCCTTGCGGGGTGCTGATGCGCCGCTCCAGTTCGAGCTGGCCGGCGCCTTCGAGCAGGGCGCTGAGCAGCTGCACGCGAAAGCCCTCGGCGCGCAGCGGGCCGCTGTCGATCAGGTGCTGCCAGGCTTGCTCGGTGGAGTCGACGCCGAGCAGGCGCAGGGCCACCTGATTGGTCTCGGTGAAGCGCATCAGCTGCAGCAGTTCAGCATGCCGCGGCGGATTGGCCTGCAGCCAGAGTCGCAGGCTCGCGCTGTCATGCACCTGCTGCTGGTGCAGGTAATCCGGCAGCGCGGCCAGGTCCAGTACGCAGAGCGCGGTGCCGGTGCCTTCGAAGATATCCTGGTAGCGCCGGCGGGTTTCCTGCAGCACGCGAGTGGCATGCTGCTGTTCGGTGACGTCGCGCAGCACCCAGACAGCGCCCAGGCGCCTCGCGGTTTCGCCGAGGCTACTGCGGCTGATGGCGAACAGGCGGTTCATGCCGTCCTGCTTGATCTCGACCAGCTCGGGTTCAAGCTCGTTAGGCGCGCTGGTGTCCTGTAGTCGCTGCGGATCGAGGTGCGGCAGCAGTTGCAGCAGGTGCCAGTTATGCGCCTCGCTGCTGCGTAAACCGAACAATTTCTCGGCCTGGGGATTGAGGTAGCTCAGTTGGCCATTGCTGTCGGTGACCAGCACGCGCTCCTCGATGGCCCCCAGCGCGCTGGCCGCTTGGCGCCGCGAGGCCGCACTGAGTTCATGCAGGCTGCGCTGTTCGCGCAGCAGGCGGTACAGGGCGAGCAGGGTCAGTACGGTGCAGAGTGTGAACAGCAGGAATTTGCTGGTCAGCCCGGATAGCAGTTGGGCGCGGGCACTGCGCTCGTCGAACAGGGCGCGCAGTTGCCAGTCGCTGCCTGTGAGCGGGGTCAGGAGAATGCTCTGCTGCAGATCGGTCGCGCTTATCGGCGCAGCTCCCGAGTCGTCGGCGACAGCGTCGCCCTGCTGGCTGGCCATCGTGCGTTGTGCCTGGTGGTCTTCCAACTGCCAGCGATAGCGACTCTGGTGGTGTTGATACAGCCAGTTGCGCAATGTTTCCGCGCTCAGGCGCAAGGCCCAGTAACCGCTCGGGTTGCTGCCCTGATTCTGCCGCAGCAGCAGGTAGATCGGGCCGCCTTCGCGGGGGCTGGAGGCGTAGTAATAAGCCGCCCCCTTGCTGCGCCGGATCAGGTCGGGCAACGAGAGGCTGTCATCCGCCTGGGGTTGGCTGTCTGCCAGGATATCGCCGTGCGGGCCAAGCCAGGCCAGGCCGCGCAGGCTGCTGAAAACCCCTCGCAGGCCATGCAGCAGGTTCTCGTCGATCGCGCCTGGGCCTGGCGCCGAGGCGTTCTGTTGCAGCATCGCCATGCCGGCCTGGGCCTTCAGCTCCATGCTCAGGCTGAGGTGGTTGGCCAGTTGTGCACTGAATTCATGGTTGAGCTGGCGCTGGCTGTCGAGCAACTGCCGCGACTCCACCTGCAGTTGCCACAGCAACAACGCCAGCATGCCCAGCACCAGTGCAACCAGCGCACCCTTGATCGAGCTGCGCCGGAGGGGCGTCAGCGGTTCGCCTGGTGCGTGCGGTAACGACGGTGATGTGGGGCTCGGCACTTGATAACGATCCTGCAATTACGGCTCGATGAAAGCAGGGCGGCCCTGTCTCTTCTTGATAAATGGCGCGCGCGGGGGCGCTAGCATGCCATAACCGTGGCGAAGTGCCAGTCCCGCCGACGAGCGTCGTTTGCCCTGCACGGCGCATTCCGGTAGCTTTGGCCGCACGTGCGCGGGACTGTTGCAGGCGATTTTGAGGCACCGGCTGGCGGCTGCTGTAGGGCTTATCGCCTGACAGATGCCGTCACCCATGGCCCTGCGTTTGCCGTACGGTCCGCAGCCATTTTTCAGTTGTCTGTCTTAGAACCAAGGTAATTCATGGCCCAATACGTCTACACCATGCACCGGCTGAGCAAAGTAGTGCCGCCGAAGCGGGAAATCCTCAAGAACATTTCCCTGTCGTTTTTCCCTGGCGCCAAGATTGGCGTGCTCGGCCTCAACGGTTCGGGCAAATCCACCCTGTTGAAAATCATGGCCGGCCTCGACAGCGAATTCGACGGCGAAGCCCGTCCGATGCCCGAGCTTAATGTCGGTTACCTGCCGCAGGAACCGCAGCTCGATCCGAACAAGACCGTGCGCGAAGTGGTCGAAGAGGCCGTCAGCCAGATCAAGGACGCCCAGGCGCGCCTCGATCAGGTCTACGCCGCCTATGCCGAGCCGGATGCCGATTTCGACAAGCTGGCCGCCGAACAGGCCAAGCTCGAAGCCATCCTCCAGGCCAGCGACGGCCACAACCTCGAGCGCCAGCTGGAAGTCGCGGCCGATGCCCTGCGTCTGCCGGCCTGGGATGCCAAGGTCGCCGTGTTGTCCGGCGGTGAGAAGCGCCGGGTGGCGTTGTGCCGCCTGCTGCTGTCGGCCCCGGATATGCTGCTGCTCGATGAGCCGACCAACCACCTGGACGCCGATTCGGTGGCCTGGCTGGAGCATTTCCTCCACGACTTCTCGGGTACCGTGGTGGCGATCACCCACGACCGTTACTTCCTCGATAACGTCGCCGGCTGGATTCTCGAACTGGACCGCGGCGCCGGCATTCCCTACGAGGGCAACTACTCCGGCTGGCTGGAAGCCAAATCCAACCGCCTGGCCCAGGAATCCAAGCAGCAGTCGGCCCACGAGAAGGCCATGAAGGAAGAACTGGAGTGGGTGCGCAAAGGCGCCAAGGCCCGCCAGTCGAAATCCAAGGCGCGCCTGCAACGCTTCGAGGAACTGCAGTCGCAGGAATTCCAGAAGCGCAGCGAAACCAACGAGATCTATATTCCGGCCGGCCCGCGCCTGGGTGACAAAGTCATCGACTTCGTCAACGTCAGCAAGGGTTATGGCGACCGTGCGCTGATCGACAACCTGTCGTTCAGCATGCCCAAGGGCGCCATAGTCGGGGTGATCGGTGGCAACGGCGCCGGCAAATCGACCCTGTTCCGCATGCTGATGGGCAAGGAGCAGCCGGACTCGGGCAGTATCGAGATCGGCGACACCGTGCAGCTTGCTTGTGTGGATCAGAGTCGCGACGACCTCGACGGCAGCAAGTCGGTGTTCGAGATGATTTCCAACGGCTCCGACCAGATCCGCATCGGCAACTACGAGATTCCCTCGCGCACCTATGTCGGCCGCTTCAACTTCAAGGGCGGCGACCAGCAGAAGTTCGTCAAGGATCTGTCCGGCGGCGAGCGCGGTCGCCTGCACCTGGCCCTGACCCTCAAGGAAGGCGCCAACGTCCTGCTGCTCGACGAACCGTCCAACGACCTCGACGTGGAAACCCTGCGTTCGCTGGAGGAAGCGCTGCTCGACTTCCCCGGCGCGGCCATCGTCATCTCTCACGATCGCTGGTTCCTCGACCGCGTCGCCACCCACATCCTGGCGTACGAGGACGATTCGCACATCGAGTTCTTCGAGGGCAACTACACCGAGTACGAAGCCGACCGCAAGAAGCGCCTCGGCGACGCCGCCTCCCAGCCACACCGAGTGCGCCACAAGAAACTGGCGTAGTCAGTGCCACGCTAGCGACATGCAACGGAGCCCTCGGGCTCCGTTTTTTTTGATGCGCCCGGCAGGGCGCACTCACTCGGAGGTGAAAGTCCTCTACACACCCGGCAAGGGGAAGTGTTAGCCAGAGGCAAGGGTGTCGCGGGTGACTGCGAATCTGAAGGAAGCCCGAGGCAAAGCGCTGGCCTGACGAACAGGAAGCGGATACGAGGCGACGCATCGGGGTAAGGCAGCCAAAAAGGCCAAAGCCCGATACTTGCACAGAACGATGCGGCGTATATCCGACAGGCATAAGCGTGAAGGTGGGTGCGTCATACCCGGGGAGATCTGTACGGCTGCCACAGTGCTACTGACGTCGCGAGGCGTGAGGAGGGCCGTACAGAAGTCAGCAGAGGCCATAGTAGGTGCGGTTTTACCGAAGGGCCGAACATGAGTGACCGCGATTAGGACGGCAGAGACTCGATGCAAGCCGATGAGACACAAGTGCGTGGAATAAGCGCAGCCATGACAGCAGAACCGGGGCGGAACTCCGGGGGCAATGATCGTGGTGTCGATGGTTTCACGGCGGCTGCCGGGAAAACGAAAGCGGGGGAACCATCGCTGATGGAAGCGGTGGCGGATCGAGATAACCTGTGGCTGGCGTATCGAAAAGTGGTCGGCAACCGAGGCGCACCGGGAGTCGATGGACTCCCGGTCGAGCGGTTCGCTGAGTGGCTGAAGATACACTGGCCAAGCGTTAAGGCAGCGTTGATAAACGGGCAGTACCTACCGCAGGCGATACGCGCAGTAGACATACCCAAGCCTGCGGGCGGGGTACGCACGCTGGGTATCCCGACGGTTCTGGACCGCCTGATCCAGCAAGCGCTGCTGCAGATACTCCAATCGATCTTCGAGCCGAGCTTCTCCGAATCCAGCTACGGCTTCAGGCCGGGGCGCAGCGCCCAACAGGCGGTTCTTGCGGCACAGCAGTACCTGCAGGAGGGCCGCCGCTGGGTGGTGGATATCGATCTGGAGAAGTTCTTCGACCGGGTGAATCACGACATCCTGATGTCGCGGATTGCCCGGCGGGTAACGGATGCGCGCGTGCTCAAGCTGATCCGGCGCTATCTGGAAGCGGGCTTGATGCGTGACGGGCTTGTCGCCCAGCGCCGAGAGGGCACACCGCAAGGTGGGCCGCTCTCGCCGTTGCTGTCGAACATTCTGCTCACCGATTGGGATCGCGAACTTGAACGACGTGGCCATGCCTTCTGCCGTTACGCGGACGACTGCAACATCTACGTGCGCAGCAAGGCGGCAGGCGAGCACCTGTTGAAGCAGATGAAGGGGTTCCTTGCGGAGCGCCTGAAGCTGCAAATCAACGGGGCCAAAAGTGCCTGCGCCAAGCCGTCAACTCGCAAGTTCTTGGGCTATAGCCTGACGGCCCAGCGTCAGGCTCGGCTGCGTATCGCGGCGCAAAGCCTGCAACGGCTAACGGCACGGGTGAAGGAGCTGCTACGCCAAGGACGAGGAAGAAGTCTGACTCATACCATCGAGATACTGAATCCGGTGCTTCGAGGGTGGATCGGCTACTTCCAGTACACGCAGACCAAGAACGCACTGGAGAATCTGGACGGTTGGCTGAGACGAAGACTGCGCTGCCTGCTCTGGCGGCAAGCAAAGCATCGTCAAGGCCGAACAACAATGCTGCGTCGGCAGCGGCTGACGGAAGATCGTGCCTGGCGCTCGGCCCGAAACGGACAAGGTCCGTGGTGGAACTCGGGTGCATCACACATGAATGCGGCCTTCCCGAAACGCTTCTTCGACGCCTTGGGCTTGATCTCGCTGCTGGATACCCAGCGGCGCCTTCAGCGTCACCCATGAACCGCCGTATGCGGAACCGCACGTACGGTGGTGTGAGAGGGCGGCGGGAGTAATCCCGCTCCCTACTCGATATGCTTCCCACGCGGCGCGGCTGCTCTTGGCGGACCGACCCGGCGCAATGCTTTGGCTGGTCGAACTCAGCCCTTGACGCAGACTACCTGGCGCAGGGTGTGCACCACTTCCACCAGCTCGCTCTGGGCGGCCATTACCGCGTCGATGTCCTTGTAGGCCATGGGAATTTCATCGATCACCGCCTTGTCCTTGCGGCATTCGACATGGGCCGTGGCGCGCACCTGATCCGCGACCGTGAAGCTCCGCTTGGCCTGGGTGCGGCTCATGATCCGTCCGGCTCCGTGGCTGCAGGAACTGAACGCCTCCGGGTTGCCCAGGCCGCGGACGATAAAGCTTTTGGCGCCCATCGAGCCGGGGATGATGCCCAGCTCACCTTGCCGCGCCGATAACGCGCCCTTGCGGGTGACCAGCACCTCCCGGCCGAAGTGCTGTTCGCGCTGCACATAGTTGTGGTGACAGTTCACCGCCTCCAGGCTGGCCGCGAAGGGTCTGCCGAGCGCGCGCTGCGCCGCGGCGATCACCGCCTGCATCATCAGCGCGCGGTTCTGTCGGGCGAAGTCCTGGGCCCAGCCGACCGCCTCCACGTAGTCGGCGAAGTGGCGGCTGCCTTCCTCGAAGTAGGCCAGGTCCTTGTTCGGTAGGTTGGCCAGGTGCTGGCGCATGTCGGCCTGGGCCAGTTCGATGAACAGCGTGCCGATGGCATTGCCCACCCCGCGCGAGCCGCTGTGCAGCATGAACCACACTTGGTCATGCTCGTCCAGGCAGACCTCGATGAAGTGGTTGCCGCCGCCCAGGGTGCCCAGATGAACGCGGTTGTTGGTCTTCTCCAGGCGCGGGTACTTCTCGGTGATCGCCTCGAAGCGCCCGGCCAGCGCCTTCCAGGCCTGGTCCGCGGCGGCCGGCACGCGCTCCCAGGCGCCCTGGTCGTGACGGCCGAAGGTCTTGCCGTGGGGCACGGCCTGCTCGATGGCGTTGCGCAGGCCGTGCAGGTTGTCCGGCAGGTCGCCGGCCTGCAGCGAGGTGCGCACGGCGATCATGCCGCAGCCGATATCCACGCCCACGGCGGCCGGGATGATGGCGCCGATGGTGGGGATCACGCTGCCGATGGTCGAGCCCTTGCCCAGGTGTACGTCCGGCATCACCGCCAGGTGCTTGAAGATGAACGGCAGTTGCGCCGTATCGAGCAGTTGCTGGCGGGCCTGGGCTTCGACCGGCACGCCCTGGGTCCAGAGCTTGATCGGTTTGCCGTTGGCGGCCTGGAGAATCTGCGGTGAGCTGTGTTTCATGGGATTTGCGGCCTTGCCCATTGTTCTGGCGCTACTGAATCAGCATGCACCCATTCGCCGCCCCGGCCAACGGGCGGAAGCTGCTGTGGCCCGCCAGGCACAGGCTCCTGGCACAAGTTTTCGCCGGCGATTATGCAGACTGTGCGACAGCGTCCACACTTAATAGACCGTTTAACACCTTTGCGAGCCGGCCGGCGGCAGGTGCAACGCCTTGCCTTGTGCCTCGCGGGGAGTTGTCGTGCCCGCGCG
The DNA here is from genome assembly GCF_041601375.1 of Pseudomonas sp. GTDB lineage: Bacteria > Pseudomonadota > Gammaproteobacteria > Pseudomonadales > Pseudomonadaceae > Aquipseudomonas. The sequence goes on along the minus strand of NZ_JBFIIG010000041.1, from coordinate 7,978 downwards.
TTGTTTCATCGCTGACCACCGAGGAGTATGTCCATGCCTGCTTTCGATCCCCAAGTGGCACTCGATGCCCTGTTCGCCGAATACAGTGCGCGGGCCAGTGCGATTAGCCAGGACTTGGCCCGCAGTCACTCGCCGGATTTTGCCGAACAGGCCCTGCAACGGCAAAACGATGAGGTGCTGGAAGCCCTGCTGGCCGAAGCCAAGAAGGGCATGCGTCAGGTGGGCATGGCCAAGCTGAGGCTGGCCGACGGCACCTATGGCGACTGCCTGCGTTGCGGCGAACCGATCGAGCCGGCGCGTTTGCAGGTGTTGCCGGCCACCGAGTACTGCCTGCGTTGTGCCGATCTGCAATAAAGTCCCGTCCCTGGCAAGCCATGCCCGGAACTGGGAAATTGTGAACTAACTCTCGCCTACCTCGACCGCCTCCAAGCGCCCACTGCTGACGTTGCGCACACCTGGATCAGAGCCTAAAAAAACCACACGGTCAGGTGTGGCTGCTGGTGAAAGCCGTGCATGCACGGGAACCGGAGTAGACCCTAGCGGAGCAGGCCATGGAGGCGCGGACAATGCCTGGCTGCAGCCACCGTGATGGCCAGCGAGCGCATCAGCCTGCTGGCGCGCAATGCCGAGGAGCAGCGGCAACTGGCGGCCGTCTACAAACGCGCCGCCGACGGTCGTCGCCCGCGCGAGCTGGTCGGCCAGAGCGCCCAGCTCGCTTACAGTTGGCCGGGCAACGTGCGTGAGCTCGAGCATCTGATTGGCCGCGCCGTGCTCAAGGCCATGGCCGGGCATTAGGAGCGCCCGCGCATCGTCACCCTCGAACCACACAACCTGGATCTGGAGGCGCAAGCGCTCGAACCCTTGTCGAGTGCACCAGCGCAAGCGGCTCCCCTAGGCCGCCCCGACGCCAGCATGAAGACACTGATGGGCGAGTACCAGAAGCACTTGATCAACGAATCGCTGGCCCGCAATCAGGACAAGTGGGCGGATGTTGCCCGGGACCTGGGTATCGATCATGCCAACCTGAACCGCCTGGCCAAGCGTCTCGGTCTCTTCTGAGGCTAGCTGCGCGGAATCGCTGCCTGGCTGCCTTAGCTGGGCATGTTTTCGGCGATCTCCTCCAATAGTCGCCGGGCGGCGAATTCCGCGGCATCGGTATAGGGCCTCAGCACGCTGGCGGCACCTGCGTGGTGGAACGCTTCGGCATCGCCCTCGCGAAAGGCGCTGAGGGTTATCTGGCCGCCGAAGGACAGGCGGCGAACGCCTCTGAGCAGAATCGCATTGACCTCACGCTGGGGGATGGTACTGACCAGCGCGCGTGCCTGCTGCAGCGGTAGGTGGGCCAGGAAGTCGACATCTTCGGCGTCGCCGTAGCAGACGTTGAGCTCGGCCTGGCGCGCCTGGAGCAGCGCTTCCGGGTCGAAGTCGACTCCCAGAACGCGCATTCCGCCGAGTTCGAGCTGTTTGGCAAGTTGCTGGCCATAACGACCCATGCCGTAGATGATGACGTCCGGTTGTGCGTCGCCCTGTGGATTGTCCACGGCATTTTCGCGGTGCGCGATATGTCGCTCGAACAGGCCGAGCCAGGGTGCCAGGCGGGCAAACAGCGGCTGGGCGTAGAGAATCATGTAGGTCGACAGGGTGATGGTGATCAGGCCGACCAGGGTGGTCAGGCCCAGGGCGTCCTGGCCGACGTGGCCGAGGCCGATGCCCATGGCGACGAAGATGATCGAGAATTCGCTGATCTGCGCCACGGTCAGCCCGGCCATGAAGCCGGTACGTTTGCGATAGCCCATCCAGCCCATGATGGCCATGACGATCAGCGGGTTACCGATCAGGACAAACAGCGACAACAGCAGGGCGCTGCCGATCTGCCCGTGGATATGGGCGAAATCCAGCTGCAGGCCTAGGTGCAGGAAGAAGAACAGCAGGAGAAAGTCGCGCAGGCTGGTCAGGCGGCTGGCCAGTGCTTCACGCAGCGGCGTCGAGGCCAGGGAGAAACCGGCGAGAAAAGCGCCGATTTCCTTGGACAGTCCCAGCGAGTCGGCGCCGCCGGCCAACAGGGTGCCCCAGGCGATCGCGATCAGCATCAGCAGTTCCGGCGAGCTGGCCATGATCGTCAGCAGGCGCGGCAGGGCGAAACGCATCAGCAGATACAGCGCGATCAGGCTGCCGAGCAGGGTGCCCACCAGGGCCAGCGGATGCAGGCCGCTGTGCTCCTCGTTGCCGGGTTGGTAGAGGTTGAGGCCGAGCATCGCCAGGACCACGGCGATGTCCTGGACGATCAGAAAGCCCATGGCGATGCGCCCGTGCAGGGAGTCGATCTCGCCCTTGTCGGACAGCAGCTTGACGATGATGATGGTGCTGGAGAAGGTCAGTGCCACCGCCACATAGAGAGCCGTCAGCCACTCCAGGCCAAGCAGCCTGCACAGCAGGAAGCCGAAGAAGATGGTGAAGGTCAGTTGGCCCAGCCCCGTGGCCAGGGCGACCGGGCCGAGGGTACGGACCAGGCGCATGTCCAGCTTGAGGCCGACCACGAACAGCAGCACGGTGATACCGATCTCGGCGAGCAGTTCCAATGGGGCATTCTCGCTGCTCAGCCCCAGCACGGCCGGGCCGGCCATGATGCCGACCAGGATGTAGGCGATGATCAGCGGCTGGCGCAGCTTGACTGCAACGCTGCCGAGCAGGGCGGACAGGGCCAGCAGCACGGCCACTTCCTGAAACAGGCTCATGGGTTGGGTTCCTCGGATGACCAAGCCACTCTAGAGCATAGCGGCGCCTTTCCGCTTGCCTGGAATCAACCATACGGCTTGTGGATGACGGCCGATGCGGCCATGATTTCCATAGGTCTGTTGCCGTTTCAGCGCGGTCGCGATGAAATGGCAACAGACCCTACCTCGTTCAAGGATTACCAATGCCAGACTCCGTTGCAGCCCACTTGCGGCTGGCACCTGAAGCACTTACCCGTCCGTTCGCCCCCGAGCAGTTCGCCTTCACCAACACCGATGACCTGGAACCATTTCGCGGTGTGCTGGGCCAGGAGCGGGCGGTCGAAGCGCTGCAGTTCGGCGTGGCGATGCCGCGTCCCGGTTACAACGTATTCGTCATGGGCGAACCCGGTACCGGGCGTTTCTCGTTCGTCAAACGCTACCTCAAGGCCGAAGCCAAGCGCCTGGCGACCCCGTCGGATCACGTCTACGTCAATCATTTCGACGAGCCGCGCGAACCGCGCGCGCTGGAGCTGCCGGCGGGGAGCGCCGGGGCGTTCATCGCCGACATCAACCAGCTGATCGACAACCTGCTGGCGACCTTCCCGGCGGTCTTCGAGCACCCATCCTATCAGCAGAAGAAGAGCGCCATCGACCGCGCCTTCAACAAGCGCTACGACCAGGCGCTCGATGTGATCGAGAAGCTGGCCCTGGAAAAGAACGTGGCGCTGTACCGCGACAGCAGCAACATCGCCTTCACCCCGATGCTCGAGGGCAAGGCGCTGGACGAGGCCGAGTTCGCCCAGTTGCCGGAAGCCGAGCGCGAGCGCTTCCATCTCGACATCTCCACCCTGGAAGAACGGCTCAACGAAGAACTGGCCAGCCTGCCGCAGTGGAAGCGCGAGTCGAGCAACCAGCTGCGCCAGCTCAATGAAGAAACCATCACCCTGGCATTGCAGCCGCTGCTGACGCCGCTGTCGGAGAAGTACGCGGAAAATGCCGGCGTCTGCGCCTATCTGCAGGCGGTGCAGGTCAACCTGCTGAAGACCGTGATCGACCAGTTGGTCGAGGTGGAAAAGGCCGATGCGCAGACCCGCAAGCTGCTCGAAGAGCAGTACTGCCCGAGCCTGGTGGTCGGTCATCATGAGCAGGGCGGCGCACCCGTGGTATTCGAGTCGCACCCGACCTACGACAACCTGTTCGGTCGCATCGAGTACAACGCCGACCAGGGCGCCCTCTACACCAGCTACCGGCAACTGCGTCCCGGCGCCTTGCACCGGGCCAACGGCGGCTTTCTGATTCTCGAAGCGGAGAAGATGCTCGGCGAGCCGTTCGTCTGGGATGCGCTCAAGCGCGCGCTGCATTCGCGCCAGCTGAAGATGGAGTCGCCGCTCGGCGACCTCGGCCGCATCGCCACCGTGACCCTCAATCCGCAGGTCATCCCCTTGCAGGTCAAAGTCATCATCATCGGCGCCCGCCAGCTGTATTACGCGCTGCAGGATCATGATCCGGACTTCCAGGAAATGTTCCGCGTGCTGGTCGACTTCGACGAGGACATTCCCCTGGCCAATGAGAGCCTGGAGCAGTTTGCCCAGTTGATAAAGACCCGCACCATGGAAGAAGGCATGGCGCCGCTGACGGCGGCGGCGGTGGCGCGTCTGGCGACCTTCAGTGCGCGCCTGGCCGAGCACCAGGGGCGCCTGTCGGCGCGGATCGGCGATCTGTTCCAGTTGGTCAGCGAGGCCGACTTCATCCGCCAGCTGGCCAATGAGACGGTCACCGACGCCGGCCATATCGAGCGCGCGCTGAAAGCCAAGGCGACCCGTACCGGCCGCGTGTCGGCGCGGATCATCGACGACATGCTGGCGGGGGTCATTCTCATCGATACCGCCGGTGCGGCTGTCGGCAAGTGCAACGGCCTGACCGTGCTGGAGGTCGGCGACTCGGCCTTCGGCGTGCCGGCGCGGATTTCCGCCACCGTCTACCCCGGCGGTTCGGGCATCGTCGACATCGAGCGCGAGGTCAACCTCGGCCAGCCGATCCACTCCAAGGGCGTGATGATCCTCACCGGCTACCTGGGTAGCCGCTATGCCCAGGAGTTTCCCCTGGAGATTTCCGCAAGCATCGCCCTGGAGCAATCCTATGGTTATGTCGACGGCGACAGCGCCTCGCTGGGCGAGGTCTGCACGCTGATTTCCGCCTTGTCGCGCCGTCCGCTCAAGCAGTGTTTCGCCATCACCGGTTCGATCAACCAGTTCGGCGAGGTGCAGGCGGTCGGCGGTGCCAACGAAAAGATCGAAGGCTTCTTCCGCCTGTGCGAGGCGCGTGGCCTGACCGGCGAGCAGGGCGCGATCATTCCGCACTCCAACGTCGCCACCCTGATGCTCGACGAGCGGGTGCTGCAGGCGGTGCGGGCCGGGACGTTCCATGTCTACGCGGTGCGCCAGGTCGACGAGGCGTTGAGCCTGCTGGTCGGCGAAGATGCCGGTACGCCCAACGCCGAAGGTCAGTTTCCGCCGGGCAGCGTCAATGCTCGGGTGGTCGAGCGCTTGCGCGAGATCGCCGAAATCGGCATGGCCGAGGACGACAAGGAGGTGAAGACCGAAGTGCTGGTGGCACTGGCCAAGGAGAAGAAGCCGCGCGCGAAGAAGCCGGCCGCCTGAGGCCATCATCCGCTGCCAGGCCGGCGGCGGGCACTGCCGCAGGCAGGATGGGGCGGTACTGCGGCGCGGCCCTGCCGGCAGCGATTTCATCCACACAGTTATCCACAGATGTCGGGCTGACGGGCGGCTTTCCTGGCCGCCTGTGCGGGTGTAGGCTGAAGGCCTGATCACATGAGGGCCGCCGCCATGCCGCGCAGCCTCTGTCTCACCCGTCAATGTCTGGGCCTGGTTACCCGTATCGAGTGCGTGGTATTGCCACTGGCCGGCGATCGGGGGCTCTGGACATTGATCTGTGCCGCCGGCCTGTCTGGTGCCCAACCTTCTGCCATCAAGGCGCAAGGCCCATTCTGCGGGCCTGTTGTGGCCGAAGGGGTGCTCGTCGGGATCGCCGAAAGCCTGCTTGCCCAGGGTTACGACGAATGCTCCGAGTTGCCGATCTGGCGTCTGCACATCCAGGCCGAGTTGCGCCGCCTGAATGGCGCTCGTCATGGTCACCAGGGCAGTTTCCAGTTCCAGCCGGATAACTGAGTTCGATCTGATCGTCTTTTGCGCAGCCGCCAGCAAGGCCGGTCGTAGCTGGCGTAGCGGCTTTAATCCCAAGTATGCCCACAAGGTTATCCACAGTTGCTGGGGATAAGCGCAATGGCGCGACTGTTACTTGCGTGTTTGTCTGCCTGCACCTTTGTCTAGCTTGCGCCTTTGTCTGAAGGGGTACGCTGGGTATACTCGCCAGCAGCTTTATTGGCCACTTGCGAGACCCCATGGAACGCTTTATCGAGAACACGATGTACGCCTCGCGCTGGTTGCTGGCGCCAATTTACTTCGGGCTATCGTTGGCAGTGCTGGCGCTGTCGATCAAGTTCTTTCAAGAGGTCTACCACATCCTGCCGGACATCTTCGCCCTGAGCGAAGCGGATCTGATCCTGCGCCTGCTGTCGTTGATCGACATGGCCCTGGTCGGCGGCTTGCTGGTGATGGTGATGCTGTCGGGCTATGAGAACTTCGTGTCCCAGTTGAACATCAACGAGGGCACCGAAAAGCTCAGCTGGCTGGGCAAGATGGACTCCGGCTCGCTGAAGATGAAGGTGGCGGCCTCGATCGTGGCGATTTCATCGATCCATCTGCTCAAGGTGTTCATGGATGCCAAGAGTTATGAGGTCGCCTACCTCAAGTGGTACGTGATCATTCACCTGACCTTCGTCGGCTCGGCTTTCGCCATGGGCTATCTGGATAAGCTGACCAAATACCAGGCGGACTGAGAGGCTGTGAAAAACTCTCGCCTACTGTGACCGCCTCCCAACGCCCGCTGCGGCGTTGCGCTACACAAAAAACGGAGTCATTTAGCCCGCTAAACGCCCCTGTTTTTTGAGTGGCGCGCCTTGCTGCGATCGCCTGGAGCCGGCCTCGCGACGGCGCTCGATCTGTGCACAACCGCTGATCCCCGTCTGCGCCTGAGCCAGCGTCCGGCCGTTGCAAAGCGGACGGGTGCTGGCGTTTCTGTCTTGAGCGTCCCGGCTCTTCTGCAGCGACTATATTCTTATGGAGTCGAGTCGTTAGCGCGAGGTGGCCGCATGAACCTTCACGACCTTTCCAGTCATGCCCGCGCCGGGCATGTCGATGAGTTGAACCTCATCTCCCTCGAAGGGGGCAACTATTACCTGCTGGAAGCGCGCGTGAGCGGTCAGCCATTCACGCTGGAAGATGGCCATGGCCATCTCCTCCATCTGCGCTCGCTGGAGCATGCCCGCGAGGTGCTGCAGCCCTTGCCGCAACTGCCGTCGCTCCACCTGGTGCAGGCACAGGTGCATGACGAAATGTGCGGCATGCCCGATGATCCAGGGATAAAACCGGGGTCGACGTCATCGCACTGACAGCGGGGCCTGTCACCGCCCTGGGCATGGCGACGGTACGGCGGTCGGCGCAGCTGTGCTAGGCTGGTCGCCCTTTTTTCAGCCCAGCGGAGCCTTTGCATGTCCGAACTCAATCTTTCAACTGACGAAACCCGCGTCAGCTACGGCATCGGTCGTCAGCTTGGCGGCCAGCTGCGCGACAATCCGCCGCCCGGTGCGAGCCTGGAAGCCATCATCGCCGGCATCTCCGATGCGTACGCCGGGTTGCCGAGCCGCGTCAGCGAAGCCGATCTGACGGCCAGCTTCAAGGTGATCCGCGATGTCATGCAAGCCGACGCTCAGGCCAAGGCCGAAGCAGCGGCAGGGGCCGGTCTGGCCTTTCTCGCCGAGAACGCCAAGCGCGACGGCATCACCGTACTGGCCTCCGGCCTGCAATACGAAGTGCTGACTGCCGGCGAAGGCGCCCAACCTTCCCACGAAGACACCGTGCGTACCCATTACCACGGCACCCTGATCGACGGCAGCGTCTTCGACAGCTCCTACGAGCGCGGCCAGCCGGCCGAGTTCCCGGTGGGCGGCGTCATCGCCGGCTGGACCGAGGCCCTGCAGTTGATGAACTGCGGCAGCAAGTGGCGTCTCTATGTGCCGAGCGAACTGGCTTACGGCGAGCAGGGCGTCGGCAGCATCCCGCCGCACAGCGTGCTGGTGTTCGACATCGAGCTGCTGGAAGTTCTCTAAGCGCCGCTCGTCTGGG
>NZ_JBFIIG010000040.1:0-27437 GCF_041601375.1 Pseudomonas sp. | reverse complement strand
TCGGGCTTGACCGTTCGTAGCGAGGGAAAGTCCGGTTTGAGGCAGTTTTGGTGCTTTTCCGAGGCGAATAGCTGGCTATTTAACGAGGGAAAGCAGCAGAAATGACCAAATCCGGCTTTTCCGCAGTAGAACAGTGTTAAGCCCGACAGGCTCCTAGACCCACACTAGCAAAGCAATTCGGTCACCGCAGGTCATTCCTCGCCGGACAGCCTTTCCAGATGTTTCAGCGCCATTCGCCGCCTGCAATGCTGTTCATTTAAGCCAAGTGAACGGATTTTCTAGCCCGGATGAAATCCGGGGGAAACTCCTGCGCCGATGTGCAGCCACGCGACGAGCGATTTCTTTGAAGTTATTGGCACTGCGCCAGCGCTCTGCGCAGACATGCATCGATTGCTTCTGCGGGATCCGAGGCGCCTGTTTTCCGCTCGAATTCCAGCCCCATGCACGGCATTGAAGATTAACTCGGCGGGCCTAGTTGGCTTATGATCCTGCGGCGAGCCACTGCCGACTGGGGCCATGCCACAACGAGCAGGCCGTCACTTGCCGACCACCATCATCCGCGTAACCGACTTGCACTAAGGAACCACCATGAGCAGCCGCCAAGCCGAGATCGCCACCGCCCTGAACGTGGTGCCCCCCTTTGCCGACGAAACCGCCCTGCTGGCAGAGATCGAACGGCGCAAAACCTTTATCAAGGATTGCCTGCGTAACGCGGGCCTGAAAGTGCTGGTGCTGGGCATCAGCGGCGGGGTCGACTCGCTGACCGCCGGGCGTCTCGCGCAACTGAGCGTGGAAGAACTGCGCCAGGAGACCGGCGACGCCGCGTATCGCTTCATTGCCGTGCGCCTGCCGCACGGCACCCAGCACGACGAGCACGACGCCCAGGCATCGCTGCAATTTATCCGCGCGGACGAAGAAGACACGGTCAATATCGCCGACAGCGTCTACGGACTCGGCGAGCAGGTCAGTCACCTGCAGAAACTCACGACGGCCCGCCGCGACTTCGTCGTCGGCAACATCAAGGCGCGCATGCGCATGGTCGCCCAGTTCGCCATCGCCAACGCCAATGACGGTCTGGTCATCGGCACCGACCATGCGGCCGAGGCGGTCATGGGCTTTTTTACCAAGTTCGGTGACGGCGCTTGCGACCTGGCGCCCCTGAGCGGCCTGGTCAAGGGCCAGGTGCGCGCCATCGCCCAGCAGCTTGGCGCACCGCAGAACCTGGTGTTCAAGGTGCCCACCGCCGACCTGGAAGAACTGCGCCCCGGCAAGCCGGACGAAGAAGCGCATGGGGTCAGTTACGCCGAGATCGACGCCTTCCTGCATGGCCAGCCGGTGCGCGACGAGGCCTATGCCATCATCACCCGCACCTACGACAACAGCCGGCATAAGCGCGAACTGCCACTGGCGCCCTGATCGCGCAAGCGCAGGCAAGAAAAAGCCGGTTTCCCCGCTGCGGGGAAACCGGCTTTTTCGATCCGGCGGTTCGATCAGGCTTTCGGCAAGGTCACGCCCAGTTGCCCCTGGTATTTACCGCCGCGATCCTTGTAGGACACTTCACACTCCTCGTCGGACTCGAGAAAGAGCATCTGCGCCACGCCCTCGTTGGCATAGATCTTCGCCGGCAAGGTGGTGGTGTTGGAAAACTCCAGCGTCACATGGCCTTCCCACTCGGGCTCCAACGGGGTGACGTTGACGATGATGCCGCAGCGCGCGTAGGTGCTCTTGCCCAGGCAGATGGTCAGCACATTGCGCGGGATACGGAAGTATTCGACGGTACGGGCCAGAGCGAAGGAGTTCGGCGGAATGATGCACACATCGCTCTTGACGTCGACGAAGCTCTTTTCATCGAAGTTCTTCGGGTCGACGGTGGCCGAATTGATGTTGGTGAACACCTTGAACTCATCGGCACAGCGCACATCGTAGCCATAGCTGGAAACACCGTAGGAGATCAGCGGCTGACTGCCTTCTACGCGCACCTGGCGCTCGACGAAAGGCTCGATCATGCCGTGCTCTTGAGCCATGCGGCGAATCCATTTATCCGATTTGATGCTCATGGCGGGCGTCCTGAATAAGCGGGTGATAAAAAGTGAACGCATCTTACCGGGGCCGGCGACAGGGTTCAAAGGCTGTCGACCAGCGTCATCGCGCAAGCCGGGCGTTGGCGCATCCGTCGCTAAATAACGGAAAGACGTACACAGCGTTCGCGCTTAGCGTTAAAAACGCGTACAGTAGCGCCACTGTGCTGCATGTGTCACCGCGAATCGCTACTTGATGCCTAGATTTCGATCCAAACATCGTCCGACTCCTAGTACTCGTTGCACTCAGTCCCGGCCTGGGCTTTTCCAGGGCTGTTATTAAAAATTGTTAGGAGACATAACATGTCGAATCGTCAGAATGGTACCGTCAAGTGGTTTAACGATGAGAAAGGCTACGGCTTTATCACTCCGCAATCCGGTGACGACCTGTTCGTACACTTCAAAGCTATCCAGAGCGATGGCTTCAAGAGCCTGAAAGAAGGCCAGCAAGTGACTTTCGTGGCCACCCGTGGTCAGAAAGGCATGCAGGCTGAGGAAGTTCAGGTTGTATAACCTGATCTAACCTCGCTTGAGAAAAAGCCCCGCCCCGTGCGGGGCTTTTTTGTGCTCAACACATCCATGTGTTTCACCCCTTCGGGGCTTGCGCGCAATAATGCTCCCGGCATTTTTGTGGGCGTATGTTTTGTGCTTACAGTAACGGCGCGCAGAGCCTGCGCGCCGCGGCCCCTCAGTCCTCGCTGACCACGATGCTCGGCATGGCCTGCACCTGCTGCTCAGTCCGGGCGATACGCGCGCCGACGTTACGGGCGATTTCCTGATAGATCATGGCGATCTGGCTTTCCGGGTCGGCGATGGTGGTCGGTTTGCCGCCGTCGGACTGCATGCGAATGGCCATCGACAGCGGCAGGGACGCCAGCAAGTCGACGCCGAACTGTGCCGCCAGCTTCTCGCCGCCGCCCTCACCGAACAGGTGTTCGGCATGGCCGCAGTTCGAGCAGATGTGCACCGCCATGTTTTCCACCACGCCGAGCACCGGGATATTCACCTTGCGGAACATCTCGACGCCCTTCTTCGCATCCAGCAGCGCCAGATCCTGCGGCGTAGTGACGATCACCGCGCCGGACACCGGCACCTTCTGCGCCAGGGTCAGCTGGATGTCGCCAGTGCCTGGCGGCATGTCGACCACCAGATAATCCAGGTCGCCCCAGGCCGTCTGGGTGAGCAACTGGATCAACGCACCGGAGACCATGGGCCCGCGCCACACCATCGGGGTGTTCTCATCGCTGAGAAAGGCCATGGACATGACCTCGACGCCATGCGCCTTGAGCGGCACGAACCACTTCTGATCCCGCACCTCGGGGCGCGTACCCTCGGCAATCCCGAACATGATGCCCTGGCTCGGCCCATAGATATCCGCATCGAGAATGCCGACCTTGGCACCTTCGCGCATCAGCGCCAGCGCCAGATTGGCGGCGGTGGTCGATTTGCCCACCCCGCCCTTGCCCGAGGCCACCGCGATCACGTTCTTCACGTTGGTCAGGGCCGGCACCTGGTCCTGGGCCTTGTGCGCCTCGATCAGGCAATCGACCTGGACCTGTGCGCTGTCGACGCCGTCGAGGTTTTCCAGGGCCATTTGCAGCATCTGCGCCCAGCCGCTCTTGAACAGGCCGGCGGCGTAACCCAGCTGCAGGCGCACCCTGACCTTGCCACCCTGGATATCCACCTCGCGCAGGCAACCGGAACTGACCGGGTCCTGATCGAGGTGGGGGTCGGTGTATTGCGACAGTGCAGCTTCGATGGCTGCGCGGGTGATGGACATAGAGGGCTCCCAGGGAAAGACCGAGAAAAACAGGCGGGTATCATAGCAGCAGCCGCAAGCAACACGGGCCAACCCCTGGAATGCAAGGCTTTTTCTTGTCGCTTCTGGCTTGTAGCTTGCCGCTTCCTTTATAGTTAGCGGCTTCCCAGTGTTACCAGTGCAGCCGATTCCCATGCCCGAAGCCCGCAAGATTCTCGTCACCAGCGCCCTGCCCTATGCCAACGGTTCGATTCACCTCGGCCATATGCTCGAGTACATCCAGACCGACATGTGGGTGCGTTTCCAGAAGCTGCGCGGCAATCAGTGCGTGTACGTCTGTGCCGACGATGCCCATGGCTCGGCGATCATGCTGCGCGCCGAGAAAGAAGGCATCACCCCGGAACAGCTGATCGCCAACGTCAAGGCCGAGCACACAGCCGACTTCGGCGACTTTCTGGTGGACTTCGACAACTACCACTCGACCCACTCCGAGGAGAACCGCGAGCTGTCGGCGGCCATCTACCTGAAACTGCGCGAGGCCGGGCATATCGCCACCCGCTCGGTGACCCAGTACTTCGACCCGGAAAAGGGCATGTTCCTCGCCGACCGCTTCATCAAGGGCACTTGCCCGAAATGCGGCGCCGAGGACCAGTACGGCGACAACTGCGAGAAATGCGGCGCCACCTACGAGCCCACCGAACTGAAGAACCCGCGCTCGGCCATCTCCGGCGCCGTGCCCGAACTGCGCGACTCCAAACACTTCTTCTTCAAGCTGCCGGACTTCGACGCCATGCTGAAAAGCTGGACCCGTGGCGGCGCCCTGCAGGATGCGGTGGCCAACAAGATCGCCGAATGGCTGGATGCCGGCCTGCAAGAATGGGACATCAGCCGCGACGCGCCCTACTTCGGCTTCGAGATCCCCGACGAACCCGGCAAGTACTTCTACGTCTGGCTGGACGCACCTGTCGGCTACATGGCCAGCTTCAAGAACCTCTGCGCGCGCACGCCCGAGCTGGACTTCGACGCCTTCTGGGCCAAGGACTCGACGGCCGAGCTGTACCACTTCATCGGCAAGGACATCGTCAACTTCCACGCCCTGTTCTGGCCGGCCATGCTCGAGGGCGCCGGCTTCCGCAAGCCGACCGCCATCGCCGTGCACGGCTACCTGACCGTCAACGGGCAGAAGATGTCCAAGTCGCGCGGCACCTTCATCAAGGCACGCACCTACCTCGACCACCTCAACCCGGAATACCTGCGTTACTACTACGCGGCCAAGCTGGCACGCGGCGTCGACGACCTCGACCTCAACCTCGAGGACTTCGTGCAGAAGGTCAACTCGGACCTGGTCGGCAAGGTGGTCAATATCGCCAGCCGCTGCGCCGGTTTCATCCACAAGGGCAATGCCGGCGTGCTGGTCGCCGGCAACGCCGCGCCCGAGCTGACCGAGGCCTTCCAGGCCGCCGCGCCGAGCATTGCCGAGGCCTACGAGGCACGCGACTTTGCCCGCGCCATGCGCGAGATCATGGGCCTGGCCGACCGCGCCAACGCTTGGATTGCCGACAAGGCGCCCTGGGCCCTGGCCAAACAGGACGGCAAGCAGGACGAGGTGCAGGCCATCTGCGCCCTGGGCATCAACCTGTTCCGCCAGTTGCTGATCTTCCTCAAGCCGGTGCTGCCGAAACTGGCCGCCGATGCCGAGGCCTTCCTCAATGTCGCGCCGTTGACCTGGGACGACCACCAGAGCCTGCTGGCCAACCACCAACTGAAGCCGTTCAGCGCCCTGCTGACCCGAATCGAGCCTGCGAAAATCGACGCCATGATCGAAGCCTCCAAAGAAGACCTCGCCGCCAGCGAAACCGGCCACACGCCCCAGGAGAACGCTCCCCGAGACAACGGCGAGCTGGCAAAAGACCCGTTGGCGGCCGAGATCGCCTTCGACGCCTTTGCCGCGGTTGATCTGCGCATCGCCCTGATCGAGAAGTGCGAGTTCGTCGAAGGCGCCGACAAGCTGCTGCGCCTGACCCTGGACATCGGCGGCGCCAAACGCAACGTATTCTCTGGAATCAAGAGTGCCTACCCCGACCCGAGCCAGCTGGAAGGCCGCCTGACCCTGTACGTGGCCAACCTGGCCGCACGCAAGATGAAGTTCGGCATCAGCGAAGGCATGGTCCTGGCGGCCGGCCCCGGCGGCGAGGAAATCTACCTGCTCAGCCCGGACAGCGGCGCCAAGCCGGGCCAGCGGGTCAAATAGACGCACCCGACAGAGATGCCCATAACGCCGCGTAGGTTGGCCCGGACCACCCTGACTGAGCTCCACGAAGCCCGACAAAGCTGATTCTGTTGGGCTTCGTTCCTCAGCGCCAACCTACGATGCGCGACAGCTGCGCTTCCCGGACAGGCTTCTAATCTTATGTCGGCCCCTCAGGAACAGTGATCCGGCTTGTGTGGCCGGACCGGCTTCCCGATAATAGACACCCCTTTCACCACGGCCTTGCCTGTCCACCAACGGAACCCGCAATGACCGAACTCGCCTTGATCATGGTCAGCGCCATCCTGGTCAACAACTTCGTGCTGGTGCAGTTCCTCGGCCTGTGCCCGTTCATGGGCGTGTCGAAGAAAATCGAGACGGCCATCGGCCTGTCCCTGGCCACCACCTTCGTCCTGACCCTGGCGGCCATGTGCAGCTACCTGGTCCAGCAATACGTGCTCAAGCCGCTGGATCTGGAGTTTCTGCGCACCATCAGCTTTATCCTGGTGATCGCGGTGACCGTGCAGTTCACCGAGATGGTGGTGAACAAGACCAGCCCGCTGCTGTACCGCGTGCTCGGCATCTTCCTGCCGCTGATCACCACCAACTGCATCGTCCTCGGCGTGGCCCTGCTCAATGCCAACAAGGAGGCGTTCACCTTTATCCACGCCACCGCCACGGGCTTCGCCGCCGGCCTCGGCTTCTCCCTGGTGCTGGTGCTGTTCGCCGCCATGCGCGAGCGCATCGCCATCGCCGACGTGCCGAAGACCTTCCAGGGCGCGGCCATCGGCATGGTCACCGCCGGCCTGATGTCGCTGGCGTTCATGGGCTTTACCGGGCTGATCAAGTTATGAGCATGGTCCTGATCGCCATTCTGGCATTGCTCTCGCTCTGCCTAGTCTGTGGTGCCATCCTCGGTTTCGCCGCGGTGCGCTTCAAGGTCCAAGGCAACCCGATCGCCGAGCAGATCAATGCCCTGCTGCCACAGACCCAGTGCGGCCAGTGCGGCTACCCCGGCTGCAAGCCCTACGCCGAGGCGATTGCCGGCGGCGACAAGATCAACAAGTGCCCGCCGGGCGGCGAAGCGACCATCCAGGCACTGGCCGACCTGCTGGATGTCGAGGCCGAACCGCTTGACGCCGTGGAAGGCGAAAAACCGCAGATGGTCGCCTACATCCGCGAGCCCGAGTGCATCGGCTGCACCAAGTGCATCCAGGCCTGCCCGGTGGACGCCATTGTCGGTGCGGCCAAGCAGATGCACACGGTGATCGTCTCCGAATGCACCGGCTGCGACCTCTGCGTCGAACCCTGCCCGGTGGACTGCATCGACATGATCCCGCTGGGCAGCAGCGTGCAAAACTGGAAGTGGAACAAACCCCTGCCACCCGGCCAGTTGATCGCCAGCGATCGGGAGCAGGCAGCATGACGGCGATGCAACCCCTGGTTTGGGATATTCCCGGCGGCATTCATCCGCCGGAGCGCAAGCAACTCTCCAACCGTACGTCGATCCAGTCCGCGCCACTGCCCAAGCGCCTGGTGTTGCCGCTCAACCAGCACATAGGCGCACCGGCCGAGCCGGTGGTCGAGCTGGGCCAGCGGGTACTCAAGGGGCAGCTGATCGCCGCTGCCAATGGCTTCGTCAGCGTGCCGCTGCATGCACCGACCTCCGGCACCATCAGTTTTATCGGACCGCAGCCTTATCCGCATGTCTCCGGCATGCTCGTCCCGGCCATCGTCATCGACAGCGACGGCCTGGACCAGTGGTGCGACCTGACGCCCTGCCCGGACTACCGCCACCTGGAAAACGCCAGCCTGCTGGAGATGATTCGCCAGGCCGGGATCAGCGGCCTGGGCGGCGCCGGCTTCCCCGCGGCGGTCAAGCTCAACGCCCGGCCGACCCAGAAGGTCCATACGCTGGTGATCAACGGCACCGAGTGCGAGCCCTATATCACCGCCGACGACCTGTTGATGCGCGAACGCACCCAGCAGCTGATCTCCGGCATCGACATCCTCGCCCAACTGATCCAGCCCGATCGGGTGCTGATCGGCGTCGAAGACAACAAACCAGAAGCCATAGCCGCACTGCGTGCGGCCTTGAGCGAGCGCAGCTATCAACTGCGGGTCTTCCCGACCAAATACCCCTCGGGCGGCGAGAA
Source organism: Pseudomonas sp. (assembly GCF_041601375.1). Taxonomy (GTDB): domain Bacteria; phylum Pseudomonadota; class Gammaproteobacteria; order Pseudomonadales; family Pseudomonadaceae; genus Aquipseudomonas. The sequence goes on along the minus strand of NZ_JBFIIG010000040.1, from coordinate 19,196 downwards.
GCAGCTGATCCAGATCCTCACCGGCGTCGAAGTACCCAGCGGCGGTCTGCCGGCGGATATCGGTATCCTCTGCCAGAACGTCGGCACCTGCAAAGCCGTCCACGATGCGGTGGTCCTCGGCAAACCGCTGATCTCGCGCATCACCACCCTTACCGGTGAAGCCCTGGCCCGACCGATGAACGTCGAGGCGCTGCTCGGTACCCCGGTGGGCGAGCTGCTGGAGTTTGCCGGCCTCGATCGCGGCAAGCTCGACCGCCTGATCATGGGCGGGCCGATGATGGGCTTTACCCTGCCCGACTTCGACGTGCCGCTGATCAAGACCAGCAACTGCCTGCTCGCGTCGACCCACGCCGAATTACCGCCACCGCCGCCGGCCATGCCCTGCATCCGCTGCGGCGAGTGCGCCGAGGTCTGTCCGGCCAGCCTGCTGCCGCAGCAGCTGCACTTCTTCGCAATCGGCCAGGAACACGAGCAGCTCAAGGCGCACAACCTGTTCGACTGCATCGAATGCGGTGCCTGCGCCTATGTCTGCCCGTCGAGCATCCCTCTGGTGCAGTACTACCGGGCGGCCAAGGGCGAAATTCGCGACCTGGAACAGAAGCAGCTCAAGGCCGAACAATCCAAGCAGCGCTTCGAGCTGCGCCAGGAGCGTCTGCGCCGCGCCGAAGAGCAGAAGGAAGCCGAGCGCAAGGCCCGCGCCGAGAAGGCCGCCCGCGCCAAGGCCGCCCAGGCCGCAGCGCCAGCGGGCACTGAAGACGCGCAGGCTGCCAAACCGGTCGGCCTCGGCGATGAGCTGAAGAAACTCAAGATCGAGGCCAGCATGGCCCAGGTCGCGCTGAAGAAGGCCGAGAAGCAACTGGCGGCCCACGCCACGCCCGAGATGCAGGCCCAGGTCGACCAGTTGCGCGGTGCCGCAACAGCCGCAAAACGGGCCCTGGATGCGGCCGTGACGGCCAGCCCAGCCGCCGCGCCGGCTACGCCTGCGGTCGACGACCGCGCCCTGAAGAAGGCCAAGATCGATGCCGCCATGCTCCGCGCCCAGCTGCGCAAGCTGGAGAAACTCGAGGCCCCGGACGACGACCAGCAGGCCGAACTGGCGCGCCTGCGCCAGCAGCTCGAAGAGGCGGAAAAGGCTTTGGCCGAGCTGCAAAGCCAGGCCGCCCCGCCGGCAACTCCGGTCGACGACGACGCCCTGAAGAAGGCCAAGATCGACGCCGCCATGCTCCGCGCCCAGCTGCGCAAGCTGGAGAAACTCGAGGCCCCGGACGACGACCAGCAGGCCGAACTGGCGCGCCTGCACCAGCAGCTCGAAGAGGCGGAAAAGGCCCTGACCGAACTGCAAAGCCAGGCCGCCCCGCCGGCAATGCCGGTCGACGACGGCGCCCTGAAGAAGGCCAAGATCGACGCCGCCATGCTCCGTGCCCAGCTGCGCAAGCTGGAGAAACTCGAGGCCCCGGACGACGACCAGCAGGCCGAACTGGCCCGCTTGCGCCAGCAGCTCGAACAGGCGGAAAAGGCCCTGGCCGAGCTGCAAAGTCAGGCCGCCCCGCCGGCAATGCCGGTCGACGACGGCGCCCTGAAGAAAGCCAAGATCGACGCCGCCATGCTCCGCGCCCAGCTGCGCAAGCTGGAGAAACTCGAGGCCCCGGACGACGACCAACAGGCCGAACTGGCCCGCTTGCGCCAACAGCTCGAAGAGGCGGAAAAGGCTTTGGCCGGCCTGCAAACCGCCCCGCCGGCAACACCGGTCGACGACGGCGCTCTGAAGAAGGCCAAGATCGAACTGGCAATGAAACGCGCCGAGCTGAGAAAAGCCGAGAAAGCCGGCAGCGATGATGCCGAACTGGGCCGTCTGCGCGATGCGCTGGCCCAGGCCGAACAGGCCCTGCACGCCGCCGAAGCGGCGTCCGGCAAGCCTGCGCCGACGCTGGTGCGCGCGACCGACGACGCCACCCGCAGCCTGAAAACCGAAGTGGCCTTCGCCCGCGCCGACCTGCGCAAGCTGGAACGCGACGAGAGCAGCGCCAGCGATGCCCTGGCCGCCGCCCGTCAGCGTCTGGAGCAAGCCGAACAGAAACTGCAGGAACATGCCGACTAGCCGACAGCCGGGCTAGGATCCTGAACCGCTGTTAAGGCCGCGCACCGCGCAGCCGACCCAATACACCAACCGGAGAGCCAATGGCCCTGCCCCGTATCACATCGCCCCACGCCAAGGGCAGCAATCGCACCCAGCAGGTGATGCTGCAGGTACTGCTGGCCACCGTGCCCGGCATCCTGGCGCTGACCTGGCTGTTCGGCTTCGGCACCCTGATCAACCTGCTCTGGGCCAGCGCCTGCGCCCTGGGCTTCGAGGCGGCGATCCTGGCCCTGCGCCAGCGCCCCCTGGGCTTCTTCCTCAAGGACTACAGCGCCCTGGTCACCGCGATGCTGCTGGCCCTGGCCCTGCCGCCCTATTCGCCCTGGTGGCTGACCCTGATCGCCACTGGCTTCGCCATCGTCTTCGGCAAGCAACTGTACGGCGGCTTAGGGCAGAACCCGTTCAACCCGGCGATGCTCGGTTATGTGGTGGTGCTGATCTCCTTCCCGGTGGAAATGACCAGTTGGCCGGCGCCGTATACGGTCGGCCTGCTCGATGGCCTGCAGCACATTCTCGGCCTGGCCGCCCTGCCCGATGGCTGGACCCAGGCCACCGCACTGGATGCCATCAAGATCAATAAAAGCCTGACCATGGACGAACTCTGGGCACAGAGCCCGGCGTTTGGCCGCTTCGGTGGTAACGCGGTCGAGGCGGTCAATCTGGCCTTTCTCGCCGGCGGCCTCTATCTGCTCTACAAGCGCCTGTTCACCTGGCACGCGCCCGTGGGTATGCTCGCCGCCCTGGCGCTCATGAGCCTGCTGTTCTGGAACGGTTCGGGTTCGGATTCCAACGGCTCGCCGCTGTTTCACCTGCTCACCGGCGCCACCATGCTCGGCGCCTTTTTCATCGTCACCGACCCGGTCTCCGGCGCCACCAGCAACCTCGGCCGGCTGATTTTCGGCGCCGGAGTCGGCGTGCTGCTCTATGTGATCCGCGCCTGGGGCGGCTACCCGGATGCCATGGCCTTCGCCGTGCTGCTGATGAACCTGGCGGCGCCGACCATCGACTACTACACGAGGCCGCGCACCTACGGTCATCGCAAACCGACTCGCGGCTTCGGGCTGGGAGAATAGAGAATGCTCCCGGAAATCAGTCGTTCGATGCTGAAAAACAGCCTGGTGCTCGGCCTCTTCGCCGTGGTCACGGTCGGCGTGGTGGCGCTGGTGCAACTCGCCACCGCCAAGCAGATCGCGGCGTCCCAGCACCAGGCGCAAATGCGCACCCTGGAGGAAGTCCTGCCGACGGACAGCTACGACAATCATCTGCTGGACAACACCATCCAGGTGCATGATCCCCTGCTGCTCGGCAACAAACTGCCGCAAACCGCCTATATCGGCCTGAAGGACGGCAAGCCCAGCGCGGTGATCCTCCAGGCCACCGCGCCGGACGGGTACAGCGGCGCGATCCGCTTGATGGTCGGCATTCGTGCCGATGGCCGCCTGGCCGGCGTGCGCGTGCTCAGCCACCGAGAAACCCCCGGCCTGGGCGACAAGGTCGAACTGAGCAAAAGCAACTGGATCCAGGGCTTCGTCGGCAAATCGCTGAGCGATCCAAGCGAATCCGGCTGGGCGGTGAAGAAGGATCGCGGCGAGTTCGATCAGTTCGCCGGTGCCACCATCACCCCGCGCGCGGTGGTCAAAGCAGTGCATAACGCGCTGTTATATTTCGATCAGCATCGCGCCGAACTGCTGGTCGCCGGCACCTCGGCCATTGCCAGCGATAATCCCTTGTCCGGCTCTGCGGCCAGCGATGCACCCGCCGCTAGCGCCGTCGGCCTGCCGGCCAGCGAGGGCGACAGCAGCGCCCCTGACGACCGAGGAACCGCGCCATGAGCAGCCCCAGCTATCGCGATATCACCTTTAACGGCCTGTGGAAGAACAACCCGGCGCTGGTGCAGCTGCTCGGCCTCTGCCCGTTGCTCGGCGTCAGCAACTCCACGGTCAACGCCCTGGGCCTGGCGCTGGCCAGCGCGGTAGTGCTGGTCTGCTCCAACACCGCGGTGTCGCTGGTGCGCGGCGTGGTCAATACCGCCGTGCGCCTGCCGGCCTTCGTGATGATCATCGCCGCCCTGACCACCTGCATCGAACTGCTGATGCAGGCCTTCACCTACGAGCTGTACCAGATCCTCGGCATCTTCATCCCGCTGATTACCACCAACTGCGTGATCCTCGGTCGCGCCGACGGCTTCGCGGCGAAGAACGACCCGGGACGGGCGGCCTATGACGGCCTGGTCATGGGCGTCGGTTTCGGCGTGGTGCTGGTCATGATTGGCGCCCTGCGCGAGCTGTTCGGCACCGGCGCGCTGTTCGCCAACATGCACCTGCTGTTCGGCCCGATCGCAGCCGACTGGCAGCTGAGCCTTTTCACCGACTACAAAGGCTTCCTGCTGGCCATTCTGCCGCCAGGCGCCTTTATCGTTCTGGGCCTGCTGATTGCCGGCAAGAACCGCATCGACGAAGCCCTTGCCGAACGCGCCAAGGCCAGGCAGCCGCAAACACCGGGACAAAGCCGTCGGGTCAGGGTCACCGGAGTTATCGAGTGAACGCGGCCAAGCGCTACGAGATCTTCCGTCGCCTGCAAGAAGACAACCCGCAACCCAGAACCGAGCTGACCTACAGCTCGCCTTTCGAGTTGCTGATCGCGGTGATCCTCTCGGCCCAGGCCACCGATGTCGGGGTCAACAAGGCCACCGCCAAGCTGTTCCCGGTGGCCAACACCCCCGAGGCGATTTATGCCCTGGGCGTCGAGGGTCTGTCCGAGTACATCAAGACCATCGGTCTGTACAACGGCAAGGCGAAGAACGTCATAGAGACCTGCCGCCTCCTGGTGGAAAAGCATGGCGGCCAGGTGCCGCAGACCCGCGAGGCGCTCGAGGCCTTGCCCGGGGTCGGTCGCAAGACCGCCAACGTGGTGCTCAACACCGCTTTTCGCCAGCTGACCATGGCCGTGGATACGCATATTTTCCGGGTCAGCAACCGCACCGGCATCGCCCCCGGCAAGAATGTGCTGGAGGTGGAAAAGAAGTTGCTGAAGTTCGTGCCCAAGGAATTTCTCCTCGATTCACACCACTGGCTGATCCTCCATGGCCGCTACGTGTGCCAGGCGCGCAAGCCGCGCTGCGGCAGTTGCCGCATCGAAGACCTGTGCGAATACAAGCACAAAACCTCGGACGATTGAGCTTTCAATAATTCGACGCCTGATCGATTGAAAAAATCTTTTTTACCCGACCCGATTTTGCCGCTATAAGGTGCGCAAATGGCCCTTGCAGCCGGGAGTGGAAAACATGAGCACTGGTAAAGAAGACCTCGAGCTCGACGAAGACTTTGTCGCAGAAGATGCGGACGATGGCGATGCCCCTGTGGAAGTCGCCAAAACCAATCTGACCAAACGGCGCGTCATCGACAACTTCCTCGAAGAGCGGCGCTTGCACAAACAACTGGCCGAATATGACTTCGACCTGTAAGCCTCCAGCCGATACGAAAAAGCCCCGCGGATCTGCGGGGCTTTTTCGTTTTCATCGGCCGCACCTGCAGGTGCCAGCCAGGGAACGTCAGTCCTTGCGCGTCGGCGACAGCAACTCGATCTTGTAGCCGTCCGGGTCTTCGACGAAGGCCAGGATGCTGCTGCCGTGCTTCATCGGCCCCGGCTCGCGGGTGATCTTGCCGCCACGGCCACGGATGTCGTCACAGGCCTTGTAGACATCCGCCACTTCCAGGGCGATATGGCCGTAGCCGGTGCCTAGCTCGTAGCTGTCCACGCCCCAGTTATGGGTCAGCTCGATCACGCTGTTGTGCGCCTCGTCGCCGTAGCCGACGAAGGCCAGGGTGAACTGGCCGTCCGGGTAGTCCTTGCGCCGCAACAGGGTCATGCCCAGCACGTCGGTGTAGAAGGCGATGGATTTATCCAGATCGCCGACTCGCAGCATGGTGTGCAACAGTCTCATCGAGGTTCTCCTCTTTACGACCCTATAAATGCAAACCCCGGCTTATGGCCGGGGGTCTGCTGAGCTTGAAGCTTAGAACTTGCAGCTTGGCGCCGCCACTCAGAGCAGCTTGCGGCCCTTGCCAGCTGCGATGCGCATGCGCAGTGCGTTGAGCTTGATAAAGCCCGCGGCGTCCTGCTGGTTGTAGGCGCCGCCGTCTTCTTCGAAGGTGGCGATATTGGCATCGAACAACGAATCGTCGGACTTGCGACCGGTGATGATCACGTTGCCCTTGTACAGTTTCATGCGTACCACGCCGTTCACGCTGGCCTGGGAAGCGTCGATCATCTGTTGCAGCATCAGACGCTCGGGGCTCCACCAGAAGCCGTTGTAGATCAGGCTGGCATATTTCGGCATCAGCTCGTCTTTCAGGTGAGCGACTTCGCGGTCCAGGGTGATCGACTCGATGGCGCGGTGGCCCTTGAGCATGATGGTGCCGCCGGGGGTCTCGTAGCAGCCGCGCGACTTCATGCCGACGAAGCGGTTCTCGACGATATCCAGGCGACCGATGCCGTTCTCGCCGCCGATGCGGTTCAACTCGGCCAATACGGTGGCCGGGCTCATTTCCTTGCCGTCGATGGCGACGATGTCGCCGGCGCGGTAGGTCAGTTCGAGATAGGTCGGGGCGTCCGGCGCCGCCTCGGGGGAGACGGTCCACTTCCACATGTCTTCTTCGTGCTCGGTCCAGGTGTCTTCCAGCACGCCGCCTTCATAAGAGATGTGCAGCAGGTTGGCATCCATGGAGTACGGCGACTTCTTCTTGCCGTGACGCTCGATCGGGATCTCGTGCTTGGCGGCGTAGTCCATCAGCTTCTCGCGCGACAGCAGGTCCCATTCGCGCCATGGTGCGATGACTTTTACACCGGGCTTGAGCGCGTAGGCGCCCAGCTCGAAACGCACCTGATCGTTGCCCTTGCCGGTGGCGCCATGGGAGATGGCGTCGGCGCCGGTCTCGTTAGCGATCTCGATCAGGCGCTTGGCGATCAGCGGACGGGCGATGGAGGTACCCAGCAGGTACTCACCTTCGTAGACGGTGTTGGCGCGGAACATCGGGTAGACGAAGTCGCGGACGAACTCTTCGCGCAGATCGTCGATGTAGATTTCCTTGACGCCCATGGCCTTGGCCTTGGCGCGGGCCGGCTCGACTTCTTCGCCCTGACCGAGGTCGGCGGTGAAGGTCACCACTTCGCAGTTATAGGTGTCTTGCAGCCACTTGAGGATCACGGAGGTGTCCAGGCCACCGGAATATGCCAGGACTACCTTGTTTACGTCGGCCATGCCAATCAACTCCACGGGGTTGTTCGGGAAAACCCGTGATTCTACTGGTCACGCAGGATGATTTACAGCGCCACGACAGCCTGTGACGACGAAGCGCCGATGCCGGGCAGCGGCCCACCCTCCTCGTCTCGCTTGAGGACGCCATTGCAGGCAGCGCTACAGCGGGGGTTCAGGCGCTCCAGCCGGCTCGGCGACACGCGCCAACGCCACGGTCACCCGGCGGTTCTTGGCGCGATTGGCTGAACTGTTATTCGGCGCCAGCGGGTAACGTTCGCCATGAAAACGCAGGGTGATCTGCTCGGCCGGCACGCCATTGGCCTTCAGGTACTCCATCACCGCCAGGGCGCGGCGCCGCGACAGGTCGCGATTGGTCAGGCGATTGCCGCTGTTGTCGGCATGGCCGTCGAGCTCGATGCGATTGACGCTGGGGTCGGCCTTGAGATAGCTGAGGATGCTGTCCAGCTTGGCCTGGGCCAGCGGTGCCAGGTCCACGCCACCGCCCGGAAAGCCAACATGGGACTGACGGATCTGCTCGAAATTGACCGGTAACAACTTGGCCGTACAGGCCAGATAATCGTTGTAGGCCTGGCGGAACCTGACCGGAAGCAAGCGCACTTCGAGGCTGTCGCCGGCATGCCGGGAGCGATGACGGATCAGCGGACTACGCCCCTCGAGCAAACCGGTGAGCAGACGACCGGCCTGCTCCTGAGTGCTGCTGAACGGCATCTCACCGCCGCCGATCCTGACCGAGCCCAGGTTGATATCACCGCGCCCCGGTTGCCAGGGCGCCGCCGCCGCCAGCAGGGTTGCCGAACCGGCGCCCAGCCATCGCTCGGGCGCCTGCAGATTGAAGGTCGCCTGCTCGCCAGCCCGGCGCACGAAGACTCCCGCGCCGAAATCGGTGATCGGCTGGCTCAGGCGACACTCGAACTGGTCACCGGCAACCGCCCACTCGACCTTCTCCAAACGGGTCTGAAAGGTGATGGCTAACGCTGGCTGACTGGCCAACAGGCACAAGAGGACGAGTGAAAGCGGGCGCACGGAAGACTCCAGAAAATACCACCTACCCTCTGACTATCGGTGCCGCCGGGCAAAACTTGAGCCGTCGATTGCGCCAGCGGGCTCGGCGCGACCGGCCCGCCGGCTCGGTTTCCCGCTTGGTCGGTTGCTCCGCCTGGCTTTTACCGCGACAGCTCATCGCCCACGAACCGCTTTCGGCGTGCCCTGACAGGGCTTTTCCGGTAGCATTCCCGGCACGTAATGCCCGCCTGGAAACCTCCATGACCGACCGCCTCACTTTGCTGCGTCCCGACGACTGGCATATTCACCTGCGCGATGGCGCCGTGCTGCCGCACACGGTCGCCGACGCCGCCCGGACCTTCGCCCGCGCCATCATCATGCCCAACCTGGTGCCGCCGGTACGCAATGCCAGCGAGGCCGATGCCTACCGCCAGCGGATTCTCGCCGCCCGCCCGACCGGCAGTCGTTTCGAGCCCTTGATGGTGCTCTATCTCACCGACCTGAGCAGCCCGGCCGATGTGCGCGCCGCCAAGGCCTCGGGCTTTGTGCATGCCGCCAAGCTCTACCCGGCCGGCGCCACCACCAACTCCGATTCCGGCGTGACCAGCATCGACAAGATCTTCCCGACCCTCGAGGTCATGGCCGAAATCGGCCTGCCGCTGCTGGTGCACGGGGAAGTGACGCGCAGCGAAGTCGATGTCTTCGACCGCGAAAAATACTTTATCGACGAACAGCTGAGCCGGGTGGTCGAGCGCTTCCCGACCCTCAAGGTGGTGTTCGAGCACATCACCACCCGTGACGCGGTCGAGTTCGTCAATGCCGCACCGGCCAACGTCGGCGCGACCATCACCGCCCACCACCTGCTGTACAACCGCAACCACATGCTGGTCGGCGGCATCCGCCCGCACTTCTACTGCCTGCCGATTCTCAAGCGCAATGTGCACCAGGAAGCCCTGCTCGACGCCGCCACCAGCGGTAGCGCCAAGTTCTTCCTCGGCACCGACTCGGCGCCGCATGCCCGGCACGCCAAGGAGGCCGCCTGCGGTTGTGCCGGTTGCTACAGCGCCTTTGCCGCCCTCGAGCTGTATGCCGAGGCGTTCGAGCAGCGCAATGCGCTGGACAAGCTCGAGGCCTTCGCCAGCCAGTTTGGCCCCGACTTCTACGGCCTGCCGCGCAACAGCGAGACCATCACCCTGGTTCGTCAAGACTGGATCGTGCCTGGCGAGTTGCCGCTGGGCGATCAAACCGTAATCCCGCTGCGCGCTGGTGAAAAACTGCGCTGGCGCCTGCTGGAGCACAACGCGTGAGCGGCGAACACTTCGACACCGAGCTGGATCACCCGAATGCCGGTAGCGGCTCGCGCCATCCGATGGCGGAACGCTTTCGCGGCTACCTGCCGGTCGTGGTGGACGTGGAAACCGGCGGCTTCAACTGCGCCACCGACGCCCTGCTGGAAATCGCCGCCACCACCATCGGCATGGATGAAGGCGGCTTCCTCTACCCCGAGCACACCCTGTTCTTCCGCGTCGAGCCCTTCGCTGGCGCCAATATCGAACAGGCAGCACTGGACTTCACCGGGATCAAGCTCGATCACCCGCTGCGCATGGCGGTCAGCGAAGAACACGCGCTGAGCGAGATCTTCCGCAGCCTGCGCAAGTCGCTGAAAGCCAACGGCTGCAAGCGGGCGATCCTGGTCGGGCACAACAGCAGCTTCGACCTCGGCTTCCTCAATGCCGCCGTGATGCGCTGCGACATCAAGCGCAACCCCTTCCACCCCTTCTCCAGCTTCGACACCGCCACCCTCGCCGGCCTCGCCTACGGTCAGACCGTACTGGCCAAAGCCTGCCAGGCCGCCGGCATCGAGTTCGACGGCCGCGAAGCCCACTCGGCGCGCTACGACACCGAAAAAACCGCCGAACTGTTCTGCGGCATCGTCAACCGCTGGAAGGAGATGGGCGGCTGGCACGACTTCGACGACTGAAACCTCTCCCAAATCCGTAGGAGCGGCTTTAGCCGCGAAGCTGTGCTGTGCATCGAAGAATTCGCGGCTGAAGCGGAGTACCGCCCGGCGGAACGCCGCCCGGCCGCTCCTAAAGGTGCCCAGACACGATTCCCTCCCGTTTGCTGCGCGACAGCGCTCCGTCGAAGACGAGGCGACCGCTCCTACAACAAGCCCAGCCACAAAAAACCGGCATATCGCCGGTTTTTTGTGGCTCCAGGACGCCTTGCAGGCTGGCGGCGTACTCGATCAGGTACTTGGCCACGCCTTACGGCATGCCTTTGTCGCCTTTCTTCCTGCTGGTAGGGAGCTGTGGTCGATCAAGCGCTGGGCGAGGCCGGCTGGCCCACCCCGCCTCGACCGTTCATCCGCTTCACTCAATTTCGGCCACCAACGCGGAATAGAGTTTTGACAAGCATTCTCATTAGCATTAGTATCGAGCGCAACCAACCACTGCACTGCGACGAGTCTAATCCCATGTACGTCTGCCTCTGCGAAGGTGTCACCGACCACCAGATCCGCGACGCAATCTTTGAAGGTTGCTGCAGTTACCGTGATGTGCGCACCACCCTCGGTGTCGCCAGCCAATGCGGCAAATGTGCCTGTCTGGCCAAGCAAGTGGTTCGCGATACCCTGAGCGAAGTGCAGAGCAGTCAGGCCGCCCTGGCCTATCCAGCGAATTTTGTCGCGGCCTGAGTCAGACGATGTAAGAAACCGGACCTGCGTCCGGTTTTTTTATGCCTGTAATTCAAGCGTTTAAGCTCTGGATACGGAGGCAAATCATTCTTTTTAACGTTTATTTCTAACGAAATTTCAAATACTTAGGTTTGACAGACGGTACTGCTCGGCCCAAAATTTCCCATCTACTTTCCCAGCAAGGCAGCTCAGACCATGAAAGGCGATAAGAAAGTCATCCAGCATCTGAACAAGGTTCTCGGTAACGAGTTGGTCGCCATCAACCAGTACTTCCTGCACGCACGGATGTACGAAGACTGGGGCCTGAAGAAACTCGGCGAGCACGAGTACCACGAATCCATCGACGAGATGAAGCATGCGGACAGGCTGATCAAGCGCATCCTCTTCCTCGAAGGCCTGCCGAACGTGCAAGACCTCGGCAAACTGCTGATCGGTGAAAACACCCAGGAAATGCTCGAGTGCGACCTGAAGATCGAGCACAAGGCCCACGTCGACCTGAAGGCGGCGATCGCCTACTGCGAGAGCATCGGCGACTACGCCAGCCGCGAGCTGCTGGAAGAGATTCTCTGCTCGGAAGAAGAGCACATCGACTGGCTGGAAACCCAGATCGGACTGATCGGCAAGGTCGGCCTGCAGAACTATCTGCAGTCGCAGATGGACGATTGACAGCCTATCGCGCTAATTCAGCGGGAGCCGAGAGGCTCCCGTTTTTGTTGGCTCGGCAGCAGTTATCAGGTGTTGCAAGCGCAAATCCCCTCAAGGCGCCTGCTTACCGTGGCCTGGCGCTGCGGCGATGCTTGCGGCGGTGTTATCACCGGCATGTCGAATTACCCTGGATAGCCTGGATAAACCGCAGGACGCGACGCACAGGCATCGGCCGCTCGCGGGGCCACCGCTTAATTTGCCAATAAAGACCAGGCGCCCCCACAACAGCGGGCGCCCCTATGCAACACCCAGCTGAGTCATAGCCCGTTTACCTCAGCCATGACCATGCGCTCACGCAGAAAAAACCCCGCCGTAGCGGGGTTTTTCGACAAAAAGCCGACTCAGGCGTCAGTTTTCTGCGCGGCGTTCTTGATCAGGGTCTGCAGCTCACCCTTCTCGAACATCTCGGCGACGATGTCGCTGCCGCCGACCAGTTCGCCGCCAACCCAAAGCTGCGGGAAGGTCGGCCAGTTGCCGTACTTCGGCAGATTGGCGCGAATTTCCGGGTTCTGCAGGATGTCGACATAGGCGAATTTTTCGCCACAGGCCATCACGGCTTGCGCGGCTTTGGAGGAAAAGCCGCACTGCGGGGCATTCGGCGAGCCTTTCATGTACAGCAGAACGGTGTTGTTGGCGATCTGTTCTTTGATGGTTTCGATGATATCCATGGGGCACCTCAGGTCTAAACTTCCCGACTCACGGGTCGGCACGATGGCGGCATTGTAGCGAAAAGCCGAGCGCAATGCTCGGCCTTGGCCCGCCGGATGTCAGCGAGTGGACAAAAGGCCCTTCGACCCCAAGCGCCGCCGCGCAGAGCGGTGCGCAGTGGCTACAGGGTCAAGCGGCGCAGACCTCGACCGCTACGCCATTGAGCGCCGCGTTGCCGGACAGGGCATCGAGCTGGCGCTCGTCGGTCAGGTCGTTGGCGCTGGCGCCGGGCTGGGCGCTGGCAATGGTCAATTGTACGCCGGGGCGGGCATGCCCCCAGCCGTGCGGCAGGCTGACCACGCCGGGCATCATCTCGTCGCTGGCGGCGACTTCCACTTCGATCGCGCCGACCCGCGAACGTACGCTGACCAACTGGCCGTCGGCCAGACCGCGCCGATCCAGATCGGCCGGATTCATCAGCAGTTGATGGCGCGGCTTGCCCTTCACCAGGCGGTGATAGTTGTGCATCCAGGAGTTGTTGCTGCGCACATGCCGGCGACCGATCAGCAGCAGGCCATCGGCCTCAGGCAGCGGCTGCCCGGCGAAGCGCGGCAGATCGCTCAGGAGCAGGGCCGGAGCGGCTTGGACTTGCCGATCCGGGGTGCGCAAGCGCGCGGCCAGGTTGGGCTTGAGCGCGCCCAGGTCGATGCCATGGGGATGCTCCAGCAGCGTGGCCAGGGACAGTTTCTGCTCGGACTGGTCGCCATAGCGGCCCATGCGCAGGCCCATGTCGATCATCTGCGCCGGCTCCATGGTCGGCTTCAGTTCGACACCGAGCTTGCCGGCGAAGGCCTTGGCCAGTCCGACGAAGATTTCCCAGTCGTGCAGGGTGCCGGCCGGCTTTTCCAGCACCGGCAGGTTGAAGCGGGCAACGTTGCGCACCGCGAAGCTGTTGAAGGTCATGTCGTAGTGATCATGCTCCAGCGGTCCGGTAGGCGGCAGGATCAGGTCGGCGTAACGGGTGGTTTCGTTGATATAGGTGTCGATGCTGAGCATGAACTCCAGGCCGTCCAGTGCCTGCTCCAACTGGCGGCCGTTGGGGGTCGAGAGCACCGGGTTGCCGGCGACCGTGACCAGGGCGCGGATCTGCCCCTCGCCTTCCGTCAGCATTTCCTCGGCCAGGGCCGCGACCGGCAGTTCGCCGCTGTATTCCGGCAGCCCGGAAACGCGGCTGCGCCAGCGGTCGAAGTGGGTGCCGGAGCGGGAGGTGGTCAGGTCGATGGCCGCCTCGGTGCACAGCGCTCCACCCTCGCGGTCGAGGTTGCCGGTGACCAGGTTGATCAACTGGATCAGCCAATGGCAGAGGGTGCCGAAGGCCTGGGTGGACACGCCCATGCGGCCATAGCACACCGCCTTGTCGGCGGCGGCGAAATCGCGGGCCAGCTGGCGAATGGTTGCCGCCGGCACACCGCAACGCGCGCTCATGGCCTCGGCGGTGAAGCCGGCGATGGCTTGGCGGGCCTCGTCCAGGCCGGCGACCGGCAGGTGGCTGGCGCGGGTCAGGCCTTCTTCGAACAGGGTATTGAGCAGGCCGAACAGCAACGCGGCATCCTCGCCGGGGCGCACGAACAGGTGCTGATCGGCGATAGCCGCGGTCTCGCTGCGGCGCGGGTCGACCACCACCACCTTGCCGCCGCGCGCCTTGATCGCCTTCAGGCGTTTCTCCACATCCGGCACGGTCATGATGCTGCCGTTGGAGGCCAGGGGATTGCCGCCAAGGATCAGCATGAAGTCGGTGTGGTCGATATCGCAGATCGGCAGCAAGAAGCCGTGGCCGTACATCTGCAGGCTGACCAGGTGATGCGGCAGTTGATCCACCGAGGTGGCGGAAAAGCGGCTGCGGGTCTTGAGCAGGCCGAGGAAGTAGTTGCTGTGGGTCAACAGCCCATAGTTATGCACGCTGGGGTTGCCTTGGTAGCTGGCCACGGCATTGGCGCCATGCCGCGCCTGGATATCACCGAGGCGCTCGGCAACCAGGGCGAAGGCTTCACCCCATTCGATCGCCTGCCACTCGCTGCCGATCCGGCGCATGGGCTGGCGCAAACGATCGGGGTCGTTCTGGATATCCTGCAGGGCCACGGCCTTGGGGCAGATGTGACCGCGACTGAAGCTGTCCAGGGCGTCGCCCTTGATCGAACGGATCTGGGTCGAGCCGTCAGCCTGCAACTCGGTTTCGATGGTCAGGCCACAGATGGCCTCGCACAGATGGCATGCACGGTGATGGAGGGTCTTGGTCATGGCCTAGCCTCATATTCTTGTTCAAAACGACCGCGATGGTCGGCACGCACATGACTATGGAGACTGGTGGGGGACTGCGCCAGCAGCGTTCGTCTGGTGAATCGACCAGCATCAGGCCGGCCGATTCAGGGCTGCAGACAGCGGTCTGCTTAGCGGATAGCGGTCACGGTGCCTTTCTTACCTGTCACTTTCACATTGACGGTCTTGTAGACGAAGTAATCCTCGACATGCACGTCGTAGCGTGGCGCGACGATCAGGTCGGCGCCCGAAGTGGTAACGGCCTTGTAGGCTGCTGCAGACTTGGCGGACGCCACCGGGTCGAGACCCAGAGCGAAACCACCTTCGCTACCACCATAGGTCACGCCATCGGCAAACTGGCTGTCGCCACCCAGTTTGAACACGTTGAACAGGATGTTCACCGACGATTGACCCGTGATGGTTTCGCCCACTTTTACATCGGCCTTCAGATTGGTAGTCACTTCACCATTGAGCGGCGCAGTCGGCTGACTGACGTTCTGGCTGGCACAGCCGGTCAACAGGGCGAGGGCAGAGAGCGTGGCGATAGTTGCGATGTGTTTCATGCAAAACTCCTTTGCATTACATTCCATGGATACCCCTTGCGGGGGTGCGGCATTACCTCGAAAAGGCGCGGGCATCCTAGAAGCTCAGTCTGCAGCGAGCAAGGACAGATAACGGTTTTGCGGCATCTCGCACGCGGAATTAGGCGATGGCTTACACGACCCCTCTCAAACTGTGAACGACTGGACAGTTTGCGCCTGCCCGGCGTTCCTTATAAGATCGCGCCTTCCCCGTTTCGTCGCACTGTGCGGCTCCCAGCCGCAGGTTCTGCCGTTCTCTCAGTTAAATCCGGCCCTTGAACCTGCGCCCTGTTGTCAAAAGGTAGTTAACCATGAGCGCAAGACACTTTCTCTCGCTGAAGGACTGCACACCGCAAGAACTGGTGAGCCTGATCCGCCGCGGCATGGAGCTGAAGGACTTGCGCAACCGTGGGGTGCTGTTCGAACCGCTGAAGAACCGCGTACTGGGGATGATTTTCGAGAAAGCCTCGACCCGTACCCGCCTGTCGTTCGAGGCGGGCATGATCCAACTGGGTGGCCAGGCGATCTTCCTCTCACCACGCGACACTCAACTCGGCCGCGGCGAACCGATCGGCGATGCCGCCATCGTCATGTCGCGCATGCTCGACGCGGTGATGATCCGCACCTTTGCCCACAGCACCCTGAGCGAATTCGCCGCGAATTCGCGGGTGCCGGTGATCAACGGCCTGTCCGATGATCTGCACCCCTGCCAGCTGCTGGCCGACATGCAGACCTTCCACGAGCAGCGCGGCAGCATCAAAGGCAAGACCGTGGCCTGGATCGGCGATGGCAACAACATGTGCAACTCCTATATAGAAGCGGCCGAGCAATTCGACTTCCAACTGCGTGTCGCCTGCCCCGAGGGCTACGAACCGCACGCCGAGTTCCTGGCCACTGCCGGCGATCGCGTGCAGATCCTGCGCGACCCGCGCGAGGCGGTAGCGGGCGCCCACCTGGTGAGCACCGATGTCTGGGCCTCAATGGGCCAGGAAGAGGAAATCGCCGAGCGCCTCAAGTTGTTCGCCCCCTATCAGGTCAACCGTACCCTGCTCGATACCGCCGCCGCAGACGTGCTGTTCCTGCACTGCCTGCCGGCGCACCGTGGCGAGGAAATCAGCCAGGACCTGCTCGACGACCCGCGCTCGGCGGCCTGGGATCAAGCGGAAAACCGCCTGCATGCACAGAAGGCCTTGCTCGAGTTTCTGGTCGAGCCGGCGTACCACCACGCATGAGCCAACCGCTGCTGAACCTGCGCGAGCTGGGCTGTGGCTACTACCACGAACACCGGATCGTGCAGGACCTCAATCTGCACCTCAATGCCGGCGACATCGGCTGCCTGCTCGGCCCCTCAGGTTGTGGCAAGACCACCACCCTGCGCGCCATCGCCGGCTTCGAACCGGTGCTCGAAGGCGAGATCCAGCTGGCCGACGAGATCATCTCCCGCGCCGGTTTCACCCTGGCGCCGGAAAAGCGCCGAATCGGCATGGTGTTCCAGGACTATGCGCTGTTCCCGCACCTGAGCGTGGCCGAGAACGTCGCCTTCGGCATTCGCCAGCAGGCCAACTGCCAACGCATCACCGGCGAGTTGCTGGAGCTGGTCAAACTCAGTCACCTGAGCAAGCGCTATCCCCATGAGCTGTCCGGCGGCCAGCAACAGCGCGTGGCCCTGGCCCGCGCCCTGGCCCCGGAGCCGCGCCTGCTGCTGCTCGACGAACCCTTCTCCAACCTCGATGGCGAGTTGCGTCGACGCCTGAGTCACGAGGTCCGCGACATCCTCAAGGCCCGCGGCACCAGCGCCATCCTGGTGACCCACGACCAGGAAGAGGCCTTCGCCGTCAGCGATCATGTCGGCGTCTTTCACGAGGGTCGGCTGCAGCAGTGGGATACCCCGTACAACCTCTACCACGAGCCGCTGACGCCCTTCGTCGCCAGCTTCATCGGCCAGGGCTACTTCATCCGCGGCCAGTTGCTCAGCCCCGATTCGGTGCAGACCGAACTCGGCCTGATTCGCGGCAACCGCGCCTACACCTGGCCGAGCGGCAGCGCGGTGGACGTGCTGCTGCGCCCGGACGACATCGTCTACGACCCCGACAGCGAGCTTAAGGCGCTGATCGTCGGCAAGACCTTCCTCGGCGCCGCCACCCTGTATCGCCTGCAGCTGGCCACCGGCAGCCTGTTGGAATCGCTGTTCCCCAGCCATGCCGACCACCGCCCAGGCGAACACGTCGGCATCCGCGTGGCGGCCGATCACCTGGTGGTGTTCCCCGCCCCCGGCAGCATCGCCGCCCAGGTCAACCTCGGCGATTCCGGCATACGCCGCTACAGCAGCGCCAGTTGACTGACTGTTCAACCTCACGCATTGCATGCAACACCTAGGGTGCGCGGGGCCGCCTAGGCCGTGCGCACCAATGCCGCCGGCTCCGGCGTTTACTGGCCCAGCCCAACATCCTCGCTCAAGCACAAGCGGCCGCTGGCCACCAATACCGCCTGACCGGCGATCTTCACTCGCTCGCCTTCCAGCCGGCAGTGCAACTCGCCGCCACGGGCCGAGCACTGGTAGGCGCTCAGCTCGGTCTTGCCCAAACGCTCGGCCCAGTAGGGTGTGAGCAGGCAATGGGTCGAGCCGGTGACCGGGTCCTCATCGATGCCGATTGCCGGGGCGAAGTAGCGCGAGACGAAGTCATGCCGTTCGCCTGGCGCCGTGATCAGCATCCCCAAACCCGGCAACTCGGCCAGTGCCGGCAGATTCGGCTGGAACGCGCGCACGGCGGCTTCCGACTGCAGGACCACCAACAGTTCCTGAATGCCCTGCGGGCCGTTCAGTGCCAGTAGCGTCTGCACTGGCATGCCCATGGCCTGCTCGACCTGGGCGGTCAACTCACAGGGTTCGGCCCGGCGCAGCGGGAAATCCAGCACCAGCCTGCCCGCCTCGCGACTCACCCGCAGAGGGCCGGACTGGCAACTGAAGTCGATCGTAGCGCCCGGCTCGTCATACAACTCGAACAGCACATGGGCACTGGCCAGGGTGGCATGCCCGCACAATGGCACCTCGGCGAGCGGGGTAAACCAGCGGATATGCCAGGCGGCGCCCTCCCTCACCAGAAAAGCGGTTTCCGCCAGATTGTGTTCGGCGGCGATCTGCTGCATCAGCGCGTCGCTGAGCCAGCTGTCCAGGCGATAGACCATGGC
The DNA here is from genome assembly GCF_041601375.1 of Pseudomonas sp. Classification (GTDB taxonomy): domain Bacteria; phylum Pseudomonadota; class Gammaproteobacteria; order Pseudomonadales; family Pseudomonadaceae; genus Aquipseudomonas. The sequence continues at coordinate 645 of NZ_JBFIIG010000040.1, read as the reverse complement.
CGGGTTGCCGGCGAAAGGGCGATCGCTGAAGGCGTCGATCTGGTGAAAGTCGAGTTGCATGGCGGGCAATCCTCTTGGCTATAAGACATCAGCTTGCCGCGTCCGCCCGCTTTGCGCCCGCTACAGTCGCCCACGATAAAGGCGTAACAGCTGCACTGTCTCAAGGCACCGCGAGCGAGCACGGTGCATGAATCAATCGCGAAAGCTTCTAAAAAAACAACTAACTCTAAATAAATCAAATACTTGCATATTCTGGCACGCCACCTGCTATGACCAGCCCCGGTCAGCACAACGGCGTGTCTGCCACACATCCGACAACGACGTCACGGCACCCCGCTCATCTTCGAGCCGCGGGAACCGTGACGTTTTTTTTGCGATTTTGGCCCATATAGGAAGCATGCCATGCGCTCGATAACTCTCTCCCTCTTGTCCCTGGCCATTGCCAGCAGCACCTTCAGTCACGCCGCTTTCGCTAGCCAACCGCTGAGCACGCTGATCAGCGAAGGCAAGCCGATCCTCGACCTGCGCTACCGCTACGAACACGTCGACCAGGACAACGCGCTGAACAACGCCAACGCCCAGACCCTGCGCACCCGCGTCGGCTTCCAGAGCGGCAAGTGGTACGGCCTCTCCGCCCTGGTCGAG
>NZ_JBFIIG010000039.1:0-28092 GCF_041601375.1 Pseudomonas sp. | reverse complement strand
CTGAGCGCCACCACCGGTGCGGTTTCCGTGCGCAGTACGCGCGGGCCCAGGCGTGCGGCGTGGAAACCGTGGCTCTTGGCCTGCGCCACTTCGGCGTCCGCCAGACCGCCTTCCGGGCCGATCAGAAAGGCCAGCGATGCAGGGCGGGCGTGACCCGCCAGCGGCTCGGCAAGCGGATGCAGCACCAGTTTCAGCTCCGCCTCGCTCTGCTCGAGCCAGTCGGCCAGGGCGAGGGGCGGGTGAATCAGCGGAATCACCGAGCGGCCACACTGTTCGCAGGCACTGATAGCCACCTGGCGCCAATGGGCCATGCGCTTGTCGGCACGCTCGTCTTTCAGGCGCACCTCGCAGCGCTCGCTGACAATCGGAGTGATGGCATTGGCCCCCAGTTCGCTGGCCTTCTGGATCGCCCAGTCCATCCGCTCGCCCCGCGACAGGCCCTGGCCCAGGTGGATATGCAGCGGCGACTCGGCCAGGCCGGCGAAGGCTTCGCGCAATTCGACGCGCACCTTCTTCTTGCCGACCTCGATCAGTTCGCCGAGAAACTCGTTGCCGCTGCCGTCGAACAGTTGCACGGCATCGCCAACCGCATGGCGCAGCACGCGGCCGATGTAGTGGGCCTGGGTTTCCGGCAGCTCATGCTGGCCGAGCGAGAGCGGGGCGTCGATAAAGAAGCGGGATAGGCGCATAGGAGGCGAACCTGGAGCAAAGGCGCAAATTCTAGCCGTAGGGTGCGCCGTGCGCACCGGTTTCCGTAGGGTGGATGACGCTCTTTTCATCCACCGCAATATCGCGGTGGTGGATGGGTGAGGCGTCCACGATTCATGTCGTCAACCCGGATCGCGAAAGTCTGGATACTGGGTATTGCCCACGGCCACGCTGACCGTGCTGCGGGTGGCGATATCGATGCCTTCGCTGGCCACCTCGGCGAGGAAGTCGATCTGCTCCTCGGTGATCACATAGGGCGGCAGGAAATACACCACGCTGCCCAGCGGGCGCAGCAGGGCGCCGCGTTGCAGGGCGTGCTGGTAGACCTTGAGGCCACGGCGTTCCTGCCAGGGGTAGGCGGTCTTGCTCGCCTTGTCCTGGACCATTTCGATGGCCAGGGCCATGCCGGTCTGACGCACCTCGGCGACATGCGGGTGATCGACCAGGTGCGCGGTGGCGCTGGTCATGCGCGCGGCGAGCTGCTTGTTGGCTTCGATGACGTTGTCCTGCTCGAAGATATCCAGGGTCGCCAGGGCCGCGGCGCAGGCCAGCGGATTGCCGGTGTAGCTGTGCGAGTGGAGAAAGGCGCGCAGGGTGTTGTAGTCGTCGTAGAACGCCTGGTAGATGGTGTCGGTGGTCAGGCAGGCGGCCAGCGGCAGGTAGCCGCCGGTCAGGGCCTTGGACAGGCAGAGGAAGTCCGGCGTAATGCCGGCCTGCTCGCAGGCGAACATGGTGCCGGTGCGGCCGAAGCCGACGGCGATCTCGTCGTGGATCAGGTGCACGCCATAGCGGTCGCAGGCCTCGCGCAGCAGCCTGAGGTAGACCGGATGGTACATGCGCATGCCGCCGGCGCCCTGGATCAGCGGCTCGACTATCACCGCCGCCACCTCATGGCCGTGCTCGGCCAGGGTTTGCTCCATATGGGCGAACATGGCCCGTGAGTGCGCTTCCCAGCTCATGCCGTCGGGGCGCAGGTAGCAGTCCGGGCTGGGCACCTTGATGGTGTCCAGCAGCAACGCCTTGTAGGTGTCGGTGAACAGCGCGACGTCGCCGACCGACATGGCCGCGATGGTTTCGCCGTGGTAGCTGTTGGTCAGGGTGACGAAGCGCTTCTTCGCCGGTTTGCCGACATTCAGCCAGTAGTGAAAGCTCATCTTCAGCGCGACTTCGATGCAGGACGAGCCGTTGTCGGCATAGAACACCCGATCCAGGCCGGCCGGGGTCAGCTTGACCAGGCGCTCGGACAGCTCTATCACCGGCGCATGGCTGAAACCGGCGAGGATCACGTGTTCCAGTTGGTCGACCTGGTCCTTGATCCGCTGGTTGATCCGCGGGTTGGCATGGCCGAACACGTTGACCCACCAGGAGCTGACCGCGTCGAGGTAGCGCTTGCCGTCGAAGTCTTCCAGCCAGACCCCTTCACCGCGTTTTATCGGTACCAGGGGCAGCTGTTCGTGGTCTTTCATCTGCGTGCAGGGATGCCAGAGCACATTCAGGTCGCGCTGCATCCAGTGGTCGTTCAGGCTCATCGAAACACTCTCCCAATCATCAGCGCCAAGCCTATCAGATGCCTGCAGGCTGATGGGTGCCACAGCCGGTCGGCGCGGTGATCGCGGTGGCGCAGGTTATCCGCTCGGGGATACCGCCGGTAGGCATTGGCTGAACTTCTGGAAAGCCAGGCGAACTAATTTGGTTGGGTAAAAATTCCAGGTTTACACATCGTATTTCTCGATATTTCAAAGCGAAAAATTCCGCTTTTAATCGATAGATTTGCCGTTACCCTTGCCGGATCATTTTCTTGTCGATCTTTTTGTGCGGAGCCTTCGCGATGCAGTGGCGCAACACTCCCTCCCATTACGGTGTGATCAGCATCGCCTTGCATTGGCTGGTGGCGGTGGCGGTCTTTGGCCTGTTCGCCCTGGGCTACTGGATGGTCGGCCTGGATTACTACAGCGGCTGGTACAAGACCGCACCGGAGCTGCACAAGAGCATCGGCATCCTGCTGTTCGTGGTGATGCTCGGGCGCATGCTCTGGCGGCGGATCAGCCCGCCGCCGGTCAGCTTGCCCGAGCATGACCGGCTAACCCGGCTGGGCGCCAGGTTCGGTCACGCCTTTCTCTATCTGGGCCTGATCGTGTTGATGCTCTCCGGCTACCTGATTTCCACCGCCGATGGCCGGGGTATCGGGGTCTTCGGCCTGTTCGCGGTGCCGGCGACCATCACCGGCATTCCCAGCCAGGAAGATGTGGCCGGCCTGGTGCATGAATACCTCGGTTGGGCCCTGGTGATTTTCGCCGGTATCCACGCCCTGGCCGCCCTGAAACATCACTTTATCGACCGTGACCGCACGCTGAACCGCATGTTCGGTCGCTGACAGCCGTTATGGTGCGTGGAATGACCCGCGTGCCGATTTGCCCACCTCACAAGGAGAATGTCCATGTTGAAGAAGACCCTCGCCGCCCTGGCTCTCGGTTCCGCGCTGCTCGGCGCTGGCCATGCCACGGCCGCCGATTACGCCATCGACACCGAAGGGCAGCACGCCTTCGTCAATTTCAAGATCAGCCACCTGGGCTACAGCTGGCTGTACGGCACCTTCAAGGATTTCGACGGCAGCTTCAGCTTCGACGACAAGAACCCGCAGGCCAGCAAGGTCAATGTCACCCTCAACACGGCCAGCGTCGACACCAATCACGCCGAGCGTGACAAGCACATTCGCAGCGATGACTTCCTCAGCGTCGGCAAGCACCCGACGGCGACCTTCGAGTCCACTTCGGTGAAGTCCACCGGCGAAGGCATGGCCGATATCACCGGTAACCTGACGCTCAACGGCGTGACCAAGCCGGTGGTGATCGCCGCCACCTTCATTGGTCAGGGCGATGATCCGTGGGGCGGCTACCGCGCCGGTTTCGCCGGCAGCACCACGCTCAAGCTGAAAGATTTCGCCATCGAGAAGGATCTCGGCCCGGCTTCCTCGGAAGTCGAGCTGAGCATCTCGGTAGAAGGCGTGCGCCAGTAAGCCCAAGCCCGTAGTGCAGAACGCCGACCCCAGGGTCGGCGTTTTTGCCTGCGTAGATACGACAACGCCGACCCTGAGGTCGGCGTTGTCGTTAACGGTGCTGCTTAGCTTTCACGATTACGCGTCAGCAGCGCAGGCTTCTCGCCGCGCGGCCGACTGCTCGGCAGCTGGTCGAGCTGCTCGGGCGTCGGGAAAGTACTGCGCGAACCCTTGTGCACGATCACCGGCTGCTTGTCACGCGGGCTTTTTACCGCGCCCTCCTGACGTGGCAGTTCATCGCGGTTGAGCGATGTGGTGATCTCGCGCGAGTCGCGCGGCGGCCGGGCACGGCCGGAACCATTGCTGCGCCCTTGGCCGCCGCCAGCGCCCTGGCGCTTGCCTTGGTTGCCAGCGCCTGCCCCTGCGCCGCTGCGCGGTTTTTTGCTGGGTGGACGCGGAGCCTGGCCAGCAGCGTTGCTGGCGCTGGGACCCGAAGCAGGCGCACCGGGCCGACGGCCACGGTTCTGCTGCTTGTTCTGGTGTGGGCTGACGTAGTCGGCCCGATTACCGAAGTTATCGATTTCGTCGTCGCGGAACTCATCCGGCGCCCTATCCGGCGGCAGGGCCGGTACTGCCGGCGCGGCGGCGCGGCCGGTTTGCGCTGCGCGTGGCTGCTGCGAGCGGCCGGCCTGGGGCTTGGCCTTGCCGCTGTCCTTGCCCTTGTCCTTGCGCCCGCCGCCGTGGCGTTCGCCTGCGGGCTTGGCGCCGCGGGGCTGGCGTGGCTTCTGCGGTTCGCGTACTTCCGGGCGCTCGGCCTCGACCGTGCTGGCGTCGAAACCGAGCAGGTCGCCGTCGGCGATCTTCTGCTTGGTCATCCGCTCGATGCCCTTGAGCAGTTTCTCTTCATCGGGCGCGACCAGCGAGATCGCCTCGCCACTACGGCCGGCACGGCCCGTGCGGCCGATGCGGTGGACGTAGTCTTCCTCGATATTCGGCAGCTCGAAGTTGACCACGTGCGGCAACTGGTCGATGTCCAGGCCGCGGGCGGCGATGTCGGTGGCGACCATGATCCGCACGTCACCGGCCTTGAAGTCGGCCAGGGCCTTGGTGCGGGCGTTCTGGCTCTTATTGCCGTGGATCGCCACGGACGCCAGGCCGTGCTTGTCGAGGTACTCGGCAAGGCGGTTGGCGCCGTGCTTGGTGCGGGTGAACACCAGCACCTGTTCCCAGGCGCCGGCGCTGATCAGGTGGGCGAGCAGGGCGCGCTTGTGGCTGGCCTGCAGGCGGTACACCCGTTGCTCGATGCGCTCGACCGTGGTGTTCGGCGGCGTGACCTCGATGCGCTCGGGGTTGTGCAGCAGCTTGCCGGCGAGGTCGGTGATGTCTTTGGAGAAGGTCGCCGAGAACAGCAGGTTCTGCCGTTTGCTCGGCAGGCGTGCCAGGACCTTCTTCACGTCATGCACGAAGCCCATGTCGAGCATGCGGTCGGCTTCGTCCAGCACCAGGATTTCCACGTGGGACAAATCCACGGCGCGCTGGCCGGCCAGGTCGAGCAGACGGCCGGGGCAGGCCACCAGGACGTCGACGCCCTTGGCCATGGCTTGCACCTGGGGGTTCATGCCGACACCGCCGAAGATGCAGGTGCTGACGAATTTCAGGTCACGGGCATAGACCTTGAAGCTCTGGTGGACCTGGGCCGCCAGTTCGCGGGTGGGGGTCAACACCAGTACGCGCGGTTGTTTCGGGCCGTGCCGCTGCTCGCGATCCGGATGGCCGTTGGGGAACAGCCGTTCGAGGATCGGCAAGGCGAAGCCGCCGGTTTTACCCGTCCCGGTCTGGGCGGCAACCATCAGGTCGCGGCCTTGCAACACGGCGGGAATGGCCCGCTGTTGCACTGGGGTGGGCTCGGTGTAGCCCGCTGCCTCGATGGCGCGGACTAAAGCCTCGGAGAGACCGAGGGAGGCAAAGGACATGAGTAATCCTGTCTAGTGAGGGCGAGGCCCTATGGGGTGTATTGCCTGACTTGAATCGCGCTTGGGGGGCGCAATCCCGTCCGGTACTGCTGGTCTCTGGGGACTAGCATCCGGGCGCAAGCCTGGCGGGAAGGTCGGAGTATAACAGAGCGATGCCCTTGTGCAGCGTTCACCTGCTTAATGGTTTGCCGGCTTACCTGAGGAGCTGCCCGTGAGCGGGGTCGTTGTAGCGTGTCTGCAGGGCTGCATAGGCCGGCTCGCGCTAGTTCGTTGGCGAAGCGCCGGGCCTGTTCCAGCGCCAGCAGGCAGCGTCGCCACGGCAGCAGTTGCCATTCGACCTCGACGCCCAGGCGCTGCAGGACGGTGCGCGCGGCTTGGTAATCGAGGCCGCGCAGTACGCCGTTGTCGTCATGGATATAGGGCGGCCAGGCTTCGCTGACAATGCGCAGCGGCTGACCCTGGGCGGCGAGGCTCAGGCAGGCGCTCGCGGTAGGCGAGCGTTTTTCACAGCCGCTCAGGTCACCAGTTTGTAGCAGGGCACGTAGGCCGTGTTGCCCGGCAGCTTCATCCGATGCTGGTCGACAAAGGCCTGCAGCAGGCGATCCAGCGGCTGCATGATGTCCGGGTCGCCGGTGATCTCGTAGGGGCCGTGCAGTTCGATGCGGCGGATGCCCTTGTCTTTGACGTTGCCGGCGACGATGCCGGAGAACGCCCGGCGCAAATGTGCGGCCAGCTCGTGCACCGGCTGGTTGCGGGTCAGCTTGAGGCTGGCCATGTTCTCGTGGGTCGGCTCGAAGGGGTGCTGGAAGTGCTCGTCGATCGTCAGCAGCCAGTTGAAGTGGAAGGCATCATTCTGCTCGCGCCGGTACTGGGTGACCTCCTGGATGCCTTGCGCCATCTCTCGGGCCACCTGGCTCGGGTCGTTGATGATGATCTTGCAGCGCTGCTGTGCTTGCGGGCCGAGGGTGGCGCCGATGAACTCATGCAGCTGCTCGAGGTAGGGCGTGGCTTTCTTTGGCCCGGTCATGATCAGCGGGAAGGGCAGATCCTTGTTGTCCGGATGCATCAGGATGCCGAGGAAGTACAGGAGCTCTTCGGCGGTGCCGGCGCCGCCGGGGAAGATGATGATGCCATGTCCGACGCGGACGAAGGCCTCCAGGCGCTTCTCGATATCCGGCAGGATCACCAGTTCGTTGACGATCGGGTTGGGCGCTTCGGCGGCGATGATGCCCGGCTCGGTCAGCCCCAGGTAACGCCCGCCGACAATGCGCTGCTTGGCGTGGGAGATGGTCGCGCCCTTCATCGGCCCCTTCATCACCCCGGGGCCGCAGCCGGTGCAGATATCCAGGCCGCGCAGACCCAGTTCATGGCCGACGACCTTGGTGTATTTGTATTCTTCGGTGCTGATCGAATGGCCGCCCCAGCACACCACCATTTTCGGCTCCACGCCGGCGCGCAGGGTGCGGGCGTTGCGCAGCAGGTGAAAGACATAGTCGGTGATGCCTTTCGAATTGCTGAAATCCACCCGCTGATTTTCCAGCTCGCTCTGCGTGTAGACGATGTCGCGCAGGGCGCTGAACAGCATCTCCCGGGTGCTGGCGATCATCTCGCCGTCGACGAAGGCGTCGGCCGGCGCGTTGATCAACTCCAGGCGAATGCCGCGATCCTGTTGATGGATGAGGATCTCGAAGTCCGGGTAGGCTTCCAGGATGGTCTTGGCGTTGTCGCTGTGCGAGCCGGTGTTGAGGATCGCCAGGGCGCACTGGCGGAACAGGGCGTAGATGCTGCCGGAGCCGGTTTCGCGCAGTTGTTGCACCTCGCGCTGCGACAGGGTTTCCAGGCTGCCCTTGGGACTTACGGTGGCGTTGGTGGTTTTTCTTGTGGCCATTGCGGCGCTCCATGGTTGTCATGCCGCTCGAGCCCTACATGGCAAACGCGCGGTCGAATGATGGTGTCGGCAGTGGTTACCCCGGCCTGGCGATGCTGTGGGGGCTGGTTGCGTTGGCAGGCTGCGAGCGCCTCGTCGGCGCGGACCTGCGGCCTGGCACGCGCCCCCGCCCGCGGCAGGCAAGGGGCTCATGCGCAGGTGTCAGCGCGGCAGCTTGAGGTTGTTCCAGATTGCCAGGCTCGGTTCTGCCAGGTTCATGCTGTAGAAGTGCAGGCCCGGCGCGCCGCCCTGCAGCAGGCGTTCGCACATCTCGCTGACCACCTGCTCGCCGTAGGCGCGTATGCTGTCGCTGTCGTCGCCATAGGCCTCCAGCTGCTTGCGCACCCAGCGCGGGATCTCGGCGCCGCAGGCGTCGGAGAAACGCGCCAATTTGCTGTAGTTGGTGATCGGCATGATCCCCGGCACCACCGGAATGTCCACGCCCAGCTTGCGTATCCGCTCGACGAAGTAGAAGTAGCTGTCGGCGTTGAAGAAGTACTGGGTGATCGCGCTGCTGGCGCCGGCCTTGGCCTTGCGCACGAAGTTGGCGATGTCGTCCTCGAAGTTGCGCGCCTGCGGATGCATCTCCGGGTAGGCGGCGATTTCGATATGGAAGTGATCGCCGGTCTCTTCGCGGATGAAGCCGACCAGTTCGTTGGCGTAGCGCAGTTCGCCGCTGGCCATGCCCATGCCGGACGGCAGGTCGCCACGCAGGGCGACGATGCGCTCGATGCCGGCAGTGCGGTACAGGTTCAGCAGCTCGCGCAGTTCGGCCTTGGAGTCGCCGACGCAGGACAGGTGCGGCGCCGTGCTCACGCCCACCTCGTTGTTCAGCTGCAACACGGTATTCAGGGTGCGATCGCGGGTCGAGCCGCCGGCACCGTAGGTGCAGGAGAAGAAGTCCGGGTTGTAGGTCGCCAGTTGGCGCGCCACATTCATCAGTTTTTCGTGCCCAGCGTCGGTCTTGGTGGGGAAGAACTCGAAGCTGTAACGGCGTTCTTGAGACATGGAGAAGGTTCCCTTCGTAGGGCGGGTTAGCGTCGCAGGCCGCTTGAGCCAGGGCTCTCTTCGGTTTCTGCGCGGTGCGTAACCCGCCAAGCGGCAGTCGGGCCGACGGTGAAAATACCTGTCGGCAGCGATGCTGGGTTACGCCGCTGCGCAGCTAACCCAGCCTACGGGCTTGCCGCTGCTTAGTAGCGATAGCTGTCCGGCTTGAACGGGCCTTCCTGGTTGACGCCGATGTAGTCGGCCTGCTGGGTGGTCAGCTGGGTGACCACGCCGCCGAAGCCCTTGACCATTTCCAGCGCCACTTCCTCGTCGAGTTTCTTCGGCAGCACTTCCACGGTCAGGCGTTCGGCCTTCTGCGCGGGCAGCAGGTCGGCGAACTTCTGGCCGAACAGGAAGATCTGCGCCAGCACCTGGTTGGCGAAGGAGCCGTCCATGATCCGACTCGGGTGGCCGGTAGCGTTGCCCAGGTTGACCAGGCGGCCTTCGGCCAGCAGGATCAGGTAGTCGTCGTTGTGCGCGTCGAAGCTGCCGGGACCGGTGCGATGGATCTTGTGCACCTGCGGCTTGACCTCTTCCCAGGCCCAGTGCTCGCGCATGAAGGCGGTGTCGATTTCGTTGTCGAAGTGACCGATGTTGCAGACCACTGCGCGCTTCTTCAACGCCTTGAGCATGTTGGCATCGCAGACGTTGACGTTGCCGGTGGTGGTGACGAGCAGGTCGATCCTGCCCAGCAGGGCCGCGTCTATGCTGGCGGCGGTGCCGTCGTTGATGCCATCGATAAACGGCGAAACCAGTTCGAAGCCGTCCATGCACGCCTGCATGGCGCAGATCGGATCGACTTCGCTGACCTTGACGATCATGCCTTCCTGGCGCAGCGATTGCGCCGAGCCCTTGCCCACGTCGCCGTAGCCGATCACCAGCGCCTGCTTGCCGGACAGCAGGTGGTCGGTGCCGCGCTTGATCGCGTCGTTGAGGCTGTGACGGCAGCCGTACTTGTTGTCGTTCTTGCTCTTGGTCACCGAGTCGTTGACGTTGATCGCCGGGACTTTCAGGGTGCCGGCCTTGAGCATGTCGAGCAGGCGGTGCACACCGGTGGTGGTTTCTTCGGTGACGCCATGCACCTGGTCGAGCATGGCCGGGTATTTCTGATGGAGGATCTCGGTCAGGTCGCCGCCGTCGTCGAGGATCATGTTGGCGTCCCACGGCTGGCCGTCCTTGAGGATGGTCTGCTCGAGGCACCACTCGTATTCGGCTTCGGTCTCGCCCTTCCAGGCGAATACCGGGATGCCGGCGGCGGCGATGGCGGCGGCGGCCTGGTCCTGGGTGGAGAAGATGTTGCAGGAGGACCAGCGCACTTCGGCGCCCAGGGCGATCAGGGTCTCGATCAGCACGGCGGTCTGGATGGTCATGTGGATGCAGCCGATGATCTTCGCGCCCTTGAGCGGTTGCTCGGCGGCATACTTGCGGCGCATACCCATCAGGGCAGGCATTTCCGATTCGGCGATGATGATCTCGCGGCGGCCCCAGGCGGCCAGGGAAATGTCGGCGACTTTGAAGTCGGTAAAACCGGCAGGCGTCAGTACAGCGCTCATAAAATGAGTTCTCCATTCGTTTGCGTCGAATGGGCGCCGTTGATGCGTATGGTTAACGCCCCATCCGAGCCTGACAAAGCCCTGGTGAGCAGGGTTTGCTGCAGCGCCCCTCGGACAGGTGGCGGGAACGACCGGGCCGTGCCAGTCGTTTGAAACACGGCGATTATAGCGATGCCGGGCGCCAAGCCCAAGGCTTTCCGTCGCCCGCGACGGAACTGGGTGGTAGCCTTGGCCCATTCCGCCGCAATGGACCTAACATGGGCAATCACAAGAGCGAGATTCGTCGGCGCAACGTCGACAAAATCCTTCTGGCCGCCGAGCAGGTCTTCGCCGAGAAGGGCTATGGCGGCACCGCCATGGCCGATATCGCCGAACTGGTCGGGCTGCCGCGCTCCAACCTGCACTATTACTTCAGCACCAAGGACGACCTCTATCGCGCGGTGCTGCTCGGCCTGCTCGAGGTGTGGAAGCAGGATGCGCTGTGCTTCGAGATGTACGACGATCCGCGCGTGGTGCTCAGCGCCTACATCCGCGCCAAGATGAACCACTCGCGCACCCGCGCCCATGGTTCCAAGGTCTGGGCCGACGAGATCATCCACGGCGCGCCCAAGCTCGGCGCGACCCTGGATGACAGCCTGTACAGTTGGGCGAAGATGAAGGAGGCGAAGATTCGCCAGTGGGTGGACGACCAGCGCATCCTGGCGGTGGAGCCCTCGGCGCTGCTCTACATGATCTGGGCCTCGACCCAGCATTACGCCGACTTCAGCCATCAGGTCAGGGTGCTCAACGATCACCAGCCGCTGTCCGATCTGCAGTTCGAGCGGGCGGTGCAGACGGTGACCAGTGTGATCCTGCGCGGGATTGGCCTGGCACCCTGATCAGCGGCCGCGCGATTGACGCGGAGCACTGCCCGGCTGCGCCGCCGGTTTCACCATCAGTGCGGCGTCAGGCGGCAAAACCCCGGCTTCGTATGGTCGTTCGGCGCGAGCCTGGGGTAGACTCGCGGACTCCCTCGAAAAGCCGCCTGCGATAACGCCATGCTCGAACAGTACGTCAAGATGATCCTCACCTCGCGCGTCTACGACGTTGCGGTGGAAACCCCGCTGCAAGCCGCCAGTCAATTGTCCGAGCGTCTGGGCAACCAGATTCTGCTCAAGCGCGAAGACCTGCAGCCGGTGTACTCGTTCAAGATTCGCGGCGCCTACAACAAGCTGGCGCAGCTCTCGGACGAGGAGCGCGCGCGAGGGGTGGTCACCGCCTCCGCCGGCAACCATGCCCAGGGTCTGGCCCTGGCGGCCAAGGTGCTGGGGGTCAAGGCGATCATCGTGATGCCCAAGACCACCCCGGAGATCAAGGTCCAGGGCGTGCGCTCGCGCGGCGGCAAGGTGCTGCTGCACGGCGACAGCTTCCCCGAGGCGCTGGCCTATTCGCTGAAGCTGGTGGAGGAGAAGGGCTACATCTATATCCACCCCTATGACGATCCGCATACCATCGCCGGCCAGGGCACGGTGGCCATGGAAGTCCTCCGCCAGCAGCCGGGCCGGCTGGACGCGATCTTCGTCCCGGTCGGCGGCGGCGGCCTGATCGCCGGCATCGCCGCCTACGTCAAATACCTGCGCCCTGACATTCGCGTGATCGGCGTCGAACCGGACGATTCCAACTGCCTGCAGGCCGCCATGGCCGCCGGCGAGCGGGTGGTGTTGCCGCAGGTCGGGCTGTTCGCCGACGGCGTCGCGGTGGCGCAGATCGGCCAGTACACCTTCGATGTCTGCCGCCAGCACGTCGACGAGGTGATCACCGTCAGCACCGACGAGATCTGCGCGGCGATCAAGGATATCTACGACGACACCCGCTCGATCACCGAGCCGGCCGGCGCGTTGAGCGTCGCCGGGATCAAGAAGTATATCGAGCGCGAGGGCTGTAGCGGCCAGGTGCTGGTCGGTATCGACTCGGGCGCCAACGTCAATTTCGACCGCCTGCGGCATGTCGCCGAGCGCGCCGAACTGGGCGAGAAGCGCGAGGCGATCATCGCCGTGACCATCCCCGAGCAGCCGGGCAGCTTCAAGGCCTTCTGCGAGGCGATCGGCAAGCGTCAGATCACCGAATTCAACTACCGCTATCACACCGACCGCGAAGCGCACATCTTCGTCGGCGTGCAGACCCACCCGGAAAACGACCCGCGCGCCGCCCTGGTGGAAAACCTGCGAGGCCAGGGTTTCCCGGTGGTGGACCTGACCGATAACGAGCTGGCCAAGCTGCACATCCGCCATATGGTCGGCGGTCATGCGGCGCGGGTGCGCGACGAGGTGGTATTCCGCTTCGAGTTCCCCGAGCGGCCGGGTGCGCTGTTCAACTTCCTGCAGAAGCTCGGTGGGCGCTGGAATATCTCGATGTTCCATTACCGCAACCACGGCGCCGCCGATGGGCGGGTGGTCGCCGGTCTGCAGGTGCCGGAGGCCGATCGCCATCTGGTGCCGGCGGCGCTGGCCGCGATCGGCTACCCGTACTGGGACGAAAGCGACAACCCGGCTTACACACTTTTTCTGGGCTAATCGAGCGCCGGGGCTGCAATCTATGCGGCCGTGCGGCGTTGCAGTCAGCCTCGCCCGGCCCATGCCACTGCTCAACGACCTATTGCGTCGGTCACCCGACAGGGAACACAACCGTTATGGATTCATACCTGCTGCTGCGAATTTCCCACAGCCTGCCCGCCATCCTCCTGCTGCTCGGCGTGCTGGTCCATGTCTTCATGCTGTGGAAGGCCCAGCGCGGCGGCGATGCGGCCATCCTGCAACGCAAGCTGCGGCGCACCCGCATGATCAGCCTGCCGCTGCTGGGGCTGCTGGCATTGAGCTTGCCGGTCAGTGGCTGGGGCCTGGTGGACAGGGTCGGTTGGCCGCTGGGGCAGACCTGGCTGCTGCTCGGCAGCATTCTGTTCGCGCTGATGATGCTCTTCGGCCTGTTGCTCGCCGGTCGCCTGGCTGCCTGGCAAGCGCTCGGCGCAACGCCGGCTTCCAGCCGCCTGCTGGGTTTTACCGCCGCCTACGCCGGGCTGATCGTCCTGTTGTTGCTGGTGATCATGGGCCTGATGGGCGCCAAGCCGGCCTGACGGGGCAGGCGTTCATGTAGCCCGCCCGATCTCGAGCAATCCGCGATCCGTAGACATCCGGCGGGCTGTCGCTTCGCTCCGAGCGGACGGCGCCCCGGCCGCCCTACGATCTCGAGCAATCCTCCCTGTCTGGGGCCTGGGGCGGTCCGCGATCCGTAGGGTGACACTCGCCGCAGGCAGTGCACCATGGGCCTCCGGCGCGGCGCAAAATCTGGCGGAGGAGCGCCGTCCGGATCGCCCTATGTGCCGAGCGGAGCGCCTTGCGCGGGGGTCAGCGCAGGGAAATGATCGGCCAGCCGCGCTGCTCGGCCTCGGCGCGCAGCTTCGGGTCGGGGTCGACGGCCACCGGGTGGCTGACCTGTTCCAGCAGCGCCAGGTCGTTCATCGAGTCGCTGTAGAAGCAGCTGTCTTCCAGGCTGAAGCCGGTTTCCGCCAGCCAGCGATTGAGCCGGGTGACCTTGCCTTCCTTGAAGCAGGGCACGTCGGTGGTGCGCCCGGTGTAGCGGCCGCCGGCCGTCTCGCATTCGGTCGCCAGCAGGGTGTCGACGCCCAGGCGCGCGGCAATCGGCGCGGTGACGAAGCGGTTGGTGGCGGTGATGATCAGCAGCTTGTCGCCGGCGGCGCGGTGTTCCTCGAGCAGGGCTTCGCCCTTGGCCAGGATCATCGGTTCGACGCAGTCGCGCATGAATTCGCGGTGCCACTGCTCGAGTTGCGCCATCTCGCTGCGGCCGAGGATGGCCAGGCTGAAGTTCAGGTAGTCGCGGATGTCCAGGCGCCCGGCCAGGTAGTCCTGGTAGAACTGGTCGTTGCGTGCCTTGTAGGCCTCGCCATCGAGTATGCCGCGCTCACACAGGTAATCGCCCCAGGCGTGGTCGCTGTCGCCGCCGAGCAGGGTATTGTCGAGATCGAATAAAGCCAGACGCACGCGGCACCTTTCATCAAAACCTAGGAGGGGCGTCAGGATAACGACTTTTGTCGGGCCTGCCCATTCGGGTGCGCGCGTTGCTGCTGTTGCGAGCTTTGTGGAACAATGCCGAAACATGCGTTTACGAGGTTGTGCGCCGTGATCGATCCTGATGGTTTTCGCCCCAATGTCGGCATCATTCTGACCAATGATGTCGGCCAGGTGCTCTGGGCGCGTCGGATAAACCAGGACGCCTGGCAGTTCCCGCAAGGCGGGATCAACGACTTCGAGTCGCCGGAAGAAGCGCTGTACCGCGAACTTAACGAGGAAGTCGGCCTGGAGCAGCAGGATGTGAAAATTCTCGCCTGCACCCGGGGTTGGTTGAGGTATCGTCTGCCTCAGCGTCTGGTCCGCACCCACAGTCAACCGCTGTGCATCGGCCAGAAACAGAAGTGGTTCCTGCTGCGTCTGACGTCGGACGAGCAGCGGGTCCGCATGGATCTGACCGGCAAGCCCGAGTTCGATGGCTGGCGCTGGGTCAGTTACTGGTACCCGTTGGGCCAGGTGGTCACATTCAAGCGCGAGGTCTATCGCCGCGCCCTCAAGGAACTCGCTCCGCGCCTGCTGGCGCGGGACTGATACGGACTAGAGCCGAGCCATGCTCAATACGTTGCGCAAGATCGTCCAGGAAGTTAATGCCGCCAAGGATCTCAAGGCGGCTTTGGGCATCATCGTGCAGCGGGTCAAGGCGGCCATGGGCAGCCAGGTCTGCTCGGTCTATCTGCTCGACCCCGAGACCAATCGCTTCGTGCTGATGGCCACCGATGGCCTGAACAAGCGCTCCATCGGCAAGGTCAGCATGGCGCCCAACGAGGGCCTGGTCGGCCTGGTCGGCACCCGCGAAGAACCGCTCAACCTGGAAGACGCCGCCGCTCACCCCCGCTACCGCTACTTCGCCGAAACCGGCGAGGAGCGTTATGCCTCCTTCCTCGGCTCGCCGATCATCCACCACCGCAAGGTGATGGGCGTGCTGGTGATCCAGCAAAAGGAGCGGCGCCAGTTCGACGAGGGCGAAGAAGCCTTTCTGGTGACCATGAGCGCCCAGCTCGCCGGGGTTATCGCGCACGCCGAGGCGACCGGTTCGATCCGCGGGCTGGGCAGGCAGGGCAAGGGCATCCAGGAGGCCAAGTTCGTTGGCGTGCCGGGGTCGCCCGGTGCGGCGGTGGGCACGGCCGTGGTGGTACTGCCTGCGGCCGACCTGGAAGTGGTGCCGGACAAACAGGTCGAGGACATTGCCGCCGAGCTGCTGCTGTTCAGCACTGCCCTGGAAGGTGTGCGCACCGACATGCGCGCCTTGTCGGCGAAGATGGCCAGCCAGCTGCGTCCGGAAGAGCGCGCGCTGTTCGACGTCTATCTGATGATGCTGGAAGACGCCGCCCTGGGTAACGAGGTGGTCAAACTCATCAAGACCGGGCAGTGGGCCCAGGGCGCCTTGCGCCAGGTGATCAGCGAGCATATCAATCGCTTCGAGCTGATGGACGATGCCTACCTGCGTGAGCGTGCTTCCGACGTCAAGGACCTCGGTCGGCGCCTGCTCGCCTACCTGCAGCAGGCGCGCCAGCAGACCCTGGTGTATCCCGATAATTGCATCCTGGTCAGCGAGGAACTGTCGCCGGCCATGCTTGGCGAAGTGCCAGAAGGCAAGCTGGTCGGTCTGGTTTCGGTGCAGGGCTCGGGTAACTCACATGTGGCGATTTTCGCCCGCGCCATGGGTATTCCCACGGTGATGGGGGTGGTCGACCTGCCCTATTCGAAGATCGACGGCATCCAGCTGATCGTCGACGGCTACCACGGCGAGGTGTTCACCAACCCCAGCGAGCTGCTGCGCAAGCAGTATGCCGAGGTGGTCGAGGAAGAGCGCCAGCTGACCCAGGGCCTCGATGCCTTGCGTGGTTTGTTGTGCGAGACGCTGGACGGTTACCACATGCCGCTGTGGGTCAACACCGGGCTGCTGGCCGATGTGAAGCGGGCCCAGGAACGCGGCGCCGAAGGCGTGGGCCTGTACCGCACCGAAGTGCCCTTCATGATCAAGGAGCGCTTCCCCAGCGAGAAGGAACAGCTGGCCATCTATCGCGAACAGCTGGTCGCCTTCCATCCGTTGCCGGTGACCATGCGCAGCCTGGATATCGGCGGCGACAAGGCACTGAGTTATTTCCCGATCAAGGAAGAAAACCCCTTCCTCGGTTGGCGCGGCATCCGCGTCACCCTCGACCACCCGGAAATCTTCCTGGTGCAGACCCGCGCCATGCTCAAGGCCAGCGAAGGCCTGGATAACCTGCGCATCCTGTTGCCGATGATTTCCGGGATTCAGGAGCTGGAGGAGTCCCTGCACCTGATCCACCGCGCCTGGGGCGAGGTGCGCGACGAGGGCGTCGACATCCCCATGCCGCCGGTGGGGGTGATGATCGAGATCCCCGCCGCGGTCTATCAGGTTCGCGAGCTGGCGCGTCAGGTCGATTTCCTCTCGGTGGGCTCCAACGACCTGACCCAGTACCTGCTGGCGGTCGACCGCAACAATCCGCGGGTCGCCGACCTCTATGACTTTCTCCACCCGGCCGTTCTGCAGGCGCTGCAGCTGGTGGTCAACGGCGCCCATGCCGAAGGCAAGCCGGTGAGCATCTGCGGCGAGATGGCCGGCGACCCGGCGGCGGCCGTGCTGCTGATGGCCATGGGCTTCGACAGCCTGTCGATGAACGCCACCAACCTGCCCAAGGTCAAGTGGCTGCTGCGTCAGATCAGCCTGGGCAAGGCCAAGGAACTGCTGGCCCAGGTCATGACCATCGACAGTCCGCAGGTGATCGATAGCACCCTGCAGCTGGCCCTGCGCAACCTGGGCCTGGGCCGCATGATCAACCCTGCGTCGAATATCCAGGCGTGAGAGCTTGTGAAAAAACTCTCGCCTACGGCGACCGCTGCAAACATCGGTAGTCCGTTCGGAGCGTAGGGCGGCCCGGGACGCCGGCCGTTCTTAGCGCAGCGACAACCTGCCAGCTTTATGCCGCGCCGCTGAACCACGGTGCACTGCCTGCGGCGAGTGGCACCCTACGGACCGCCCAAAACGCCGGCTGCGGCGTTGCGCTCGATATTTTCACAACCTCTGAGCCCATGAGGGACGCAGCCTAGCGCTCGATGCTCACCTCGCCCAGGTGCGCGCCGTAGGGCCCGTAGCTGCGCTCGACCAGTTGCCAGGAGCCGTCGGCCTTGACGATCAGTGCGCTGCTGGCGCGGGTGCCATAGTTGAGGGTGGCGATGAAGATGCTCGAGAGCACGCGCTCGGTGTTCAGGCCGACACCGGTGTCGGGCAAACGCGCATCCTCGACTTGTTGCCCGTCATGCAGCAGGTCCAGCAGGGACGGTATCTGCGGTGCTGCCAGGCATTCGTCGAGCAGGGCTTTGCCCTTCTCGACCTTGGGCCAGGGCGTGTCCAGGTCGGCGTTGGACAGTCCATAGAGGCCAGCAGTCAGTCGCTCGGGCATGCCCGTGCGCGAATTCAACAGCCAGAGTTCGTGGCGGTCGCCGAGCAACAGGTTGAAGCCCGAGTATTCCCCGGCGCGCTGGGTCAGGTCGCGCAAGAACGCCTCGGGACCGAGCGAACCCCGCAGGAATTGCACCGGCAGTTCGCCGCGCGAGCGGCCCCGCGGAGGCTGGCGCGGGTCGCGGATATTGGTCAGCGCGGCGAAGCGTGCGTGCGGGCCGATACCCAGCCAGGTGCCGCCGGCTTCCAGGTCCCGCCCGGCATACAGCCCCGGCGCATCCTCCCACTCGGCCAACGGCAGGCTGGGGCGAGCATAGAACTCGTCGCGGTTGGCGGCCATGACCAGCGGCAGATCATGGCCGGGACGCCAGGCAAATACGATCAGGCACATGGGAATCCTTTCGGGGCAGGTAACTTCAGTCCTAAGATTGAAGCGCAGCTGCCCTATTGCGCAAGTGGTGGATGCGGCTTCGCGCTTCCCGCATGCGCCCGCGACGATTACCATTGCGCTTTGTTTTCGGGGGTGGTGATGGAGCTCTTGCTGTATTTAGTGCTGGGCGCCGCAGCGGGAGTGCTGGCCGGGCTGTTCGGCGTCGGTGGCGGGATTATCATCGTACCGGTGCTGGTGTTCAGTTTCGCCGCCCAGGGCTTCGACTCGAACGTGCTGACCCACCTGGCGGTGGGGACTTCGCTGGCGACCATCGTCTTCACCTCGATCAACTCGGTACTGGAACACCAGCGCAAGGGCGCGGTGCGCTGGCCGGTGTTCGTCTGGATGACCCTGGGAATCCTCTTGGGGGCTGCCCTGGGGGCCATGACCGCCGCCGCGATCCAGGGGCCGCTGCTGCAGAAGATCATCGGCGTGTTCGCCATCGTCATCGCCCTGCAGATGGCCCTGGAATTGCAACCCAAGGCCAGCAGCGTTGTCCCAGGCAAGCTGGGCCTGAGCATGGCCGGCGGCGTGATCGGCTGGGCCTCGGCGATCTTCGGGATTGGCGGTGGTTCGCTCAACGTGCCCTTCCTGATGTGGCGCAGCGTGCCCATCCAGCAGGCGGTGGCGACCTCGGCCGCCTGCGGCCTGCCGATTGCCGTGGCCGGTGCGCTGACCTTCATGTGGCTGGGCTGGGACAGCCCCCAGCTGCCGGACTGGAGCCTGGGTTTCGTCTATCTGCCGGCGATGGCCGGGATTGCCTTCACCAGCATGTTCTTCGCCCGTTTCGGCGCACGCCTGGCGCATCGTCTGTCGCCACGCCTGCTCAAGCGCCTGTTCGCCCTGCTGCTGTTCAGCGTGGGCCTGAGTTTTTTGATTTGAGGAATTGAAATGCTGCCTTATCCGCAGATAGACCCGGTGGCGATAGCCCTGGGCCCGCTGAAAATTCACTGGTACGGCCTGATGTACCTGATCGGTATCGGTGGCGCCTGGTGGCTGGCCTCGCGCCGCTTGAGCCGCTTCGAGCCGAACTGGAACCAGGAAAAGCTCTCCGATCTGGTGTTCTGGGTGGCCATGGGGGTGATCCTCGGCGGTCGCCTGGGCTATGTGCTGTTCTACGACCTGGCGGCCTATATCGACCAGCCGAGCCTGATCCTGCAGGTGTGGAAGGGCGGCATGTCGTTCCACGGCGGCTTTATCGGCGTGATGCTGGCGACCTGGTGGTTCGGCAAGCGCAATGGCAAGAGCTTCTTCCAGTTGATGGATTTCATCGCGCCGCTGGTGCCGATCGGCCTGGGTGCCGGGCGCATCGGCAACTTCATCAACGCCGAGCTCTGGGGCAAGGCCACCGACCTGCCCTGGGCCATGGTCTTCCCCACCGATCCCGAGCAACTGGCGCGCCATCCCTCGCAGCTCTACCAGTTCGCCCTGGAAGGTGTGGCGCTGTTCGCCATCCTCTGGTTCTACTCGCGCAAACCGCGG
This sequence comes from Pseudomonas sp., assembly GCF_041601375.1. Classification (GTDB taxonomy): domain Bacteria; phylum Pseudomonadota; class Gammaproteobacteria; order Pseudomonadales; family Pseudomonadaceae; genus Aquipseudomonas. The sequence goes on along the minus strand of NZ_JBFIIG010000039.1, from coordinate 8,429 downwards.
CCGACCATGGCGGTGTCGGGCATGTTCGCCGCCTGTTACGGGCTGTTCCGCTTCGTCGTCGAGTTCGTCCGGGTGCCGGATCCGCAACTTGGCTATCTGGCCTGGAACTGGCTGACCATGGGCCAGGTGCTCAGTCTGCCGATGATTCTTGCCGGTCTCGGCCTGATCTGGTTCGCCTACCACCGCCAAGCCGTCCAGGGAGCCGCCCGATGAAACAGTACCTCGAGCTGATGCGCCTGGTGCGCGACACCGGCACCTTCAAGAGCGACCGCACCGGTACCGGCACCTACAGCCTGTTTGCCCACCAGATGCGCTTCGACCTGGCCGAGGGTTTTCCCCTGGTCACCACCAAGAAGTGCCACCTGAAATCCATCATTCACGAGCTGCTGTGGTTCCTTCAGGGCGACACCAATATCCAGTACCTGAAGGACAACGGCGTGCGCATCTGGGACGAGTGGGCCGATGAAAACGGCGACCTCGGCCCGGTCTACGGCTACCAGTGGCGCAACTGGCCGGCGCCGAACGGCGAGTCGATCGACCAGATCGCCAAGCTGATCGACATGATCAAGAGCAACCCGGATTCGCGGCGCCTGCTGGTCACCGCCTGGAACCCCGCGCTGGTCGAACAGATGGCCCTGCCGCCGTGCCACGCGCTGTTCCAGTTCTACGTCGCCGAGGGCAAGCTGAGCTGCCAGCTGTACCAGCGCTCGGCCGACATCTTCCTCGGCGTGCCCTTCAACATCGCCAGCTACGCGCTCTTGACCCTGATGGTCGCCCAGGTCTGCGACCTGCAACCGGGCGAATTCATCTGGACCGGCGGCGACTGCCACCTGTACGCCAACCACCTCGAGCAGGCCGACCTGCAACTGAGCCGCGAGCCGCTGCCGCTGCCGGTGATGAAGCTCAATCCGGCGGTGAAGGACATCTTCGCCTTCAAGTTCGAGGACTTCGAGCTGCTCGGTTATCAGGCCCATCCGCACATCGCCGCGCCGGTCGCCGTCTAAGCGTCTGTTCCAGGCTGCTTCGCCAGGGCGGCGGCGCTATTTGCTACCCTGGCGTTTTGCCGATAGGGAAGGAGCGTGCCAGTGCCGAGGATTCTGATCAGTCTGTTGTTGTGCCTGCTGGGCTTGCCTGCCGCGGCGCAGGAGTCGAACGCGCCGGTCTTACGGGTGGGCATCAACGAGGTGCCGCCCTTCGTCATCCAGGAGCCGGACGGCAGCTGGCGCGGCATCAGCATCGATCTGTGGCAGGCCGTCGCCGAGCAAGCGGGTTACCGCTACGAGCTGCTGCCGATGCCGTTCGAACGCCTGCTGCCGAGCCTGGAGGACGGCCAACTGGATGCGGTGGTCGGCGCGCTGACCATGACCGCCGAGCGCGAGGCGCGTTTCGACTTCAGCCATCCGTTCTACCGCACCGGCCTGGCCATCGGCGTGCCGCATGGCGGCGAGGGTAGCGGCTGGGCCGCGGTCAAGGGCCTGCTGTCCTGGCAGTTCGTCAGCCTGATCCTCGGCCTGGCGGTCCTGATGCTGCTGGTCGGCGGGCTGGTCTGGCTGTTCGAGCGGCGGCACAACCAGCCGCAGTTCGGCGGCTCCCCGGCGCAGGGCCTGGGCTCCAGCTTCTGGTGGGCGGCGGTGACCATGACCACCGTCGGCTACGGCGACAAGGCGCCGGTGACCCTGGGCGGACGCCTGATCGCCCTGGTGTGGATGTTCGCCGGGCTGGTCATGGTCTCGACCTTCACCGCGGCAGTGACCAGCGCACTCACCGTGGGCAACCTGCAGGGCGGCATCCAGGGCGTCGACGACCTGCGCCGCGCCCATGTGGCCACCATCGACAAGACCGTCAGCGCCCGTTACCTGGACAGCCAGCGGATTCGCCGCAGCGACTACCCCAACCTGCTCGAGGCCATGCGCGCGGTGCAGCTGGGCGAGGCCGACGCGGTGGTCTACGACCTGCCGATCATGCAGTACCGCAACGGCGAGCTGGGTGGCGGCGGCCTGCGCCTGCTGCCTGGCACCTTCGAGGAGCAGTCCTACGCCTTCGCCCTGGCCGACGGCAGCCCCTACCGCGAACGGATCAACCTGGAATTGCTGCGCGTGACCGGCGGCGACGACTGGGACAAGGTGCTGGAGCTGTACCTGGGCAGGCCTTGAGCGGGTGTGAAAAGTGCGACCCTTTCCGGACAGCCCGCTACAGCCATCCACCCTACACAGCCTGCAAATTTACGTAGGGTGGAAAAACCGCGGAGCGTTTTCCACCTGTGTCTTATTCAGTCTGTCTGGCTGTCCTATCACGACGGGCAGCAGTCGGCCAACAGCTGCCGGTCGAAATCGCCCCGAAGCACACAGATGTTATCTAGCCTGAGTTGACTGCGAAGGCTGGACGCTAACGTTCGGTGCTTCTTAATACGCTGCAATGTCCAACGCCAGGCATAGCTTTCGAGTCCGCGTGCAACAAGGCCGATTAAACTTCGTATTCACGAAGCGGATTAGGCAATAGTCTGCACTGTGCCGCCTTCTGCACGAATCGCCGCACCATTGATCACGGCAGCACGTTCGCTGGACAGGAAAGCCACAACGTTTGCGACTTCAGCGGGTTTGGCCAGGCGGTAGATCAGTGAAGAGGGACGATTCTCCGCCATGAACTTCTTCTCTGCCTCGGCATAAGGCAGTCCCGGATTCACTGACTCGATGAAGCCCTTGAGGCTCTCTGTCTCGGTTGGCCCAGGCAGCACGGCGTTGACGGTCACCGACGTGCCCTTGGTCAGCTCGGCAAGGCTGCGGGAGATCGACAGCTGCGTAGCTTTACTCGCGCTGTAATGGGCCATCGCAGCCATCGGAGTCAGTGCGACTTCGCTGGAAATGAAAATCACCCGGCCATGGCCGCGCTCCAGCATGCCCTTCATGTAGGTACGGGCCAACCGCACCCCGCTCCAAACGTTAGTCTCGAACATGCGCTGCCAGTCTTCATCAGCCGTGCTGAAGAAGTCGCTCAGCTCGTAGGTGCCCATGTTGTTGATCAGGATATCGATCTGCGGATATGCAGCGGCAGCGACCGCCTCACCGCCAGCCTGACTGACATCCGCCACCAGCGGCAGGGCACGCCCTTCGCCATAACGCTTGTTCAACTCGCTGACGCGCTGCGCCACGCCGGCTTCGCTACGTCCGTTGATGATGACGCGAGCCCCATCTTCTAGGAGCTGCGTGGCAATTGCCAAGCCGATGCCTGCGGTGGAGGCGCTTACCAGTGCAGTTTTGCCTTCTAAACCAAGGTTCATACCATTCTCCAACGTTGAAATTGTGGGCGGATCATTCCGCTGGAGAGAAGTATGGAGAACTTCGAATGTATTGATTAGAGAATGCAATGGAATATGATTGCGGAATAAAATTCACATATGGAATGTGCTCATGGATAGCCGTAGCGGAGAGATGTTGGTCTTCAGCAAGGTCGTCGAAACCGGCAGTTTTTCGGCGGCAGGGAAGCTGCTGAACTTAACCCCTTCAGCGGTAAGCAAGCTGATCACCCGGCTCGAAGAGCGATTAGGTGTGCTTCTCTTTGAGCGCTCCACACGTCAGATGACGATTACCGGTGAAGGTGCCCGCTTCTACGACAGTTGCGTCCGCATACTCAATGACATCGAGGAGGCAGAGCACGACGCCGTCGGCTCATCTGCGGCTCCAAGTGGCCTCTTGCGAATCAATACCTCGGTGCCTTTCGGCACGCACCAGCTCCTGCCGATTATCAGTGACTTCAACCTTCTGTATCCCGACATCACACTCGATCTCTCGCTGACTGACGCCTTGGTAGATCTGAAGCGTGAACGCATCGACGTAGCGATACGCATGGGGCCCTTGGACGACGCCAGTTTTCGTGCGCGCACATTGGGGAGCAGCCGCCGTGCAGTGGTGGCCTCTCCGGCTTATTTGGCTCGTCATGGTGAACCGAGGACACCGGGTGACCTAGAGAATCATCGTTGTTTCAATTTCAACTTCCGCCGATCCCGTGACGAGTGGCCGTTCAAGCTGAACCAGCAAACCCAGTACCTGGAGGTGCGCGGCGATATGCTGACCAACAACGGCGAAACCATGCGCCAGATGACGATCAATGGGCTGGGGATTAGCCGGCTAGGATTATTCCATGTCGCAGAGGATTTGAAGGCGGGCCGGCTCGTCGAACTGCTCGCTGATTTCAATGCAGGGGACACTGAGGAGATCCACGCAATCTTCAATAATCAACGCTACATGCCGCAACGAGTGAGGGTCTTTATCGACTTCTTGGTTGAGCGCATCGGGCCGTTGCTGGGCTCTCTAAGCTAAGAAGCGAAAGGCCGCTAATGGCCGTTTCTTGCCTGTCGCGACCATACAGTTCTGGCCGACTGCTGCCTACGGAATCAGCTTGGTTGCACTCCTCCCGGACGGTCGGACTCGTTTGGATAGCCGGGGGTGATTAATCCGTTACCTGATCGCCTCGATGGAGATATGGAGCGGAGAGGACTTACAGCGGCCCTGAGGGCGCTTCGCGGAAGACAAGGCCGACTTATATACTCTGCACGATGATTCCACTGTGCAATTACTGGGTTAATATACAGCTCTGCGCACAGCTGACCCACCAGGAGGACTTGATGACCCCCTCGAATGGCATTGTGGAAATCAGAACGCTCGCCGAGTTGTTGTCCCTTTACGAGATCGCCTCGGACAGCACCCTGACGAAGGACCAGTACCGAAACCCGCTGCGGCCCTACCGGCTGATTCAGCCCGAGGCCAGCTGTCAGTACCAGAAGAACGGGAAGCGCTGTTCCCAGATGCATCAGCACGGCTTCGTCGTCGAGCGGCACGACGACTCGAAGGTGCTGATCGGGAATTGCTGCGCCCTGAACCACCTGGGCCTGGATGACGAGCAGGTCAGGGGGGGGTTCAACAAGCTGAGCGCCACCGAGCGGCAGAACATCCGCCGGCATAAGGTCGAAACAATGCTCAAACAGCGGGAGAGCCTCATCGGCCGGGTCCGGGCCGCGAGCATCAAGTTCAGGGATCTGCAGAGGAAAGTCAGCCTAATACTCTCAACCCTGCCCGCCGAAGTGGGTGGCGTCCTGCTCGATCGTTGGAAGCGGAATGCCCTGGAGGTTTCCTGGGAGTACCTGCTCGTCAAGAAGGGGCAAGACGAAAAGGGGAAGCCGTACGAGGAACGGAGCTGGTATCCGCATTCCTTTGGCAAGCTCAAAGGCCTGGGTCTGTGGCTGCAACTGGATCAGCAGTTGTATCAGGAAACCCTATTGCACCTACGCCGGCAGCTGGAGGCGATTCCCACCAAAGCGCGATTGAGCCAAGTGGAGTTGGAGTTGGCGGAGGCCGCTCTCAAGCAGGTGGCGACCCTGCAGACCATTGAGCGCGAGATGCAGGGCCAGGTCGAGTTGCTGAATGATTTCCGTAAGCCGGCGAACCTGCAGCTGGCAATCCAGGTCGTCAGCAATCACAAGGTCCGGGCTGAAACGGTAAAGGCTGTGCACCAACTGATTGATGAGCCCTGCAGCACGGCTCCCGAGAAGTACGTTGCCGACATCGACCTGGCGCTTAAGCAGAAGTACTCGGCGGGCGGCATTCGCATAGCCTCCTGATTCCACCGGTGCCTCATCGCTACGCCCAGGTTGGTCTTTGCTTTCACCAGCAGACAGGCCGGGGCGAGCAGCGGCTCAGATACCAAAAAACTGCCGTGGGAACCCATTCTCGGACGGCAGGCCAAGCGATGCGAACGGGCAGCCAGGCAAATCGGGCTTCGTGTCGATTACGTCCGCCACCTGGTGCAGCCACTGTGAACCTGGCCCGATCTGGCGTAGCAGGAACCAGATCACAGAGATCAGCCCGTAGAGACGGCTGAGTGCGTTCTGATCCAGCGCCAAGCCTTGGAAGTATGCCTCCGTGGGCAGCACGGGTACCGGGTTAGATGCGACCTGGTTCCATATGCGCGTATGGTGAGCGCTGCGGTTGCGCAGCGTGTTGATCTCCTGCAACCAGTCCTTCAGCACCTTGGCATTGCTGATACCCAGTCGAGCTGCAATGCGGTTCTGATGACTTCCCTTCAGGATCTCAAAGTACTTGGAGAGAACCCCGAAGTCCCAGGCTTCGACGACGACCCAGAAGGGCATGGCTTTGTGGTTCTGCCGGTGCCATTCGATGCAGTCTTCCCGGCTGCGGTTGATTTGCGCGGCTTGCCGAGTCTGCCACTCACTCCAAGTGTTGCGCTGTCTCCCGCTCCGATCCTGCCAGTTGGCGGTTTGCTTGGGGTTGATGAAGCGAGGGGCCAGGTAAGCCAACGGATCGTGGTACCCAACCTCATGAGCAACTATCGAGCGCACATGAATCTCGATGCGCTCGATGGCATCGAGCATCAACTGGCGAAGCTTTTTGTCGAAGAGATACAGGCTGAAGGCCGAATCGAAGGACGCGCCCGCCGTGAAGGCGTCTTGGCGAAGAGGCTTTTGGGTGACGTTGCAGAGGGTGACCTGGCCGTGCAGATCCCGCACAAACTCTCGTGCCGGAAACCAGAATCCACTCAGCCGGTAGTAGCCCACCTGCGCAAGCTTGCGCTCAGCCCGCAGGGGGTCTGCAACTTCCATCCCGCGGCTGGCCAAGAGTTTGGCCAGGTTGCTGTAGGATCGGAATGGCTTCGGTGGAGCGAGTTGTCGCAACTTCCATGTCCCAGAAACGAGAAGGCCCAACCATAGAGCCGGACTTGCCAGCACCAGAGGATTGGGCGCGATTACTGCAGATCTTCGTTTACATAGCCTGGTTTGTCAAATTTGCCCGCTGCCAGCGTCGACAGCCAGCCACGGAGGCCGAATGAGGACATCTGGCATGAAGTGGCCAGCTTCCTTAGGCCGAAGTTGCCTTGTTCGGGCAAAGGGTGAATTGTCCCTGCGCAAGCGTGATCATTTTCGAGTGACTGCATCTGGCCGGTTGTTGCCTGTCGCGACTGGCGGCTGAGGGTCTGAATCTGCCTGCCTGCGGCCGTCATCAACCACCTCTGACTCGCTGCCATCGATGATGGTGAAGTCATCCGTAGTCGCGCTATATCCATCTCTCCGCCCACTGGACGTGCTGCGGCACTCATTTCAGGGGGGATTACCCCGGTCTCTATCCGACTACGATGCTGTCAGCGTCGCGCTCAGCACCTCGACCTGCGCCTGGCGCTCCAGTTGTTGCAGGCGCGCGCCGGGGTTGAGGGACGACCATTCGGGGTGGGCGCGGGCCTTGTGCAGGGCGTCGGGCAGTTTGCCTTCGCGCCATAGCGCCTCCTGCGGTGCGGGCAACTGGATGGCCTGCACCGCCGCGTGGCCGCGGGCTTCCAGGGCTTGCAGCAACAGTTGCTGGCGCAGGGCGAGCAGGCGCAGCACGGCGTCGTCCACGCTCAGCTCGCGCTGGCCCTTGAGTTTGCCTTTCAGGCGGGCGCCGTAGCCGCGCAGGGTCTGCGCGCCGCCGCCGATCAGGGCGCCCAGGGCGGCTGCGGCGCCGAGGGTGATGCCGCCCACCAGCAGGTCGATGCCGACGCCGGTGGCGGCGCCAGCGGCCATGCCGCCGCCGAGCTTGACCCCGAGCTGCTTGAGGGTTTCCGGGTTGAACAGGTCGTCGCCCCAGCGGCCGTCGAGCAAGGGCACGGCTTCGGCCTTGGCGTCGTCCTGGCGGAAGGCATACAGGCGCAGCAAGGCCTCGACGCAGCGCTGTTCGCGCTGGCGGATGGTTTCGCGCAGTTCGCGGATCGCGCCTTGCTCCAGAGTTGGCTGGGCCGCCACGCTGCGTCGGCAGGCGGCGCAGTCGAGCAGCAACTCGGCGATCAGCCGGGTGCCGCTGTGGCGGCGGGCCTGGCGCTGCGCTTCATGGTCGTCGATCAGCCGTTGCAGTTGTGGCCGGGCCTTTTCCTGCAGCAGGGCCAGGCTCTCGTACAGCCGGCGTTCGCCATCCAGCGGCGGCGCCACGCTGTCGAAGGCGACCCGCGCATGCAGGCCGAGACGGGCCAGGGCCTGGTACCAGTCGTCTTCGCGGTGCTGGCGGCCGGCGACGAAGTTCAGCACCGGCAGCAAGGGGCGGCCGCACATGGTGAGGATCGCCAGTTCGTCGCGGTACTTGGCCAGCACCGGCTCGCGGGCGTCGATCACGTAGAGGCCGGCGTCGGAGGCGAGCAACTGGCGCAGCACCTTGGCCTCCTGCTCGAAACGCTGGCGCGCCTCGCTGCCATCGAGAAAGCGCGCCAGGCGTGCCGGGCCGTCCAGGCGTTCGCCGGGGCGCTCCTGGCGCTCCAGGTAGTCGAGCAGGGCGATGGCGTCTTCCAGGCCGGGGGTGTCGTACAGCTCGAGCAGCGCCTGGCCGTCCACCGACAGGCGCGCGCCCTCGACATGGCGGGTGGTGCTGGGGCGATGCGAGACCTCGCCGAAGCCG
>NZ_JBFIIG010000038.1:0-28255 GCF_041601375.1 Pseudomonas sp. | reverse complement strand
GCTGCCTTTGCGGCAGTGAAGCAGCCGTGCATGGTGGATAGCTGGGTGGAGTGTTTCTGAGCTGCCTATGCGGCAGTGAACTTCATCGCGGATAAGTTCTTCCCGAACATCCCTTTCTGAGCTGCCTATGCGGCAGTGAACTAATGGGGTAACAAATGAGCCGTCCTGAAATTTTTCTGAGCTGCCTATGCGGCAGTGAACCCGGAACGTACCATTGGCCGTGTCCATTAGACTTTCTGAGCTGCCTATGCGGCAGTGAACCAGCGCAATAAAACCCTAACGCCTTACTCTGCAAAGCGTTATTGGTCTTTTCCATCGATTTACCCTGTTTTTCTTCTGTTCGCTAACTCCTTGTTTTCAAAGCGCTTGGTTTAGCCCGCGAAAAAAGGGTCAAAACCAGGGTACGGTCGCCTCGTGGCTTAGGCCGTAGGCGTTGAAGGTTCCGATTTGGGCGTTGGCCTGGATCGGGCCCTGGGCGATAAACAGGCGGAAGCGTTGGCCGCTGCTCTGGCTGTACAGATCGATAAAGGGCAGGTCGAGGGTTTTGCCGGCGTGGTCGGGGATGCGTTGGCGGGCTTGTTCCTCGCTCAAGCCGTGGCGTTTGATGGCACGGCGGCGCAGGCGTTCGGGGTTGCTGTCGACCTGTACGCGGCGCAGGCCACGGTGCTGGGTGTCGGCCGGCACCGCGGCCAATTCGCTCAGTTGCACATGATCGCGCATGCCGCTCAGCCAATTGAAGGCCAGCAGCCGATCCAGCCCCGCTGCCGTACCGTGTAAACGCAGGCGCGAACCAAAGCCATGGCCGGCGCGCGGGCTATCGGGGAAGCTGATACCGATATCGTCGCAGCCCAACTCGACCAACCCGCGGTGCAGCTTGGCGAACAGCGCGTTCATCAGCTGCGTGGGCGGGAACTCCGGGTCGGACAGCAGTTTCAGGTCGATGTAGTGGTCCATGGCTAGCCCGCCTCACCGAAGACGCCGCCGCGAATCAGGGTGGCCATGACGAAGTGTTGGTCGCCTTCGCTCGGCACTTTGTCCTTGAGCAGCCAGTTATCCAGCAGGTTGTAGAAGTCCGCCTTGGCCTTGGGTTGGCGGTAGGCACGGCCCTGGGTGGTGACCGATCCGTAGGGTTCCACGGCGATGGGGCCGAGGTCGCCGGCATCGGGATACCAGGTGTCCACAGTACGCAGGGCGTTGCCGAGCTTCTGCGAGTGGATGCCGGCGATGCCGCCTATCTGGTAGAGGGTTTTGCTCTTGTCGCCCCGGCCGCGGTCGAGGATCAGCTCCTGGGACGGAAACACTTCCTGGCCGACACCGACCCGTACATAGGCGGTCACGCCGAGCAGCACATGCCGCTCACCGCTCAGGCCATCGGCGATCAGGCTGCCCAGCTCGGTCAGCGCCGCGGTCGCGGGGCCAGTAGCGTCGAAGTGGCGCAGCGACAGGCCCAGCGCATCGAAGGTCCATTGCTTGGCGGCCTTGCCGTCGACCAGGTGGGCGATCTGCACCTCTACCTGTTCGGCACCGATGCGGTTGCGCCAGAGGAAGCGCCCATTGGCCAGGTTGTGCGCGTAGCGCCGCGCCAGTTCGCCGAAGCCGTGAGCGCCGACATAACCTTGCACCGTCTCCAGCAACTTCTGTCGGTAGTCGGCAGCGTTGCAGGCCGAGGGCGTGCCTGCGCCGCCGAGTACGCGCAGGCTGAAGCTGACGCGCAGGGTATCGGCGTCGTGCGGCAGGGCGGCGACATCGACGGTCTGCAGGTTGGGGTTCTCGATGGCGGCGTCGAGTTTGGCCGGATCCTGATCCTTGGCTTTGAGGCGGTTGGAGATGGTGCCGCGCACGGATTTTTCCCGCACTGCGAGCGGCTGCCAGTTGTCGCGCGCCTGCCAGTCACCGGCATGGAACAGCGCGTCGGACGGGTCGAGCTTGCGCTCGAAGGCCAGAACGGATGCGGTCTTCAGGGGTGTGGTGGTGGTCATGATGGTCACTCCTTGTCATCAGCAAAAAGGCTACGGGCGTAGTGGTTGTGGCAGCGGTACAGACCGGCTTCAGGCTCGGCGCTGGCGCACCAGAGCAGATCGTCCACATCGCGCAGGCGGTGCGGGCTGAGCCATTGGCCGATGGAATACAGGCTCTCGACGAAACGCAGCGGGGTTTGCTCGTCCCGTGCGTTGGCGACAGTGCCGGCGCTCTGCAACGGGTTCAGGCCGCCGTAGCCCACCGGAATCGGCACCAGCCAGCCGTTGGGCAGCACGCGCTGAGCACGCCACTCGACCTTGGCCGGCTGCGTCTCGCTGGCCGGGCGGGTTTCTTCTGCGCGGATATTGAGCCGGGACAGGTCGAGCCAGGCGTCGAGCAGGTCGGCCTTGGCGTCCTGCGCGCGCAGGGTTTGCAGGTGTGCAGCGAGCAGGTCGTCACGGCTGACCAGGGCGAAGCCCGGCAGCCAGCGGCGGCGCAAGCGACGAAATTGCTCGCTGCGCTCCGCGCCCGAAACTGCCAGCGGTTGCAGCGAGGGCTTGTGCTGCGGGTCGAGGAATACGCTGCCACCGGCGATGCGCATGCCGCCGAGCAGGTCGGCGACATCCCGGGCGATCTGCTGGCGCTGCTGCCAGTCGCCCTGTACCGGGTTGGGTTGCTCGCCTTCGACGTAACCACTGACGGCGAAGACCAGGGTGATCTCCAGATGAATGCGCCCTTCTTCAACGATGGCGGCGGTTTCGCCTCGTTCGTTGACCGGGTTGCGGGTCAGGTGGAAGGCGCGTTGATAACCTTCGGTGACTTGCGCCTCATGGCTGTGGCAGATCACCCCGACGCTGTCGAACAGCAGCGGGTAGCGGCCATCCAGCTTGCGCTCGACGGCGTGCATCAGGCCGATAAACGCGCTGATGGCGGGGAAGCCCCAGGTCAGCGGGCTGGAGATGGCATTGGCGTTCTGCACCCGCACATGCGGCAGGATCAGCAGGCCGTTGGATTGCGCGAGCTCACTCATGGTCGTCATCTCCCAGGTCGCGCTGCTCGCGCTCGAACTGTTCCAGCCAGGCCTTGTTCAGCCAGTTGAGGTCGAGCCATAGGGCATCGCTACCGAAGTGTTTGGCCCAGTAGCTGTTCTCCATATCGCCGACCGAAAGCTTGGCCACCAAGCGGGCGTTGAGCCAGTTGGCGAAGCGCTCGCGGATTTCATCGGCCCAGGCCATGCGTCGCCACTCACTGGCGAAGACTTCATCCTGGCCGGCACGGCGGAAATCCAGCCACAGTTTCTCGGCGCGATTGAGGTTGCACTCGGGTTTGGCCGACCAACCCGGCTCGAAGGCCCAGAGTTCGGCGGAATACAGCAGCAGCTCGTCAATCAATTCGCTGAGCAATTCGTCGCGGCTGTTGCGGGTGTGCACGTTAGACGGCGGGCCACTCAGGAGGAACTCGCGCAGGCTGGTGACCAGCTCGCGCACCGCCGGGCGTTGGCCGAACGCGGGGAATATCGAACCGTCTTTGCTGCGGACCGGCAGGCGCACATCGCGCTGCTGCCAACTCGGCGGCAGGGAGGCAAGCAGATAGTTGTCGCCACGCCGTTCGCTGTTGAGTTGGGAGATGTTCTGCGGCTTGGTGCCGCCGAGCTTCTGCACCGCCAGCTGCGGGTATTCGCGAATCACTCCAGGATGGAACTGCTTGTCGCGCCGGGCCTGCCGCGCCTCCTTGGCCGGCTCGCCAAAACGATCAGCCTGGATGCCCAGGTAAACCCGGTGCGCCAGCGAACTGGCGTAAAGCGGTGCGAGCAGATGGAAGTGCGCGTCGTTGCACGGGTCATCGCCAGACAACCAGTAGAGCTGTTTTCCATGGGTGTGGGAGGCCAACCCGTCGCGTGGCCGGGTAATGCTGGTAAAAGCTGCGGCCAGGCCCTGGACGTGCTCGGCATCGGTACTCAAGGCCGCCACGGCATCGGTGTCCTCAGCCAGCAACAGGCTGAGCAGTGGCTGGCCGTCGTGCTCCAGCTTGAGCAACTTGTAAACATCCAGCGCCGCGGCATTACCCACCACATCGCCGGCAAAGTTGTCGCCCAGACAATGGCTGCCCACCAGCTCATGTGCAGGCAGCGCGCTCGGCAAACAATAGAGGTTGGTGCCCTTGGCGTCCGGATGGATCGCCTTGAGCGTATGGGTCACCGCCTGAATCTGCCCGGCACGCCGTGCGGCATCTTCCAGCCATGCGGCTGGTGCGTATTGGATCAACAGGGTGGCACGCTTGGGATCATCGTCGCTCAAGCCTTCGAGCTTGGTGGCCAGGCGTTCGGCGATAAAGCCTTCGATCAGGTTGCGGATTTCATTCTGTCGACGGGGTGAGGGGTCGTGCATAACCGCGTGTCCTTGCGCTGGGAATGGCGGCAGTCAAAGTAGCATCGTTTTGCCAGCAGTCTTGAGGCCTTATCCAAAAGCCCAAGGTCAAACCTAGAAGCTTTTATGCTTCACTTCTCCGTAAATGCAGTACACATACTGCCAAAAATTATTTGTGAACCTTAAAGACTTCATTTATTACTGAAACACACAAGTTTCTAATGATATTTTTTGCAGCACATAAGGCTCTTTATTAACCGATAGAGCCTTACAGGCTTCACTTTTTGATGCTGATGTTGAGGTGACCCATGCGTACCACCCTGCTGGAACAGATCAAACGCCGGCGCTTGCAGCTCGGCCTGAAGGGCAAGGACATGCCGCTGCGGGTGGGCCTGAATCGGCAGCAGTACGGCAAGATCGAGAAGGAAGGCAACCCCAGCCTCGCCACTCTGGACAAGATCGCCGAGGGGCTGGATGCAACCCTGATGCTGATCCCCAAGGAGCTGGCGGGCCAGGTCGAACAGTTGCTGGCGGCCGGCGCTGCTGGCGCGCTCGAGTCTCGGTTCGTCTACCCTGCGGGCGTCTCGCCGACCATGCCTGCCAAGGGCGTGAAAGAAACCATCGAAGACCCCTGGCAAGATCTGGGGGATGACTGATGGCCGGCGAACAGGTCTCGGCGCTCAGGTTGACGCTGCATGGGCGGCTGGTCGGCTATATCGCCGGTTATGCGCACAACCGCACGGTGTTGTCCCTGGCACCGGAATTCATCGCAGACGCCAAGCGCCCCGCACTGACCCTGTCACTGGCAAACCCAGGCACATTTGCCGCCCGTGCGGGGAAGATCTTTCCGGTGGCGACCAACATGCAATTGCACCCGCTGCTGAGCAACCTGCTGCCCGAGGGGGCCTTGCGCCAACTGCTGGCCCAGCGCCTGAAAATTCACGAGAACAACGAATTCCCCCTGCTCGTCCACCTCGGTGCCGACCTGCCCGGCGCGCTGGTCGCCGAGCCGGTCAAGGCGGAGGATATTCCGGACACGGCCTTTGGAGACCGCGGGCGGCTCGACCGGGTGGCGGTGGATACCGTGGACCGGGTGGCGCATTTTTCCCTGGCCGGCGTGCAGATGAAATTTTCCATGCACAAGCGCGATGGTCGCTACCTGCTGGGCGATGCCAATGCACCCGGCGACTGGATCATCAAGACGCCCTCCACCGTGCATGCCCATGTACCGCTGAACGAGTACACCAGCATGCGCCTGGCGGCGCTGGCCGGCGTGAACATCCCGGAGATCCGCCTGGTGGAACTGGACAAGCTCGAACGCCTGCCGGAGATCAAGCTGCCCGACGAAGGCTACGCCTATGGGATTCGCCGGTTCGACCGGGCCGAGGGCAGCCGCGTGCATGCCGAGGATTTCGCCCAGGTGCTGTTTGCCTACGCGGCGGACAAATACCAGAAGGCCAGCTACGAACAGATCGCCCGATTGATCTACCAGAACACTTATAACGGCCAGCAGGATGCGGTGCAGATGGCCATTCGGCTGCTGGTCAATATTCTGTTGGGCAACGGCGATGCGCATTTGAAGAACTGGAGCATTCTCTACCCCGATGGGGTGAACCCGGTGCTTGCGCCGGCCTACGACATTGTCTTCACCAAGGCTTATATCCCGGCCGAGGAAGCTTTCGCATTGAATATGGCGCAGACGAAGCAGTGGCACAGCGTATCGCTCGAGCATTTCCGGCGCTGGGCCACGCATGCGGATCTGCCGGAATCGCCGATTCTCTACAACCTCAAGGCCGCCATCGCCAAAGCCCGAGAGCTGTGGCCAGCCGCACTGGCGCAAAGCCCAATGCACGAACCGCACAAGGCTGCCCTGCGCGCTCACTGGAAGGCGCTGCATGGGGATTTTCGCATCGACAGTTAGATGCCCGGTGATTACCTGACAGCGCGGCATCCAACCAACGGACTCGCGGCTACAGGTAGCCTGGGTCTAGCCACGTAGGTTGAGCATAGCGACACCCAGGACATCCTCTCCCGGGTATCGCTGCGCTCAACCCAGGCTACTTAAGTGGTTGCGCGTTTCGCTCTCCAGAGAGCGAGGGGTTGGTCGCATTGAGTCGAATGCTAAGTGACGACATTACGGCACAGCAGCGGACTATTTACGTTTGGCAAACCCCAGCACGGGATGAAAGCGCCAGCCGCGGTCGTTGTCCGGCAGGCTGACGGTGCCGAAGCGCTTGGCGCAGGCCTCCAGGGTCATGTCCAGCTCCTGGGCCAGTTCATCCAGCGCGGTGAGGTAGTCGGTTGCACCCCAGGGGCTGATGCGCGGGCCGGCCAGTTCGCTGTCGGCAATGCGCTGGTTGAGACTGCTTTCAACCGGCACATAGAGCTCTTCGTAACGGCGCTTGCCGGGGTCGATGCGGGTCAGTTGGAAGTCCTCGCCGTCTTCCGTCGGCAGCAGCACCAGATCGACCCGTAGCCGGGTATCCAGGCGAAACGGCTGCTGTTGCTGGGCAATGGCGGTGAGGTGCAGCAGCGGCTGGCTCCAGCCGTCATGGGCGCTCAACTCACGGTTCTGCGCGGATTGGCGCAGGCGCTCGCGGGGTGAAAGCGTTGCCGGGTCGGGCTCGGCCTTGTGCAGCATCCAGTCCTGCAGGCGCGCGTGTTCCAGATCGACCAGATTGCCGGTGGGATTTATCTGCGCCGCTGGCCGTTCGAGGATGCGCGGGCGGGCGTCGATGCGCTGGTACTGCTCGACCTCCAGCAGCGTATCCAGGCGGTGAGAATTCAGCCGCCAGGGGCGGTCGTTCTCGAAGCCCGGTTTGCAGAACGCCGGCTGGTCGCGGTGTTCGGCGTTACGCAGGTTGCTGTCGAATACCTGCACATTGACCTGCGCGCAGGACTCGGGGCGGTGCCGCCGAACCCGCCCGGCGAGCTGGATCAACGAGCGCATGGACGAGGGCTCGACCACGGCCCAGTCGTAGTCATGGTCGCGGCCGACTTCGGTGACCGGCGAGCCGAGCACGATAAACAGCTGATCCGGTTCGGCGAAGCGCTCGAGGCGCTGGCGGATATCGGGCAGCGCGAACACCGCATCCGGCTGCTCGCGCTTGAGGGTCGCATCCAGCCGGCTTTCGATGGCCGAGCGCAGCAGCAAGGGAAACTGCGAGTGGTACACACACAGGTGAATGCGCATGCCTTCGGCGGTACCCAGGCGAAACAGCGCCAGGGCCACGTCGAACAGCGGTTCGATATTGGCCATGCGCACCAGGCCGAAGCTGACCCGCTTGCCGCTGTGTGGATCGAGCGTGGCGTGCTCGGTATGCAGTTTCTGCGCAGCGGCGAGCACCTGGGCGGCGAACTCCAGGCGAATCTCCTCCGATCGCTGACTGGCGAAACGCAGCGGCAGCAATTGGCAGTGACGACGCGACGCCTGCTCGCCCAGCCAGGCGTGGCGGCGCTGGGCGAAGTCGTCATGGGCCGCGCTGAACGCCGCGCTATCGCTACAAGCCAACCGCGTTTGCCGTTGTTCGTCGATCCAGGCGCAGGCGATATCCGGCAGCTCGCCGGGGCGCTCGCCCCGGTGCCGCTGGTACGCGACCCGCCCGGCGCGATAGGCCTCGAACAAGCCCTGGATCAGCGCTGGCGGCAAGGTGGCCGAGGACAGCAACACGCGGCTGCCGAGCAGCCCGGCCCAATGCACCAGGCGCGCCAGCGCGGGCAGGTCGGCGATATCGAAATCGTCCGGTTCGTCGAGCACCAGGTCGCCGCTCATCAGACGCAACATGGGCGCGATCTGCCGCCCGCCGCGCCGGCTTTCGGTGGCTGGGGTCAGGTGGTCGATGGTGCAGACCAGCAGCGGCGCCACCAGCAGGGCACGCACCTGGGTGCTCGAGGATCACTTTATTGAGCAACGGGTGGGCGTCCTCGTTGCCGTCGAAACGCACATGGCCGTCCTCATCGAACAGCGCCTGGCTCGACGCCGAACCGCTGCGCTCGGCCTCCTGCTGCTGGTGCTCGAACAGCTCGCGGCTGGCCGCACCGCCAACCCGGATCGCCAGATCGTCTTCGCCCAGGCGCAGGCGGTCGCGAAAGGCCCGCCCGGTTTGCAGGGTCAAGCTGCGCAAGCCCAGGGCGAAGGCGCAGCGCATGCCCCGCTTGGGGTCGTTCAGGGCGTACATGATGCGGGCGTTGCCCAGGGTTTTGCCGCAACCGGTGGAGGCCATGTTGACGATAAAGGCACCGTGCCTGGCGGCCTGCTCGCGCATGCCGGCAGCCAGGTCGAAGGCTTTGTCCTGCCAGCGGAAGCGCTCATCGCGGCTGCGTTTCTTCAGGCCCTTGTGCCGCGCCAGGCGTGGCAGGCTGCGCTCGAAATCCGCCAGGCGGTGGCAGATCAGCGCGGCGTTGGCCTCGACGCCGAGCAAGTGTTCGTCGAGGCCCTGGTTGGGCTTGCCGCTCTTGCGCTCGGTGTTGGCCCACAGCGGGTAGTCGGGCTCGCCCTGCACCCGGCCGATGCCGGTCAGGCTGGAATAATAGTGGTCGGCGAGCATCAGGCTCAGGCGCGACAGGTGCATCAGGTAGGGGCTGCCTAGCCAGTCGCGTTGAGCGCGCCGCGGCAGCAGGGCGAGCAGCCGCTCGGCCTGTTTGCCGGCGCGATTGCGCCAGCGCTCGGTGGTGACCGGCAGGCCGTGGGGGAACTGCCAGTAGGGCTCGATCAGCGCTTTGTCCTGGGTGCTGCAGTGCTCGTTCCAGGCGGCGTCTATGTCGCCCGGTACACTCTTGAGCATGCCGAACTGGAAGGCACCGAGCTTGCGTCCCAGGCTGCCATCCTCGCCGGGCATTTGCGGCAGACGGTGATGGGTCAGCACCAGCCAGGCCAGCGCCGCTGCCAACGGCGGCAGGCTTTTGAAGGGTTTGTCGCAGCCAGGGTCGAGGCCGTCGCGTTGCAGACGGCCCAGCCAGCTGGCGTGATCGTCCTCGCCAGGATTGGCCAGACGCGCCAGCCAGGTCGGGTCGTCGTCAGTGCCGACGAAGGCCTGGAACAGCCGCAGCGAGGTCCACTCATGACGGTACAGGTTGCGCGCCATGGGCGCACCGGGCCTGAGGCGATTCTGGAATGCCAGGCTGGCCTTGCCCAGATCGTGCAGCAACGCCGTCAGGGTGCTGAGCAGGCGGATATCCTCGGCGCTGTGCCAGTCGTTTTCATCGCTCTTGCGCAGCACATCGCGCCGGGTGCTGTTGGTTGGCACCGCGCCCTGGACATTGAAGCGGCTGGCGTCGCCGACTATCCACAGCAGCTCGCTGTGGTCGCGCCCGCGAATCCAGTGACAGGCCACGGCGGTGTTGCGCCGGGCGGTTTTCTTCAGCAGCTTGCGCAAGGTATCTAGGCCGGCCTGGGTGATAGGCGTTTGCCAGGTGCGTTCGCCACGGCGTTCGGCGAACTGGTCGAGGAGCCGCCGGCTTTCCACCAACGCGCGCTTGTCGCACTGGGCGATCAGCAGGATGTTCATCGGCCGGTGCTCTCGGCCACGGCCTTGAGCGTATCGATCATGAAGTCCAGCGCTTCGCCACGGGTCAGGTTTTCGATGCAGGCCTGGCGGAACTCCTGTTCCTCATCACCGCGCACGGCGGAGATAAAGGCTTGCGGCAGGATGGTGGCGTCCTTGACCAGGTCGGCGACATCGAACACCAGGCCGCCGCGTCGGGTCTTGCCATGCAGCACCGCCAGGCCATGAGGAATGCCCAGCACCCAGGTGGCAGTGGCGCCGAGGCCATAGGCCAGGTAGTTGCCGTGATCGAGAAAGCGGTTGGCCGGATCGCTACCACTGCCACCCTTGGCGCGGGTGAAATCGCCGTAACTCACCGCTCGCGCTGCCATAGCGAACAGGCGCTTGCTCAGGCGCGCTTCTTCAGTCAGCAGAAAGGTGTTGTCCGCTGCCGCTTCGAGGGCGATCAGCGAGGCATCGAGGGCGCGCTCCAGCTCGGCGGCATCGATGTTGAAACCGGCGTCGCGCAGGGCGCGGCTCTGCCAGCTATGACGGATGCGCTGCAGACGCGCGCATTGGAAGGCCTTGGCGGCCGCCAAGCGCAGGCTGTCGTCGAACCAGAAACGTACCCAGTGCTGCAGGTACTCGGTGGGTCGGTACTCGCTTTGCGGCGAGAACCAGGCGACCTCGATATCCACCTCGTTGGCAGAAAACAGCGGCGTGCCTCCACCGCCGCAAAACCCAACCAACACGCCGGCCTTGGCCAATTCGCGCATCGCCGCCTGGGTTACCGAGGTACCGGTGCCGAGCAGTATCGTGGTGGTGTTGGCGATGGGGATATTCCAGTACAGCGACTGCTTGCCGGCATCGGTCACGTACTCGACCCGCCCGCCATTGACCAGCACCCGGCAATGCTGCAGGTAGTAAATATTGGCGCGCTTGGAATGCAGGATGGTCTTGAGATCGCTGGAGCGGATATCGTCCATGAGGCTTAGCCCTGAGGGTTTCAATTAACAGTAAACGCGCCCTGTTGATCTATTGCCAATCGAACTTAGCCCGCAGGCCCTTAACTGCGCTGCTACCTTCCCCACATAAACCTGCAAAATCTGGCAGGGTTATCCTACTGACCTCAACCAGATATGGCTGCCCATGCACTACCAGAACATCCTCTTCGACCTCGACGGCACCCTCACCGACCCGCGCGTGGGCATCACCCGTTCGGTGCAGCATGCGCTGGCGCAGCTGGGCATCGACGAACCCGATCTGCAGGCGCTGGAGCACTTCATCGGGCCGCCGCTGTTGCAGTGTTTCATGCACACCTATGGCTTCGACGAGGCCAGGGCCTGGCGGGCCGTGGGGCACTATCGCGAGCGTTTCGCCGAGGTCGGGCTGTATGAAAACCAGCTGTTCGCCGGGGTGAACGAGCTGCTGCAGTTGCTGGGCGAACAGGGCCGCACCCTGTATATCGCCACCAGCAAGCCGCGGGTGTTTGCCGTGGAGATCGCCCGGCATTTCGATTTCGCCCGGCATTTCAGGCTGATCTACGGCAGCGAGCTGGACGGCACTCGCACCGACAAGGTCGAGTTGCTCGCTTATCTGCTCGAGCGGGAAGGCTTATCGGCAAATAGCACCCTGATGATCGGCGACCGCAAGCACGATCTGATCGGTGCACGGCGCAACGGCCTGGATGCGGCTGCGGTGGGTTATGGCTTCGGCAGCCGTGCTGAACTGCAGGCCGAGGCACCGACCTATCACTTCCAGACCCTGGCCGAGCTGCACCGGGCCTTCGGAGCCTGAGGTGCGTCTTAGATGGGCCGGGCCACGCAGGTCGGGGGGCATGGCTGATAATCGATCAAGCTGACGGGTTCTCACCTGCGCGCCCGACCCTTCTAGGGCCCGGATCGGCTGCGGGCTACAAGGGGGCCGTAACACCGGCCGACCCTAGCGGCTTGCTCACTGAGGCTCAGCCGGTATCCGCGGCGTCTCAACCTCTGAGCCGTTCTTCTGGTAGATGATCTTCTTGGTGCCGCCGGCGCAGCTGCCGACCACCATGCTCTGATCCTGTGCCTCGTCGTTGTCGACGATCTCCAGGGTATAGCTGAGCACGCCGGCGGCCTGGATCTTCACTTCGATTTCCTGCTTGAGTTCCTCGCAGGGTTTGGGCGCCGCCCATGCCGTGCTGCCAAGCACACCGAGCAGCACGACCACTGTCCATCTGTTCATTGTGCATCTCCTGGGTTTTGCGAAACTCGTCAGTATTCGACTGGCGCGCGCTACAGCTAGTTCTAGTCGGTTTTGTGCAAGGCTTCCAGCGCCCGGGTGCGCGTCTCGGCCGGCAACTCGCCGAGGGCCGCGACCCGTCGGTAGAAGTGCGGCCAATCGCCGCCGACTTCGGCGAACAAGGCGGCGAAGGCCGGCACCCACTTGTCGTAGAGGCCGAACGGCAGCAGCTTGGCGTTGTTCAGTGGCGCCGCGATCCAGGCATCGTAGCGGCCCTGGCCGCCCCACTCGCGCTCACGCAGGACCCGGTATTCCTGGCGCAGTCGCTCGAACTCGGCCTGCTTGGCCGCGCGCATGGCGTCCGCTGCCAGGTCGCGGGCATACAGCTGTTCCAGGCGCGCGCGGCTGGCCAGGACCAGCGCACTGAACTGCTCGCGCTCTGTGGCTGCACGCGGGTCGGCGGCCGGGAGGCCCTGCGCCTGCTGCCACTGGCGCAGGCCTTCGCGCTCGACGAAGGAGGCAAAGGATTCGTTGAACGCGGTGTCATCGGCCACGTACAGCTGCTGGTGGGCCAGTTCGTGGAAGAGCACCGCCACCAGGCGTTCATCGTCCCAGCGCAGCATGGTATTGAGCAGCGGGTCGTCGAACCAGCCCAGGGTGGAATAGGCCCCGACGCCGCCCAGGTAGGTGTCAAAACCTTGCAGCTGGAGCAGCGCCGCCGCACCGCGGGCGCGGCCCAGGCTGAAATAGCCGCGATAGGCCACGCAGCCGGCGATGGGGAAACAGTGCAACTTGGGCTTGACGGAGAACTCCGCCGTGGCGAACAGGTTCCACACCACGAAGGGCCGCTGAATATCGGCATACCGGCGGTAGCTGCGATTATTCGGCAGGCCCAGCCGGGCGCTGGCGAAGTCACGGGCCTGCTGGGTCAGGATCAGGCGTTGCTTCAGACCGGCATCCACCTGCGGATCGCGCAGCAAGGCATCGACCGGCTGGCTCGCCTGCAGCAACTGCACCTGCCCCCGGGCCAGGTGGCCGTAGTAATTCAGGGTGCTGCAACCGCCGAGCAACAACAGCGCCGCCAGCAGCGGAACCCAGCGCCGGCAGAGCGAGTCGATAGAAAAGGGAGCAATGCACTGCGTCATGCCCGCCAAACTAGCGCATTGCAGCTACTGCCTCCACTGGTGGATCGGCGTAGGCTGGTCCGGGAGCGCCATTTTCGGAGAAAGTCATGCGTCATTCAGCCCTGATCCTCAGCCTGTTGATTCTCGGCGCCTGCGCCTCGCCGCTGCCAGCGCGCGACCCCGGCATGGCCTGGGTCGACCTGTACACCACTGCCAGCGATCTGTTGATGGCCGATAAGCTGGACGACAAACGCCTCAACGATGGCCGCTATTTCCAGGTGACGCCTGGCGCCCACGAACTGATCGCGCGCTTCCAGTTCGAGGTACCTGGCGGCGGCATGGACATGCGGTCCGAGCCGATCCAGCGCACCTGCGAGCTGCGCGTACGCTACGACGACTTCGCCGCCGGCCAGCGCTACCGCCTGGAAGCCCGGCCGCTGGCAACCACGGCCCAGGGCTGGCTCTACGACGACCAGCGCAACGTGCTGGCGCGCGCCAGGGTGCTGCGCTGCGGCGTTTTCTAGCAGGTAGCAGGCGGTTACAAGACGGCCTGCTGGAACCTTCACGGAGACTATCGGATCACGCGTCGAGCACGGCTTCCAGGGTGATCTCGGCATTCAACACCCTGGACACCGGGCAACCGTTCTTGGCGGTTTCTACAGCGTGCTCAAAGGCCGCTCGGTCGGCACCCGGAATCTTTGCCCGCAGGCTCAGGTGCACGGCGGTTATGGCGAATCCGCCGTCGAGCTTGTCGAGGGTAACCTCGGCCTTGGTCTCGATACTTTCGGCGCTCATTCCGGCGTCACCCAGCTCCTTGGACAGGGCCATGGAAAAACAGCCGGCATGGGCCGCGCCGATCAGCTCTTCCGGGTTAGTGCCCGGCTGATCCTCGAAGCGCGTATTGAAGCCATAGGGGCTGTCCGACAAGACACCGCTCTGGGTGGAGATAGTGCCTTTGCCATCTTTGAGGCCGCCTTGCCAGTGGGCCGATGCTGTCTTTTTCATCTGAATTCTCCATTGCATTAAGGGCTATAAAGTTCAGAGAGCTATCGGCGCGACAAGTTCGCGTCGATTTAGCCAGCACGCACTTGCGCGAGAATCTCGAAGGCGCGCAAGCGATCGGCGAAGTCGTAGAGGTCGCAGGTGAAGATCAGTTCGTCGGCGCCGGTCTGCTCCAGCAGCACCTCGAGACGCGCGCGAATTTTCTCCGGACCGCCGATCATCGCCATGCCCAAGAAACTGGCGACCGCCTCTTTCTCGTGGGGCAGCCACAAGCCGTGCATGCTCTTGACCGGCGCTTTCTGCACCAGGCTCTGGCCGCGAATCAGGGCAAGGATGCGCTGGTAGGCCGAGGTTGCCAGGAATTCCGCCTGCTCGTCACTGTCGGCGGCGATCAGTGGCACACCGAGCATCACATAGGGCTCATCGAGCACCGCCGAGGGCTTGAAATGGTTGCGGTAGACGCGAATCGCCTCGTGCATCAGGCGCGGCGCGAAGTGCGAGGCGAAGGCATAGGGCAGGCCCTTCTCGCCGGCCAACTGGGCGCTGAACAGGCTGGAACCGAGCAGCCAGATCGGCACCTGGGTGCCGCTGCCCGGCATGGCGATGACCCGCTGATTCGGCGTTCGCGGGCCCAGGTAACCCTGCAGTTCCTCGACATCGCGGGGGAAGTCGTCGGCGCTGCCGCTGCGTTCGCGGCGCAGGGCGTGGGCTGTGAATTGATCGGCGCCGGGCGCACGCCCCAGGCCCAGGTCGATGCGCCCCGGATACAGGGTGGCGAGGGTGCCGAACTGCTCGGCGATCACCAAGGGCGCATGATTGGGCAGCATCACCCCGCCGGAGCCGAGACGAATGGTCGTGGTGCCCGCGGCCAGGTAACCCAGCAGCACCGCAGTCGCCGAACTGGCGATGCCGTCGATGTTGTGGTGCTCGGCCACCCAGAAGCGGGTGAAACCGAGGCGCTCGACATGCTGGGCCAGCGCCAGGGAGTTGCGCAGCGCCTGCTCGGGCCCGCCGTCATCGCGGATCGGGGCGAGGTCGAGGGTGGAAATCCTGGTCTGTGCTAACGCGCTCATCGGCCCTGCCTGTTCGATTAGGGGCCTATCGAGGTGAGTCGACATGCCCGAGTGGAATGCTGGGGCTTACTCTACGGCGTCCAGGCGCGAGCAGCCAGCCACGGCCGCCTGCGCTCCACGGCGATGCGCTGGTCTGGATGCAACCCCGGGAATGGCGTCGTCTGCCTCCCCGGATTACATCCGGGTTACCCACTTGCAGGGATCCTTGATCGGCAGTTCAGCTATCGCTGAGGCGGAAGCCGACCTTGAGGGTCACCTGGTAGTGGCCGACCTTGCCGTTTTCGATGTGCCCGCGGCTTTCCACGACTTCGTACCACTCCAGGTTGCGGATCGACTTGGCGCACTCGGCCAGGGCATTGTTGATCGCTTCGTCGCTGCTGTTTTTCGACGAGCCGACGACTTCGATTTTCTTGTAGGTGTGGTGATCAGACATGGCGCTTTCTCCTCAAGGGGTAGTTAAACGCTAGTCGATAAGTCGGCAGTGTGCGGCTTCTCTTTGCCCGGCGATTAGCTGGTCAGGCGATCGAGTCGTCGCCCTCAGCCAGCCAACTCGCCGCGCAGCCACTCGGCCAGGCATTGCGCGCGCTTGTCCAGCCGCCGCGCAGGCACCCACAAGGCCAGACGGGCCGGGGTTGCGACGAAGCCCCAGGGCGCGACCAGGCGCCCGGCCGCCAGATCGTCGGCGACCAGTTGCTGCGGGGCGATGGCCACGCCCAGGCCGGCGGCAGCGGCCTCCAGCAGGTAGTAGAGGTGCTCGAAGCCCTGGCCCAGCCTGAGCGCGGCGCTATCCAGGCCATTGCGCGCCGCCCAGTTCGGCCAGGCTTGCGGGCGCGAACTGGTGTGCAGCAGCGGCTCGCCCAGCAGCGCCGCCGCCGGCGCCGCGTGCAGTTCGCCGTAGCGCCCATAACGCGGGCTCAAGACCGGGCCGATGCGCTCGACCGCCAGCTCGAACACCTGCATGTCCGTCGGCCAGGGCGGCTCGGCGAACCACAGGGTGGCGTCGACCCCGGTTCGCCGTGGGTCCAGTTCGCCTTCGCTGGCCGAGAGTTGCAGGCGCAACTCCGGCAGCTCACGGTTGAGCCGATCCAGCCGTGGAATGAACCAGCGCGCCAGCAGGCTGCCCGGGCAGGCCAGGACGAAGGGCGCCTCGGCCTGACCCTGCTGCAGTTCGCTGCAGACCGCCCGCAGCCGCTCGAACGCCTCGCTGCTGACATCGCGCAGGCGCAGCCCGGCATCCGTGAGTTTAAGGCCACGCCCGTCCTTGGCGAACAAGGGCACGCCGAGGTGCTCCTCCAGTGCGCGGATCTGCCGGCTGACCGCGCCATGGGTGACATGCAGCTGTTCCGCCGCCTGACTGACGCTTTGCAGACGAGCGGCGGCCTCGAACGCACGCAGGGCATTGAGTGGGGGTAGCGCTTGATTCATCTGTGAGTTTTCCTGACAGGTCGCGGCAATCTTATCGCTTTTACCCTGAGCCACACAGCCTTATCCTGTGACCATTGTTGTAGGAACCAGGCGTCCCGACCAGACGTCCCCGACTAGGCGTCCCCTGGCCCCTACATGCCCAACACTCTCAGGAGAACGCCATGACCTCATACCGCAGCGGCCCCGATGCCAACGGCCTGTTCGGCTCGTTCGGCGGCCAGTACGTCGCCGAAACCCTGATGCCGCTGATCCACGACCTGGCCGCGGAGTACGAGAAGGCCAAGCTCGATCCCGAGTTCGCCAAGGAGCTGGCCTACTTCCAGCGCGATTTCGTCGGCCGGCCGAGCCCGCTGTATTTCGCCGAGCGTCTGACCGAAATGTGTGGCGGAGCGAAGATCTACTTCAAGCGCGAAGAGCTCAATCACACCGGCGCGCACAAGATCAACAACTGCATCGGCCAGGCCCTGCTGGCGCGGCGCATGGGCAAGCAGCGCATCATCGCCGAGACCGGCGCCGGCATGCACGGCGTGGCCACCGCCACAGTAGCGGCGCGCTTCGGCATGGAATGCGTGATCTTTATGGGCACCACCGACATCGACCGCCAGCAGGCCAACGTCTTCCGCATGAAGCTGCTGGGCGCCACCGTGATTCCGGTGGTCGCCGGCACCGGCACCCTCAAGGACGCGATGAACGAGGCCCTGCGCGACTGGGTGACCAACGTCGACAACACCTTCTACATGATCGGCACCGTGGCCGGCCCGCACCCGTACCCGGCGATGGTGCGCGACTTCCAGGCGGTGATCGGCAAGGAAACCCGCGAACAGATCCTCGCCCAGGAAGGCCGTCTACCCGACAGCCTGGTGGCCTGCATCGGCGGCGGCTCCAACGCCATCGGCCTGTTCCACCCCTTCCTCGACGATCAGGACATCCAGATCATCGGCGTCGAAGCGGCGGGCTACGGCATCGCAACCGGCAAGCACGCGGCCAGCCTCAACGGCGGCGTACCGGGCGTGCTGCACGGCAACCGCACCTTCCTGCTGCAGGACGACGACGGTCAGATCATCGACGCCCACTCGATTTCCGCCGGCCTGGATTACCCCGGCATCGGCCCCGAGCACGCCTGGTTGCATGAGATCGGCCGCGTCGAATACACCTCTGTGACCGACGACGAAGCGCTCAAAGCCTTCCACACCTGCTGCCGCCTGGAGGGCATCATCCCGGCCCTGGAAAGCGCCCACGCCCTGGCCGAAGTGTTCAAGCGCGCGCCCAAGCTGCC
This sequence comes from Pseudomonas sp., assembly GCF_041601375.1. GTDB lineage: Bacteria > Pseudomonadota > Gammaproteobacteria > Pseudomonadales > Pseudomonadaceae > Aquipseudomonas. The sequence goes on along the minus strand of NZ_JBFIIG010000038.1, from coordinate 10,327 downwards.
CAAGGAGCACCTGATGGTGGTCAACCTGTCCGGCCGCGGCGACAAGGACATGCAGACCGTGATGCACCACATGCAAGAACAGAAGGAAGACGTCGTATGAGCCGCCTGCAGACGCGCTTTGCCGAGCTGAAAGAACAGAACCGCGCCGCCCTGGTGACCTTCGTCACCGCCGGCGACCCCAACTACGCTGCCTCCCTGGCGATCCTCAAGGGTCTGCCGGCGGCCGGCGCCGACGTGATCGAACTGGGCATGCCCTTCACCGATCCGATGGCCGATGGCCCGGCGATCCAGCTGGCGAATATCCGTGCCCTGGACGGCGGACAGAACCTGGCCAAGACCCTGCAGATGGTTCGCGAATTCCGCGAAAGCGAGCAGAACACGCCGCTGGTGCTGATGGGTTACTTCAATCCGATCCACAAATACGGCGTCGCACGCTTTATCGCCGAAGCCAAGGAAGCCGGGGTCGACGGCCTGATCGTCGTCGACCTGCCGCCGGAACATAACGTCGACCTGTGCGAGCCGGCGCAGGTGGCGGGCCTGGACTTCATCCGCCTGACCACCCCGACCACCGACGACGCGCGCCTGCCTAAGGTACTCAACGGCAGCTCCGGCTTCGTCTACTACGTCTCGGTGGCCGGCGTCACCGGTGCCGGTGCGGCGACCCTGGAACATGTCGAACAGGCCGTGACCCGCCTGCGCCGGCATACCGACCTGCCAATCAGCATCGGCTTCGGCATCCGCACCCCGGAGCACGCGGCGACCATCGCCCGCCTGGCCGACGGCGTGGTGGTCGGCTCGGCGCTGATCGACCAGATCGCCAACGCCGAGAACGATGCCCAGGCGATCGATGGCGTACTGAGCCTATGCCGCGAACTGGCCGCAGGCGTGCGCGGCGCCCGCCAGTAACCGTCGAACATAGGTTGGGAGCCGGCTATTACTGCGATGCCTGCAGCTGGCGCTGCGCCATCTTCTGCTTGCGGTAGCTGATCGCGGCGGCGGGCACCGGGGTGACCTTGCCGGTTTCCAGCCAGCGCTTGAGGCGGTTGGCGTCGGCCATGTGGGTGTATTTGCCGAAGGCGTCCAGCACCACGAAGGCCACCGGCTTGCCGGCCATCCGCGTGCGCATGACCAGACAGTGACCGGCCGCATTGGTAAAGCCGGTCTTGGTCGCCTGCACGCTCCAGTTGTCCTTGCGCACCAGGGCGTTGGTATTGCGAAATCCCAGGGTGTAGTTGGGCTTGCGGAAGGCCACGGTTTTTTCCGGGGTGGTGCTCAGTTCGCTGATCAGCGGGTAGTCTTCGCTGGCCTTGAGCAGCAGCACCAGGTCGCGGGCGGTGGAGACGTTATGCTCCGACAAGCCGGTCGGCTCGACGAAGTGGCTGCGGCTCATGCCCAGCGCCCGGGCCTTGGCATTCATCGCCGCGACAAAGGCCACGTGGCCACCCGGGTAATGGTGCGCCAGGCTGGCCGCCGCACGGTTCTCCGACGACATCAGCGCCAGCAGGAGCATGTCGCGGCGGCTGACCTCACTGCCGATGCGCACCCGCGAGAACACGCCCTTCATCTCCGCGGTATCGCGGATGGTGATCGGCAGTTGCTGATCCAGCGGCAACTGGGCGTCCAGCGCGACCATGGCAGTCATCAGCTTGGTCACCGAGGCGATCGGCACCACCATGTCCGGATTGCTGGAATAGAGCACCTGATCGGTCTGCAGGTCGACCAGCAGGGCGCTGCCGGCTGCGAGTTCCTGCTGAGTGGCGGCCAGGCTGTTCGAGGTAATACCAAGGCCGCTGCAGATCAGCAACAGACCGACTATCGAATGACGGATATTCACGGGTAAATTTCACTGGGTTAGGTGGGGAAGTGCCAGAGCAGCGGCTACCGAGCGCGTCAGTATACGGAACTCGACCATCACTTTTGCAGTGTAGGTCGCCCATGCCGCGGCATTGTGGCCGTTCGGCGGAACCTAGCAGCGATTGTGAAAAATATGCTCAGGCCGGCGAGCCTTCCCGCGCCAGTTCGAGCTTGAGCCAGTCGACGAAGTACTGGGTCAGGCGCTGGCGGCGCTTGCGCTCGGGCAGCACCACGTAATAGCCGAAGTCGGAGCGCACCTCGCCGGCGCACACGCGGCACAGCAGCTCCTGAGCCAGGAGTTCATCGACCAGATGGCGCCAGCCGATGGCCACGCCCTGGCCGGCGATGGCCGCCTGGATCAGCAGGGTGTAATTGTCGAAGCGCAGCATCCCCGGGCTGGGCGTCTCGGCGATAGCCAGCGCGCGGAACAGGCCGTTCCAGTCGAACCAGCGCGAACGAATCTCCGGGCGCAGGTGCAGCAGGGGCAACTCGGCCAGCGCAGTCGGCGCCAGCGGCAAGTCCCGCCCCTTGAGCAACTGCGGACTGCACACCGGGAACACCTCCTCGTGAAACAGCAGATGAGCCTCACCGTGCTTGAAACGGCCATCGCCGAAGGCGATGGCCACGTCGATCTCCGCCGGCAACGCGGCCAGGTCGCGGGCGCTGGTGATCAGGCTGACATCCACCTCCGGATGAAGCTGATGGAAACGCTGCAACCTGGGCATCAGCCAATAGGCGGCCAAGGCGAAGTCGGTGGCCACCTGCAGCACTTCATGCTGCTGCCCGGCAGCGACCGCGGCCAGGCCGGCGTCGAGGCTTTGCAGGCCGTCCTGGACATAGCGCAACAGCAGCTCGCCGGCCTCGGTGAGGACGATGCCGCGGTAGACGCGGTCGAACAGGCGGGTCGCCAACTGCTGTTCGAGGCGCTTGATCTGCTGACTGATGGCCGGCTGGCTGCTGCCCAGTTCGGCGGCAGCGGCGGTGAAGCTCAGGTGACGGGCCGCGGACTCGAACACCCGCAGCACATCCAAAGACAATCCGGCGGTGCTCTTAAACATAAGCTGTTGTTATCCAAGTCATGTATTCACCGCGGGTTTACCCAGAATTGTCTAGGCCTGATTATCGGACCAGCAATGTCGCATAAATCTTCAATATGGAAAACCGGCGAGCTATGAAACGTCCAAATATCCTCTTCATCATGGCCGATCAGATGGCCGCACCTATTCTGCCGGTCTACCAGGCAACCTCGCCGATCAAGATGCCCAACCTCGCCCGCCTGGCCGAGGAAGCCGTGGTGTTCGACTCGGCCTACTGCAACAGCCCGCTGTGCGCGCCGTCGCGCTTCGTCCTGGTCAGCGGCCAGTTGCCGAGCAAGATCGGCGCCTACGACAACGCCGCCGATCTGCCTGCCGACGTGCCGACCTATGCCCACTACCTGCGCCGTCTTGGTTACCGTACCGCGCTGTCCGGCAAGATGCACTTCTGCGGGCCGGACCAGTTGCACGGCTACGAGGAGCGCCTGACCAGCGATATCTACCCGGCCGACTACGGCTGGGCGGTGAACTGGGATGCCCCCGAGGAACGCCTGAGCTGGTACCACAACATGGCCTCGGTGTTGCAGGCCGGTCCCTGCGTGCGCAGCAACCAGCTGGATTTCGACGAGGAAGTGGTGTTCAAGGCCCAGCAGTACCTGTACGACCACGTACGCATGACGCCGGATCAGCCGTTCTGCCTGACCGTGTCGATGACCCACCCGCACGATCCCTACACCATTCCCGAAGAATTCTGGAATCTGTACGAAGACGTCGAGATCCCGCTGCCCAGCCAGTTCATCGAGCAGGCCGAGCAGGACCCGCATTCGCAACGCATCCTCAAGGTCATCGACCTCTGGGGCAAGACCCTGCCCGAGGACAAGATCAAGGACGCGCGCCGCGCCTACTTCGGCGCTTGTAGCTACATCGATGCGAACATCGGCAAGCTCCTGAAGACCCTCAAAGACTGCGGCCTGGACGAGGACACCATCATCGTATTCTCCGGCGACCACGGCGACATGCTCGGCGAGCGCGGACTCTGGTACAAGATGCACTGGTTTGAAATGTCCGCGCGAGTGCCGTTGCTGGTGCATGCGCCCAAGCGTTTCGCCGCGCAACGCATCGGCCAGAGCGTGTCGACCATGGACCTGCTGCCGACCCTGGTGGAACTGGCCGGCGGCGAGGTCGAGGCCGACCTGGCCCTGGATGGCCATTCGTTGCTGAGCCACCTCAAGGGCGAGGGCGGGCACGATCAGGTGCTCGGCGAATACATGGCCGAAGGCAGCAACGCCCCGCTGATGATGATCCGCCGCGGCGACTGGAAGTTCATCTACTCCGAGCAGGATCCGCTGCTACTGTTCAACCTGCGCCACGACCGGCAGGAGCGCGAGAACCTCGCCGACTCCGCCGAGCACCAGACGCTGCTGGCCGAGTTCATCGACGAGGCGCGCACGCGCTGGGATATGCCCGCCATCCATCAGGCGACCCTGGCCAGCCAGCGCCGCCGCCGCCTGGTCGCCGAAGCCCTGACCCGCGGCCGGCTGAAAAGCTGGGATCACCAACCGCTGGTCGACGCCAGCGAGCAGTACATGCGCAACCACATCGACCTCGATGACCTGGAGCGCCGCGCCCGTTACCCACAGGTGTGACGTCAGGGACCGGTAGCGACAGACAACACGCGTGCAACTACAACTATTAAAACAAGAGGGAAACAACCCATGAACAAATCAGCCACAGTGTTTCTCGGCGGGCTGTTACTGGCCGCCAGCAGCTTCCACGCCCATGCCGAAGACGCCAGTTGCAGCACGGTGAAACTGGGCGATCCGGGCTGGAGCGATATCGCCGTGACCAACGGCATCGCCAGCTTCCTGCTCGATGGCCTGGGCTACAAGGCGCAGACCCAGACCCTGGCCGTGCCGATCATCTTCGCCGGCCTGCAGAAGGGCCAGGTCGATGCCTTCCTCGGCAACTGGATGCCGGCTCAGCAGAGCAACTACGATAAGTTCGTCGCCAGCGGTGAGGTGGCCAAGCTGGCCCAGAACCTGAGCGGCACCGAATACACCCTGGCCGTGCCGACCTACGCCTATGAGGCCGGGGTGAAGACCTTCGCCGACCTGGACAAGCACGCCGACAAGTTCGATAACAAGCTCTACGGCATCGCTTCCGGGTCGCCGGCCAACGAATCGATCCGCCAGATGATCGAAGCCGACGAGTTCGGCCTGGGCGACTGGAAACTGGTGGAATCCAGTGAGCAGGCGATGCTGGTGCAGGTCGGCCGCGCGGTGAAACGCGACCAGTTCGTGGTGTTCCTCGGCTGGACCCCGCACCCGATGAACGTCAACTACGACATCAAGTACCTCAAGGGCGGCGAGAAGTACTTCGGCGAAAGCGGCAGCGTCAACACCCTGGCCCGCAAGGACTACGCCAGCGAGTGCCCGAATGTCGCCAAGCTGCTGAGCAACCTGAGCTTCACCCAGGAGATGGAAAACGCCATCATGGACAAGGTGCTGAGCAAAGAGGCGAGCAATGCCGAAGCGATCAAGGCCTGGCTGCAGACCAATCCGGCGGTGCTCGATGGCTGGCTGGACGGCGTCAGCAGCCGCGACGGCGGCAATGGTCTGGCGGCAGTCAAAGCCAAACTTTGAATCAACCGGCTCGATTGGTAGGGTGGGGCGCTGCCCACCTCACCCTAGGTCCCACCAAGAGCGACACTGAATGCCGCTACCCAACCGCCAGACCCTGCTGCCGTTCCTGCGCTGGCTGCCCAACACCAGCAAGCGCAGCCTCGGCAGCGATCTGCTGGTTGGCCTCAGTGGCGCCATCCTGGCCCTGCCACAATCCATCGCCTACGCCCTGATCGCCGGGCTACCGGCCGAGTACGGCCTGTATGCGGCCATAGTGCCGGTGATCATCGCCTGCCTGTGGGGGTCGTCCTGGCACCTGATCTGCGGGCCGACCGCGGCCATCTCCATCGTCCTGTTCACCAGCGTCAGCCCACTGGCGACGCCGGGCAGCGACGATTTCATCGCCCTGATCCTGTTGCTGAGCTTTCTCGCCGGGCTGTTCCAGTGGCTGCTCGGCCTGCTGCGCTTCGGCGCCCTGGTGAATTTCGTCTCGCACTCGGTGGTGCTCGGCTTCACCCTGGGCGCCGCCGTGGTCATCGCCCTCGGCCAGTTGCCCAACCTGCTCGGCATCGCCGTGCCGAGCCAGGCCACGGCGCTGGCAACCATTCTCAATATCGGCCAGCACCTGGTGGAAACCGACTGGCGCGCCCTGGCCCTGGCCGCCTTCACCCTCGGCGTCAGCCTGCTGGTCAGGCGCCTGTGGCCGCGCTTGCCGGCCCTGCTGATCGGCATCGTCGCCGGCAGCCTGGCGGTGCTGGCGTGGCCGGCCCAGCTCGGCGACATCGCCCTGGTCAGCGCCTTCGAGGGTCGCCTGCCGCCGTTCAGCCCGCTGCGCTTCGAGCTGGCGAGCGTGCTGCAGTTGCTGCCGGCAGCGGTGGCCTGCGGCATGCTCGGCCTGGTCACCAGCCTGTCGATCGCCCGCGCCCTTGCCAGCAGATCCCAGCAGTTTCTCGACGCCAACCAGGAAGTGCGCGCCCAGGGCCTGTCCAACCTGATCGGCCCCTGGTTCTCCGCCTCGCTGTCGGCCGGTTCCTTCACCCGCTCGGCGCTGAACCTGCAGGCCGGCGCTCGTTCGCCCCTGGCCGGGGTGTTTTCCGCACTGCTGGTGGCGCTGTTCGCCCTGGTCGGCGCCAGGCTGATCGCGCACATTCCGCTGCCGAGCATGGCCGCGAGCATTCTCCTGATCTGCTCGGGCCTGGTGGATGTTGCCGGGCTGCGCGCGCTGTTCCGAGTCAGCCGCTCGGAGTTCCTGGTGATGCTGCTGACCCTGCTCGCCACCCTGCTGCTGGAGCTGCAGACGGCGATCTATGCCGGGGTGCTGGCTTCGCTGTTCTTCTACCTCAAGCGCACCTCGCAGCCGCGGGTGAAATTCTGGCAGGAAGGCGAGGAGGAACTGTTGCGCGTCGAAGGCTCGATCTTTTTCGGCGCCTGCCACTACCTGCAACAGCTCATCCAGCGCAGCAAGGGCGAGCGGGTGATCATCGACGCGCACCACGTCAACTTCATCGATTACGCCGGGGTGGAGATGCTCCATCAGGAAGCGCGGCGGTTGCTCGCGCAAGACCGCCGTCTGATCCTGCGCCGCGCCCGGCCCCAGGTGATCGAGGAAATCCTCAAACTCGAAGGCGCCGAGCTGTGCCCGGTGCAGTTCGAGGATTAGGGTTCCGGGTGCGCTGCGCTTGTACGGTTATGTCATGTGCCATGATCGACGAGTCGTTGGTGCGCGCAGCGCACCCTACGGGTTGCAGTCAGCTGCCGAGCTTGCGCTAGGCAATCAACCGGGGCATTCAGCCCGTTTCAGGCCGCGAGCGAGCGGCGCAACTCGGCCAGTACCGGCTCGCTGTCCGGGCGCATCCCGCGCCAGAGGAAGAACGCCTCGGCGGCCTGCTCGACCAGCATGCCCAGGCCATCCAGGGTGTGCGCCGCGCCCTGCTCGGCGGCCCAGCGGTTGAAGGCGGTTGGCTGCCTGGCGTACATCATGTCGTAGCACAGCGTGTGATGGGGTCTGATCAGGCTCGCCGCCAGCGGCGGCAGCTCGCCGCTCAGGCTGGCCGAAGTGCCGTTGACGATCAGGTCGACCGGCGCATCGATCCGGTCGAAACCGCAGGCCACCACCGGCCCTAGGTCGGCGAACTCGCGGGCCAGCTGCTCGGCCTTGGCCAGCGTGCGGTTGGCGATCACCAGGGCCGCCGGCTGCTGCGCCAGCAAGGGCTCGAGCACCCCGCGCACGGCCCCGCCAGCGCCCAGCAGGAGGATGCGTTTGCCGCGCAGGCCGAAACTGGCGTTGACCGTCAGGTCACGCACCAGCCCGGCGCCGTCGGTGTTGTCGCCGAGCAGGCTGCCGTCATCCAGCTTCTTCAGGGTGTTCACCGCGCCGGCGCGTCGGGCGCGGGCGGTCAGGCTGTCGGCCAGCTGAAAGGCCTGCTCCTTGAACGGCACCGTGACGTTGGCACCCTTGCCCGCGACGAAGAAGTGCCGGGCAAAACCGGCGAAGTCGTCCAGCGGCGCGAGCAGCGCCTCATAGTTCAGCTGCTCGCCGGTCTGCGCGGCGAACAGCCGGTGAATCATCGGCGACTTGCTGTGCGCGATGGGGTTGCCGAATACAGCGTAGCGGTCCATGAAACACCTCGTGGGATGCGTAGGGTGGGCTTCAGCCCACCGCCCTTTCCAGAGAGGTGGGCTGAAGCCCACCCTACCGTCTATTGTGGCTCAGCCAGCCAGTCGCGGTCGGTCAGAAAGTATTCGGTCAGGCGCGCCTCCTCGCTGCCCGGCTCGGGCTTCCAGTCGTAGCCCCAGCGCACCTGCGGCGGCAGCGACATGAGGATCGACTCGGTGCGCCCGCCGGACTGCAGGCCGAACAGGGTGCCGCGGTCGTAGACCAGGTTGAACTCGACGTAACGACCGCGGCGGAAGGCCTGGAACTCGCGCTCGCGTTCGCCGTAGGGGGTCAGCTTGCGCCGTTGCACGATGGGCAGGTAGGCCGCGAGGTAGGCATCGCCGATCGCGCGCATGAAGGCGAAGCTGGTGTCGAAGTCCCACTGGTTCAGATCATCGAAGAACAGGCCGCCGATGCCGCGTGGCTCACCGCGGTGCTTGATCTGGAAGTAACGATCGCACCATTCCTTGAAACGCGGGTAGACCTCGGCACCGAAGGGCGCGCAGGCCTCGTAGGCGACCCGGTGCCAGTGCACGCAGTCTTCCTCGTTGGCGTAATAGGGGGTCAGGTCGAAGCCGCCACCGAACCACCAGACCGGCTCCTCGCCCGGCTTCTCGGCGCTGAAGAAGCGCACGTTGGCGTGGGAGGTGGGTACGTAGGGGTTTTCCGGGTGGATCACCAGGGACACGCCGAGCGCCTCGAAGCCGCGCCCGGCCAGCTCCGGCCGATGAGCGCTGGCCGAAGGCGGCAGGCCGTCGCCGAATACGTGGGAGAAGTTGACCCCGCCTTTTTCGATCAGCGCGCCATTCTCGATCACCCGCGTGCGGCCACCGCCGCCGGCCGGGCGCTGCCAGCTGTCCTCGAAGAACTCGGCGCCACCGTCCTCGGCTTGCAGGGCGGAGCAGATACGGTCTTGCAGGTCGAGCAGATAGGCCTTCACGGCCTCAGTACGGTCACTCACGGCGGCACCTTGGAAGCAGTCAGGCCAGCCGGGGAGGTGCCCAGCCAGCGAAATCGACGCCAAGCATAACATTTGCCCATGCGCCCTCGCAGTTGACGCCGCTCGAGCGACAGGATTGGATAGATACCCCAACGCCCCCGAACCCCCTGCAGCAAGGAGCCTTGTATGGCCAAGCGTATTCAATTCAGCAGCCACGGCGGCCCCGAGGTCCTCGAGTACCGCGACTACCAGCCAGCCGTACCCGGCCCCCACGAGGTCCGCGTGCACAATCAGGCGGTCGGCCTGAACTTCATCGACACCTATTTCCGCAGCGGCCTGTACCCGCCACCGGCGCTGCCGTCGAGCCTGGGCAACGAGGGCGCCGGCATCGTCGAGGCGGTCGGTTCGCAGGTCAGCCAGTTCCAGGTCGGCGACCGCGTGGCCTACGCCACCGGGCCGCTGGGCGCCTACAGCGAGCTGCATGTGCTGCCGGCGAGCAAGCTGGTCAAGCTGCCGGAGGCAATCAGCTTCGAGCAGGCCGCGGCGGTGATGCTCAAGGGCCTCACCGTGCAGTACCTGCTGCGCCAGGTGTTCGCCCTCAAGGGCGGCGAAACCATCCTGTTCCATGCTGCCGCCGGTGGCGTCGGCTCCTTCGCCTGCCAGTGGGCCAAGGCCCTTGGGGTCAGGCTGATCGGCACCGTCAGCTCGGCCGAGAAAGCCGCACGGGCAATCGAGCAGGGCGCCTGGGCGACCATCGACTACAGCCACGAGGACGTGGTCCAGCGCGTGCTGGAGCTGACCGATGGGCACAAGTGCCCGGTGGTGTATGACGGCGTCGGCAAGGACACCTGGGAAATCTCGCTGGACTGCGTCGCCCCGCGCGGCCTGCTGGTCAGCTTCGGCAACGCCTCGGGCGCGGTGACCGGGGTCAACCTAGGCATCCTCGCGCAGAAGGGATCGCTGTTCGTCACCCGCCCGACCCTGGCCGGCTACGCCGATACCCCCGAGCGTCTGCAGATGATGGCCGACGAGCTGTTCGGCATGATCGAAAGCGGTCGGCTCAAGGTCGATATCAGCAACCGCTATGCACTCAAGGACGCCGCCGCCGCGCAAGCCGCCCTGAGCGCCCGGCAGACCACCGGCTCGACCATTCTGTTGCCTTAAAAAACGGCAAACGTAGGGTGGGTTAGCGGCGCATCCACAAGACGTACATCCAATGCGG
>NZ_JBFIIG010000037.1:0-28265 GCF_041601375.1 Pseudomonas sp. | reverse complement strand
GCGTGGTCGAGGACAAGCCGGATCCGCTGCTTGGCGTCGATCCCCGGCAGGTTCCGCCACTCGATTTGCGCATCGCCCGGGTGCTGCAAGGTAGCGAGGCGCTGGGGGCGTGGTCGCTGAAGGCGCGGCCGAACGCCAGCGGGGTGCAGTTCAACGACCTGAACCTGGAACTGAAAGGCCTGCAGCTGACCGGTAGCGCCGGTTGGCAGGGCACGGCAGAGGCCAGCAGCAGCTGGTACAAGGGACGCATGCAGGGCAAGGACCTGAGCGATGTGCTGCTGGCCTGGAACTTTGCGCCGACGGCCAGCAGCGAAAGCTTCCATCTGGATGTCGATGGCCGCTGGCCAGGTTCACCGGCCTGGGTCAGTCTCAAGCGTTTTTCCGGCAGCCTGGATGCGACCTTGCGCAATGGGCAGTTCACCGAGGTGCAGGGTCCGGCCTCGGCACTGCGGGTGTTTGGTCTGCTCAACTTCAACTCGATCGGCCGCCGTCTGCGCCTGGATTTTTCCGATCTGCTCGGTCGGGGGTTGAGCTACGACCGGGTCAAGGGATTGCTGGTCGCCAGCGACGGGGTGTACGTCACCCGCGAGCCCATCACCCTGACCGGGCCGTCGAGCAATCTGGAGCTCGATGGCACCCTGAACATGGCCGATGACCTGGTCGATGCCACTCTGCTGGTGACCCTGCCGGTGAGCAACAACCTGCCGCTGGCGGCGTTGATCGTCGGCGCGCCGGCGATTGGCGGGGCGCTGTTCGTGGTGGACAAACTGCTGGGCGATCGCGTGGCACGTTTTGCCAGTGTGCAATACAGCGTCAAGGGGCGCTGGCAGGATCCGCAGATCACCTTCATCAAGCCTTTCGAGAAACCGCGCTGACAGGCCAGAGGTTGTGAAAATATCGCGCAACGTCAGCAGCGGGTGTCTGGAGGCGGTCGTAGTAGGCGAGAGTTTTTTCACGGCCTCCTATCAAACAACATGTATGTAATTGATTTTATTGGTTATTACGTTTTTGTAGGAGCGGCTTCAGCCGCGAATTCTTCGCGGCAAAGCCAAAGCTTCGCGGCTGAAGCCGCTCCTACGACAGCGGGCCCCGCGCGCACCCAGTTTGCTGCGCGACAGCGCGGCGTCTGGACGACGGGGGATCTCTCATTGCACATTCGCTGTGCCAGGCATGCAGTCGAGGGCCATGGCTTGTAAGCTGAAGGCCCAACCATCCGCCGAGCAGGAGCATGCATGGTCTTCGCGGTGATTCAAATGGTCAGCCAGGCCGATGTGCCGGCCAATCTGCTCCAGGCCCGGCGCCTGCTCGAGCAGGCCGCGGCGGGCGGGGCGCGCCTGGCGGTATTGCCGGAAAACTTCGCCGCCATGGGCCGCCGCGACCTGGCGGCGCTGGGGCGCAGCGAGGCGCGCGGTGACGGCCCGATCCTGCCCTGGTTGAAACAGGCCGCCCGCGACCTCAGGTTATGGATAGTGGCAGGTACTCTGCCCTTGCCGCCCGCTGGCCAGCCCGAGGCCAAGGCGCGGGCCTGCTGCCTGGTGCTCGACGAGCATGGCGAACAGGTGGCGCGCTATGACAAGCTGCACCTGTTCGATGTGGAAGTCGGCGACCGCCAGGGCCGTTACTGCGAGTCCGATGATTTTGCCCATGGCGAGCGGGTCGTGGTGGTGGATACGCCCGTTGGGCGCCTGGGTTTGACTGTGTGCTACGACCTGCGTTTTCCTGAGTTGTATGGCGCCCTGCGTGAAGCAGGGGCGGAGTTGATCAGCGTGCCGGCGGCCTTTACCGCGCTGACCGGTGCGGCGCATTGGCAGATACTGGTGCGCGCCCGTGCTATCGAGACCCAGTGCTACCTGCTGGCCGCCGGCCAGGGCGGCACTCATCCAGGCGGGCGCGAGACCTTCGGTCATTCGGCCATCGTCGACCCCTGGGGTCGGGTGTTGGCCGAGCGGGCGCAGGGCGAGGCGGTCTTGCAGGCTGGCCGCGATGCCGCCGAACAGGCGGCGATTCGCCAACGCATGCCGGTCAGCCGGCATAAACGATTTTTTGCAGCGGCCGAACCACGGTTGCCAGGTCCGCAGCAGTCATGAATGGGATAAAGCAGTTATGAGCGAGATGTTGTTGACGGTGAGTGAGCATCTACTAGGCCCGGGCGGTTTGACCCTGGACCATCTGCCCGGCGTGCTGGGCGAGTTGTCCGGCCCCGGTATCGATGCGGCCGACCTGTATTTCCAGAGCCAGGTGTCCGAGACCTGGGTGCTGGAGGACGGCATCGTCAAGGAGGGCAGTTTCAACCTCGATCAGGGCGTCGGCGTGCGCGCCCAGTCCGGCGAGAAAACCGGGTTTGCCTACAGCAACGCCATCACCGCCGAGGCGCTGACCCAGGCCGCACATGCGGCCCGCTCGATTGCCCGCGCCGGGCAGAACGCGCGGGTGCAGGCCTTCAACAGCCCGCAGGTCACTGCCTTGTATGCGGCCGACAACCCTCTGGACGTGATCGGCCGGGCGCAGAAGGTCGAGTTGCTCAAGCAGGTCGACGTGGCCACGCGTGCACTCGATTCGCGGATCAAGCAGGTCACGGTCAGCCTCGCCGGGGTCTGGGAACGTATCCTGGTGGCGGCGCAGGACGGCGGCCTGAGCGTCGATATTCGCCCGCTGGTGCGCTTCAATGTCAGCGTCATCGTCGAGCAGGACGGCCGTCGCGAACGGGGCGGTCATGGTGGCGGCGGGCGTACCGATTATCGCTACTTCATGAGCGAAGACCGCGCCATGGGCTATGCCCGCGAGGCGCTGCGCCAGGCCCTGGTCAATCTCGAGGCGATTCCCGCACCGGCCGGCACCCTGCCGGTGGTGATGGGCGCCGGCTGGTCCGGGGTGCTGCTGCACGAGGCGGTCGGCCATGGTCTGGAGGGCGACTTCAATCGCAAGGGCAGTTCCGCCTACAGCGGGCGTATGGGCGAGAAGGTCGCCTCGAGTCTGTGCACCATTGTCGACGACGGCACCCTGGCCGGACGCCGTGGCTCGCTCAGCGTGGATGACGAGGGCACACCGACCCAGTGCACCACGCTGATCGAGAACGGCGTGCTCAAGGGCTATATGCAGGACAAGTTGAACGCCCGCCTGATGGGCGCGGCACGTACCGGCAACGGCCGCCGCGAATCCTACGCGCACCTGCCGATGCCGCGCATGACCAACACCTACATGCTGGCCGGCGAAAGCGACCCGGAAGAAATCATCCGCTCGGTGAAGAAGGGTATCTACTGTGCCAACCTCGGCGGCGGTCAGGTCGACATCACCAGCGGCAAGTTCGTCTTCTCCACCAGCGAGGCCTACCTGATCGAGAACGGCAAGATCACCGCGCCGGTCAAGGGTGCCACCCTGATCGGCAACGGCCCCGAGGCGATGAGCCGGGTGTCGATGGTCGGCAACGACCTGGCCCTGGACAGCGGTGTCGGCACCTGCGGCAAGGACGGTCAGTCGGTTCCGGTCGGCGTCGGCCAGCCGACCCTGAAGATCGATGCGATCACCGTCGGCGGAACGGGCTCCTAGGGCGTGGGTTAGGCAGAGGCCTAACCCACCCTTGCGGCAGGATCAGCGCAATCCGCGTTGGGCTTCGTCCAGTTCGCGGAGGTATTTGAAGATTTTGCGCGAGGCCGCTGGCGCTTTGTTCTGCGCCAGTTCGTGCTGGGCCTGGCGGATTAACTGACGCAGGTGCTGCCGGTCTGCTTCGGGGTAGTCGCCCACAAAGGCTTCCAGGGTGTCGTCGCTGCCATTGATAAGACGGTCGCGCCAGCGCTCCAGGCCGTGAAAGCGTTCGTTGTACTGGCGAGTAGAAGCATCAAGCTGGTCGAGCAGGGTAAGAATCGCGTCGATGTCCTGGTCGCGCATCAGCCGGCCGATAAACTGCATATGGCGTTTTTTCGCGGAGTTGGCCGTGTGCTTGGGCGCCTCGTCGAGGGCACGGCGCAATTCGTCGGTCAGCGGCAGTTTGTTGCGCAGGTCGGGCTTCAGGGTGGTCAGGCGTTGACCCAGGTCTTGCAGGGCGTGCAGCTCGCGTTTGACCTGGGTTTTACTCTTCTCGCCGGAGAGGTCATCAAGATATTCAGGCATGGGGGTGGTCCAATGGAAAACACCGTCATGATAACAGCAGCTTCAAGCCGGAAGCTTCAAGCCTCAGGTTAAAAGCTTGGGCTTGTCCGCTTGCAGCTTGCCGCTTAGGAGTGTTTATGAGTGCAGTAGATAGTGTCGGCCCCGAGGCCGTGCCGCAGTTGCAGGGCCAGGTCGAACAGATTATCGCCGAGGCGAAGAGGCAGGGTGCCAGTGCCTGCGAGGTGGCCGTATCGGTGGAACAGGGCTTGTCCACCTCGGTGCGCCAGGGCGAGGTCGAGACGGTCGAGTTCAACCGTGACCAGGGCTTCGGCATCACCCTGTATGTCGGTCAGCGCAAGGGCTCGGCGAGTACCTCGGCCAGTGGCGATGCGGCGATCCGGGAAACCGTGGCGGCGGCTTTGGCTATCGCCAAGCATGCCTCGGAAGACGAGTCGGCAGGCTTGGCCGATGCCGCGTTGATGGCGCGCGAGCTGCCGCAACTGGATCTGTATCACGCCTGGGCCATCAGCCCGGAGCAGGCCATCGAGCAGGCGCTGCGCTGTGAGGCGGCAGCCTTTGCCGCCGATTCGCGGATCAAGAACGCCGACGGCACCACCCTCAACACCCATCAGGGTTGCCGGGTGTATGGCAACAGCCATGGTTTTGTCGCCGGCTACGCCAGCACCCGACACAGCCTGAGCTGCGTGATGATCGCCGAGGACGGCGGGCAGATGCAGCGCGATTACTGGTATGACGTCAATCGTCAGGGCGAACTGCTGGCCGATGCCGCGGGCATTGGCCAGAAGGCCGCCCTGCGCGCGGTCAGCCGGCTGGGTGCGCGTCCGGTGCCGACCTGCGAAGTGCCGGTGCTGTTCTGCGCCGAGCTGGCGACAGGGCTGTTCGGGCATTTCCTCGCGGCGATTTCCGGGGGCAATCTGTACCGCAAGTCGTCATTCCTCGAGGGCGCCCTGGGCCAGCAATTGTTTCCCGATTGGCTGACCCTCGATGAGCGTCCGCATATTCCGCGGGCCCTGGGCAGCGCGGCCTTCGACGGCGACGGCCTGGCCACCTATGCCAAGCCCTTTGTCGAGGGCGGCGAGCTGGTCTCCTACGTGCTGGGCACCTACTCGGGGCGCAAGCTGGGGATGCCGAGCACGGCCAATGCCGGCGGCGTGCACAACCTGTTCGTCAGCCATGGCGTGGAAGATCAGCAGGCGCTGCTCAAGCGCATGGGCCGTGGCCTGCTGGTCACCGAGTTGATGGGGCAGGGCCTGAACATGGTCACCGGCGACTATTCGCGTGGGGCCGGTGGCTTTTGGGTGGAGAACGGCGAGATCCAGTTCCCGGTGCAGGAAGTGACCATCGCCGGCAACCTGCGCGACATGTTCAGGCAGATAGTCGCGGTGGGTAACGATCTGGAGTTGCGCAGTAATATCCGCACCGGCTCGGTGCTGATCGAGAAGATGACGGTGGCGGGCAGTTGAGGGGTGGCTGCGGGCGTAGGCCGGGTTAGCGGCGCGTGCCGCTGACCGAAGGTTGCTGCCGGTCTAAGGCGGCGCGTAACCCGGCAGGCCATATCGCGGCTATCTGGGTGATGTCGGGTTAGGGCGCGCCAAACGCTTTAGCCGGCACGCCGATCCTAACCCAAGCTATGCCTATTCGCCTTCGTCGAAGTAATTGTTGATCAGCTCGACCAGGGCATTGAGGGCGTCATCGTCCTGCTCGCCTTCGGTGTGCAGGTGGATTGGCGTGCCTTTGCCGGCCGCGAGCATCATTACGGCCATGATGCTTTTGCCGTCTACCAGGCTCTCCGGGACGCGGCCAACCTTCACCTGGCAGGGGTAGCGCCCGGCGACACCGACGAACTTGGCTGCTGCGCGTGCATGCAGGCCCAGCTTGTTGATGATGGTGACTTCGCAGGAGGGCATCGCGGCAGTTCCTTAGCCAAGGTCGCGGTGGCGAACCTGGACGTTCTTCAGAATGGGTTTCAGGGTCTCGCCCAGGCGATTGGCCAGGTATACCGAACGGTGATGACCACCAGTGCAGCCGATCGCCACGGTGACATAGGCGCGGTTGCTGGCGGCGAAGCGCGGCAGCCATTTTTTCAGGTAGGCGAGGATGTCCTGGAACATTTCTTCGACATCGGCCTGGGCTGCCAGGTAGTCGGCCACCGGCTGGTCGAGCCCGGAGAAGTCGCGCAGGTCCGGCTTCCAGTAGGGATTGGGCAGGCAGCGCACATCGAACACCAGGTCGGCATCCACCGGCATGCCGCGCTTGAAACCGAACGACTCGACCAGAAAGGCCGTGCCCGGCTCCGGCTGATTGAGCAGGCGCAACTTGAGGCTGTCGCGCAACTGGTAGAGGTTGAGGTGGGTGGTGTCGATTTTCAGGTCGGCGAGGTCGGTGATCGGCCCGAGCAGCAGGCTCTCATCGGCGATGGCCTCGGCCAGTGAGCGGTTCGCGTTGGTCAGCGGATGGCGCCGGCGAGTCTCGGAAAAGCGCTTGAGCAGGGTTTCCTCGTCGGCATCCAGGTAGATCACGTCGCACTTGATATGCCGCGCCCGTACCTCGTCGAGGATTTCCGGGAAGCGCTTGAGTTGGCTGGGCAGGTTGCGCGCATCGATCGATACGGCGACTTGCGGGTGGAGCAGTTCGGTATCCTGCAGGGTACGCTCCGCCAGCTCGGGAAGCAGGCCGGCCGGCAGGTTGTCGATGCAGTAGAAGCCGTTGTCCTCAAGGACGTCGAGGGCGGTGCTTTTGCCGGAGCCCGAGCGACCGCTGACGATGATCAGGCGCATGGTCAGGCCCGGTTGAGCTGGCTTTGTACGTCTACCACGACCTGATACAGCGCATCGCTGTTCTGGGCCTGGCGCAAGCGCTCACGCACATCGCTGCGGTCGAGCATGCTGGCGATCTGGCGCAGGAGTTCAAGGTGTTCGTCGGTGGCCGCTTCGGGCACCAGCAGGACGAACAGCAGGTCGACAGGAGCGCCGTCGATGGCGTCGAAGTCAACCGCTGCATCCAGGCGCAACAGGGCGCTGATCGGCGCTTTGCAGCCCGGCAGGCGACAGTGCGGAATGGCGATGCCGTTGCCGAAACCGGTCGAGCCGAGTTTTTCCCGGGCGATCAGGCTTTCGTAAATGTCTTGGCCGTTCAGGTCGGGCAGTTCGCGTGCCACCAGGCTGGCTATCTGTTCGAGTACGCGCTTCTTACTGCCTCCCGGCACGTTCACCAGGGAACGGCCGGGGGTCAGGATATTTTCGAGTCGGATCATAGGAGTGAGGCGATCTCAGCGGGCCATAGCGCCCTGCTGGCGGTCGATTTGCTTTTCCTTGTGCTTGATGAGTTGGCGGTCGAGTTTGTCGGTCAGTAGGTCGATGGCTGCGTACATGTCGTCATGTTCGGCATTGGCGACCACTTCGCCGCCGGCGATATGCAGGGTCGCTTCGATTTTCTGCTTGAGTTTCTCGACCTCCATGGTGACTTGCACGTTGGTGATCTTGTCGAAATGGCGCTCCAGTCGACCGAGTTTTTCATCGATATAGTCGCGCAGGGGGTCGGTCACATCCAGCTGGTGTCCACTGATGTTGACTTGCATACCGTTTCTCCTTGTTGCCGCGTATGAGAGACAGGCTGTCGGACCTGCCACCGGAATACATTGGCGCGAAAGGCGCTGGCAGGACGCACCTCGGACTCTCGCTCGGGTCTTGGCAGCGTGGCTGCTATCGAGAGCGCGGGGCCGAGTGCGTGATATGCCTTGTTTGCTGGTCTTTCGTCGAGTACCACCTTACATCAATCGCTTGCGCTCGCTGGAGGGCGCTATACCAAGCGATTCACGGTATTTTGCAACTGTGCGGCGGGCTACCTGAATGCCTTGTGCCTCCAGTAAACCAGCGATCTTGCTGTCACTCAACGGCTTTTTTGCATTTTCCGCTGCGACCAGTTTTTTGATGATGGCGCGGATCGCCGTCGACGAGCATTCGCCGCCTTCGGCGGTGCTGACGTGGCTGGAGAAGAAGTATTTCAGCTCGTAGATGCCGCGCGGGGTGTGCATGAATTTTTGCGTAGTGACCCGCGAAATGGTCGATTCGTGCATGCCCACCGCCTCGGCGATGTCGTGCAGCACCAGCGGCTTCATCGCCTCGTCGCCGTAGTCGAGAAAGCCGCGCTGATGCTCGACGATCTGGGTGGCGACCTTCATCAGGGTTTCGTTGCGGCTCTGCAGGCTCTTGATGAACCAGCGCGCTTCCTGCAGCTGGTTGCGCATGAAGGTGTTGTCGGCACTGGAGTCGGCGCGTTTGACGAAGCCGGCATATTGCGCATTGACCCGCAGGCGCGGCATGGCTTCCTGGTTCAGCTCCACCAGCCAGCGCTCGTTGTGCTTGCGCACGATGACATCGGGTACCACGTATTCCGGTTCGCTCGACTCGATCTGCGAGCCGGGGCGCGGGTTGAGACTCTGGATCAGTTCGATGACCTGGCGCAGTTCGTCTTCCTTGAGCTTCATGCGGCGCATCAGCTGGCTGTAGTCACGGCTGCCGAGCAGGTCGAGGTAGTCGTTGGCCAGGCGCTGGGCCTCGCTCAGCCAGGGTGTCTTGGCCGGCAGTTGGCGCAGTTGCAGGAGCAGGCATTCGCGCAGGTCGCGGGCGGCAATGCCGACCGGCTCGAACTGCTGGATGCGGTGCAGTACGGCTTCCACTTCGTCGAGTTCGATGTCCAGTTCCGGATCGAAGGCTTCGAGAACTTCCTCGAGGCTTTCTTCCAGATAGCCCTGGTAGTTGATGCAGTCGATCAGGGTGATCCCGATCAGCCGATCCTTGTCGGACATCGGCACCAGATTGAGCTGCCAGAGCAGGTGGCTCTGCAGGCTTTCGCCAGACGAGGTGCGCGTGGTGAAGTCCCACTCGTCATCGTCGTTGTTGCTCGGCAGGCTGCTGGCGCTGGTCTGGTAGACGTCTTCCCAGGCGGTGTCGACTGGCAGTTCGTTGGGAATGCGTTCGTTCCATTCGCCCTCTTCCAGGTTGTCCACGGTCTGTGGGGTTTCCTGGTGGTTGGGTTCGGCGTAGGACTCTTCCTGCTGGGCGGCGGGTGTCGGGTTTTCGGCGCCGTCGGCCAAGGGGTTCGAGTTGTCGAAGTCGTCGCCGTCTTCTTCGCGCTCGAGCATCGGGTTTGACTCCAGGGCCTCCTGGATCTCTTGTTGCAGATCCAGGGTGGACAGTTGGAGTAGGCGAATGGCCTGTTGCAGCTGCGGGGTCATCGTCAGCTGCTGGCCCATCTTCAGGACTAGCGATGGTTTCATTGCAGACCTTATTTGCCGGCGTCTGTGCGCAATCCACTACAGGGCGCCGTAGCGCCACAAGGAAGCAAATTATATGCCTGATCTGCGGTGGTTTGCCTAGCTCTGGCTGCTGTTCGGTTGAGAAAAACCGCTGTTACAGGCGGAACTCGTGCCCCAGGTATACGTCCTTGACCAGTTGGTTGGCCAGGATCGCGTCGGCATCGCCTTCGGCGATCAGTTGGCCGTCGCTGACGATGTAGGCTGTTTCACAGATATCCAGGGTCTCGCGGACATTGTGGTCGGTGATCAGTACGCCGATACCCTTGGCCTTGAGATGGTGGATGATCTGTTTGATGTCGCCGACCGAGATCGGGTCGACCCCGGCGAAGGGTTCGTCGAGCAGGATGAATTTTGGTGCGCTGGCCAGGGCGCGGGCGATTTCCACGCGCCGGCGTTCGCCGCCGGACAGGCTCATGCCGAGGTTGTCGCGGATATGGCTGATATGGAATTCCTGCAGCAGGCTTTCCTGCTCCTTGCGGCGGCTGGCTCGATCCAGCTCCTTGCGCGTTTCGAGGATGGCCATGATGTTGTCGGCCACACTGAGCTTGCGGAAAATCGAGGCTTCCTGCGGCAGGTAGCCGACGCCGGCGCGGGCGCGGCCGTGCATCGGCAGGTGGCTGACGTCGAGATCGTCGATCAGTATGCGGCCCTGATCGGCCTGCACCAGGCCGACGATCATGTAGAAGCAGGTGGTCTTGCCCGCGCCGTTGGGGCCGAGCAGGCCGACGATTTGCCCGCTGTCGATGCTCAGGCTGACGTCGCGCACGACTTGGCGGCCTTTGTAGCTCTTGGCCAGGTGCTGGGCTGTCAATGTGGCCATAGCTACTGTGCCTGCTGTTCTGCTGGTGGGTTCTTCGGCTGGATCACCATGTCGATGCGCGGGCGTGGCGTGGTGACGTCGGTGCCGGTGGCGCGACCGGCATTGACGATCTGGCGCTGGGTGTCATAGACGATTTTCTCGCCCTCGAAGGTGTTACCTTCCTGGATCACCTTGGCCTGGTCGATCAGCACGATACGCTCGTTGGCGGCGAAGTACTGGATGGTCAGGCCGTAGGCCTTGACGATCTGCTTGTCCACGGATGGCTTCTGTTCGTAATAGGCGGGTTTGCCGACCGAGGTGAACACTTCGATGTCGCCCTGGGCGTTCTGGGTGATGGTCACGGTGTCGCCGGTGATTTTCAGGGTGCCCTGGGTGATCACCACGTCGCCGCGATAGACCGCGACGCCTTGCCGATCGTCGAGTTCGGCGCTGTCGGCCTGAATGCGGATCGGCTGCTCACGGTCGCTGGGCAGCGCCCAGGCACAAGCGCTGCCGAGCGCGACGCTCAAGCTGAGCAAAAAGGGGAAGGTTTTAACGAACCTCATGCTGGCCTCTTACGTTGGACAGCAGGAGCATCCTGCCGTCATTCAAGTACGCTTTCATTCCTTGTGCCGTGGTCACTCCATTGGCCGCGACGATTCTAACGGCTTGCTCGGTCTGCGCATATTCCTTATCCGGGAATACGGTCAGACGGCTGGTGGTCAGGATGGTTGGGCGGCCCTTGGCATCGGTGCGTTCGACGCGCACGCTGTCGATCAATTCCACTTCCGTGCCTTGCGGCGCCACTTCGGCACGCGTGCTGCTCACCTTCCAGGGCAGTTCGGTGCCGCGATACAGGTGCAGGAAGGGGCTGGTCAGCAGGGTGATGTCGCTGCTCTTGACGTGCTCCAGCTTGTCGCTGGTCATCTCGTAATGCAGCTTGCCGTCGGCCTGGTATTGCACGGTAGTGGCATCGATGACGTAGAAGTCGATGGCGTTGTCGTCGCCGGTTGGCGCCGGTCGCTCGGAGAAGCTGTCGGGGTTGATGTTCCAGTAGCCGACGGCGGCCAGCAGGGCGGCGGTGGCAGCGTAAAGAATGGGGGGCAGCAGCTTGCGCAACATAGGGGGGCTCTATAGGTAGGCGGTTTGGGCGGCGTCGAGGCTGCCTTGGGCGCGCATGATCAGCTCGCAGAATTCACGGGCTGCACCTTCGCCGCCGCGGGCCTGGGTCACGCCATGGGCATGCTGGCGCACAAAGGGATCTGCGCTGGCGACCGCCATGCCCAGGCCGACCCGACGGATCACTGGCAGGTCCGGCAGGTCGTCACCCAGGTAGGCGACGTGCTCATAGCTTAGCCCGAGTTCGCCAAGCAGCTCGTCGAGGACCACCAGTTTGTCTTCGCGGCCCTGGTACAGGTGCTGGATGCCGAGGTTTTTCGCCCGGCGTTCGACCACCGGAGTCGTACGTCCGCTGATGATGGCGGTGCGTACGCCCGAGGCGATCAGCATCTTGATGCCGTGGCCGTCGAGGGTGTTGAAGGTCTTGAACTCGCTGCCGTCGACCAGGAAATACAGCTTGCCGTCGGTGAGCACGCCGTCGACATCGAAAATCGCCAGTTTGATTGCCTGGGCGCGTTGTTGCAGGTCGGGGCTCATCGGGTCGCGGGTCATCACATTACTCCGGCGCGCAGCAAATCGTGCATGTTCAGGGCGCCTATAGGGTGGTCGTCGCTGTCGACCACCACCAGGCCGCTGATCTTGTGGTCTTCCATGATCTTCAGGGCTTCGGCGGCGAGCATCTCTGCGCGTGCGGTCTTGCCGTGCACGGTCATCACGTCATCGATCTTCGCCTGACGCACATCGATACCGCGATCCAGGGTGCGGCGCAGGTCGCCATCGGTAAAGACTCCCGCCAGGCGTCCATCCGCCTCGGTGACCACGGTCATGCCCAGGCCTTTCTGGGTCATCTCCAGCAGGGCGTCGCGCAGCGAGGTGCCGCGCTGCACGCTGGGCAGTCTGGCACCGGCATGCATGACGTTCTCCACTTTCAGCAGCAGGCGTCGACCCAGGGCGCCGCCGGGGTGGGAGAAGGCAAAGTCTTCGGCGGTAAAGCCGCGGGCTTCCAGCAGGGCGATGGCCAGGGCGTCGCCGAGCACCAGGGAGACCGTGGTGGACGAGGTCGGCGCCAGGTTGAGTGGGCAGGCTTCCTGGGAGACGCGGGCGTCCAGGTTGACTTCGGCGGCCTTGGCCAGCACTGAGTCCGGGTTGCCGGTCATGCTGATCAGGGTGATGCCGAGGCGCTTGATCAGCGGCAGCAGGGTGACGATTTCCGCCGTCGAACCCGAGTTGGACAGGGCCAGCACCACGTCGTCGCGGGTGATCATGCCCATGTCGCCATGGCTGGCTTCGGCCGGGTGGACGAAGAAGGCGGTGGTGCCGGTGCTGGCCAGGGTGGCGGCAATCTTGTTGCCGATATGCCCGGATTTGCCCATGCCGACCACCACCACGCGGCCCGTGCTGGCCAGGATGAGTTCGCAGGCGCGAACGAAGTCGCCGTCGATGCGCTGCAGCAGTTCTTCAATCGCCTCGAGTTCCAGGCGGATGGTGCGTTGTGCGGAGTTGATCAGCTCGTTGGACTGGCTCATGGCGTCTTTAAATCGGCATGTCGAGTAAAAGGCGGCGATTATAGCGGGAAAGATTCGCCCGCTCACCTTTGAATCGTGCGCAGACAGGGCTTGAGCGTTTGGGGTGGTCAGTTGTTCGGCCATGTGGGCGGCGTTCTGTAAGTAAATGTTCGGCCTTGGGCAGGGTAATTCGGCAATGTTATAGTGCACCGCCATTTTCGGCCGGTCGGGCAGCGGCGGTGTCTTCGCAACGCTGGCTGGCGTCTGACAGGGAGGCTGCATCCAAGGAGTCGAGATGAGTGCCGAGCAACAGTACGCGGTCGAGCTGAAAAACCTCAGTTTTCAGCGCGGCGACCGGGACATTTTCAACGATATAGACATTCGCATCCCGCGCGGCAAGGTCACCGGCATCATGGGGCCTTCCGGCTGCGGCAAGACCACGCTGTTGCGCCTGATCGGCGCGCAACTCAGGCCGAGCAAGGGTGAGGTGTGGGTCAATGGGCAGAACTTGCCGAGCCTCTCGCGCAGCGAGCTGTTCGATCAGCGCAAGCAGATGGGCGTGCTGTTCCAGAGCGGGGCGCTGTTCACCGATCTCGATGTGTTCGAGAACGTCGCCTTCCCGCTGCGTGTGCACACCCAGCTGCCTGACGAAATGATTCGTGACATCGTCCTGATGAAACTACAGGCGGTGGGCTTGCGGGGTGCGCTCGAGCTGATGCCGGATGAGCTGTCCGGTGGCATGAAGCGCCGCGTGGCGCTGGCGCGGGCGATTGCTCTGGATCCGCAGATACTCATGTACGACGAGCCTTTCGTGGGCCAGGACCCGATTGCCATGGGGGTGCTGGTGCGCTTGATTCGTTTGCTCAGCGATGCCCTGGGCATTACCAGTATCGTGGTGTCCCACGACCTGGCGGAAACCGCCAGCATCGCCGACTACATCTACCTGGTGGGGGACACCCAGGTGCTCGGTCAAGGCACGCCGGATGAATTGATGAATTCGGACAACCCGCGGGTGCGCCAGTTCATGCAAGGCATTCCCGACGGGCCGGTGCCGTTCCACTATCCAGCGGCAGACTTTCGCGACGATTTATTGGGGGGGCGCTGATGCGCAAGACATCTACGCTCGAACGGATCCGCCTGCTCGGCCGCGCGGGCATCGATGCGGTGGCCACGCTGGGACGGGCGACGGTCTTTCTCCTGCGTGCGCTGTTCGGCCGCAACGGGGCCGGCAGCCCGCTGCAGCTGCTGATCAAACAGCTGTACTCGGTAGGCGTCATGTCCCTGGCGATCATCGTGGTCTCGGGGGTTTTTATCGGCATGGTGCTGTCGTTGCAGGGTTTCAATATCCTGTCTGACTACGGTTCGGAGCAGGCAGTCGGGCAGATGGTCGCCCTGACCTTGTTGCGCGAGCTCGGCCCCGTGGTCACCGCCTTGTTGTTCGCCGGGCGCGCGGGGTCCGCGTTGACCGCGGAAATCGGCAACATGAAATCCACCGAGCAACTGTCCAGTCTGGAAATGATCGGTGTCGATCCGCTCAAGTACATAGTCGCGCCGCGCCTGTGGGCCGGCTTCATTTCGATGCCGTTGCTCGCGATGATTTTCAGCGTGGTCGGTATCTGGGGCGGGGCGATGGTCGCCGTCGACTGGCTCGGCGTTTACGAGGGGTCGTTCTGGGCCAACATGCAGAACAGCGTTTCGTTTTATGAAGACGTGCTCAACGGGGTGATCAAAAGCATCGTGTTCGGCTTTGTCGTGACCTGGATTGCCGTTTTTCAGGGCTATGACTGTGAGCCGACCTCGGAAGGCATCAGTCGCGCCACCACTAAAACAGTGGTTTACGCCTCGCTCGCCGTGTTGGGGCTGGACTTTATTCTGACCGCTTTGATGTTTGGAGATTTCTGATGCAAAACCGCACACTGGAAATTGGTGTCGGCCTGTTCCTGCTGGCCGGGTTATTGGCCTTGCTGCTGCTGGCGTTGCGTGTCAGTGGTCTGACCGTAGGCAGTGCCAACGATACGTACAAGGTCTATGCGCACTTCGAGAATATTGCCGGTCTAACCGTGAGGGCCAAGGTGACCATGGCCGGGGTGACCATCGGTAAAGTGACCGCGATCGATCTGGATCGCGACAGCTATACCGGTCGCGTCACCCTCTCGCTGGATGACAGCGTGGACAACCTGCCCACCGATTCGACTGCCTCGATCCTGACCGCCGGTTTGCTCGGCGAGAAGTACGTCGGTATCAGCGTTGGCGGCGACGAAGAGGTGCTCGTCGATGGCTCTATCATCTACGACACCCAGTCCTCGTTGGTGCTGGAAGACCTGATCGGCAAATTCCTGCTCAACTCGGTCAATAGAGACGAAGCCAATTGATGAGAACTCCCACTATGCTCAAGACCCTGCGTAACAGTCTGTTCGCGCTGCTGGCGGCCTTGCCGCTGCTGGCTGTCGCTGCGCCGAGTGCCTATCAGGTGGTGCAGCAGACCACCACCACGCTGCTGGAAGACCTGAAGGTCAATAAAGAACAATACCGTAACGATCCGTCGGCTTTTTACGACGCGCTGAACGAGATTCTCGGCCCGGTGGTGGATGTCGAGGGTATTTCCCGCGGGGTCATGACCGTGCGCTACTCGCGCCAGGCCACGCCCGAGCAGATGCAGCGGTTTCAGGAGAACTTCAAGCGCAGCCTGATGCAGTTCTATGGCAACGCCCTGCTCGAATACAACAATCAGGACATTCGCGTGCTGCCCCCCAGCGGCAAGCAGAATCCGCAGCGTGCTTCGGTGAGCATGGAAATCAAGGACGGCAATGGCACCCTCTACCCGCTGTCCTACACCATGGTCAAGCAGGATGACGGCTGGAAGATGCGCAACCTGATCATCAACGGCATCAACGTCGGCAAGTTGTTCCGCGATCAGTTCGCCCAGTCCATGCAGAACAACGGCAATGACCTGGACGCGGTCATCGACAGCTGGGCCGATACCGTGGCCAAGGCCCGTCAGTCCACGGGTGAGTCGTGAGTAAGGCCGCTATCGTCGAACAGTCGTCGGGGCTGTTGCAGCTCTCTGGCGTGCTCGATTATCGCAGTGGTCCGCTCTTGCGCGAGGAGGGCGGGCGGCTGATTGCCGCCAGTCAGGCGGCTAACTGTGTGATCGATTGTGCGACTGTGGACAAGTCCAGCAGCGTAGGCCTGTCGCTGTTGCTGGCGTTCATGCGCGACGCCCGGGCCGCAGGCAAGAACCTGGTGGTGCGCAATCTGCCCGAGGACATGCGCGAGATCGCCGGTGTCTCCGGGCTGCTGGACGTGCTGCCGCTGGAGGCGTGAACCCGCGCTGCGGTTCCCGGTCGGGATAGGCCGGCGCGGGGTTCGCAGGCGAGTGGCTTTTTTTGTATGATGCGCGGCCGCGAGCTCTGGCTCTGCTGTCGTTAATGAATACGTTGATCGAGGTTGAGCATGCAGGCCCTAGAAGTAAAAAGCCTCCTGGAGGCCAAACTGCCGAATACCCAGGTGGAAGTTGAAGGCGAAGGCTGTAACTTCCAGCTGAACCTGATTAGTGATGAGTTGGCTGGTCTGAGTCCGGTCAAGCGTCAACAGCAGGTCTACGCCCACCTCAACCCCTGGATTGCCGACGGCAGTATCCATGCGGTGAGCATGAAATTCTTCAGCCGTGCCGATTGGGCCGCGCGCTCCTAAATCGAGAGAGTCATGGACAAACTGATAATTACCGGCGGTGTGCGCCTGAATGGCGAGATCCGCATTTCCGGGGCGAAGAACTCCGCCCTGCCGATTCTCGCCGCCACCCTGCTGGGCGATGCGCCGGTGACCATCTGCAACCTGCCGCACCTGCACGACATCACCACCATGATCGAGTTGTTCGGGCGCATGGGCATCGAACCGATCATCGACGAGAAGCTCAGCGTGGAAGTCGACGCTCGGGCGATCAAGACCCTGATCGCGCCCTACGAGCTGGTCAAGACCATGCGCGCCTCGATCCTGGTGCTCGGGCCGATGGTCGCGCGTTTCGGTGAGGCCGAAGTCGCCCTGCCCGGCGGTTGCGCCATTGGCTCGCGGCCGGTCGACCTGCACATCCGCGGCCTCGAAGCCATGGGCGCGATCATCGACGTCGAAGGTGGCTACATCAAGGCCAAGGCGCCCGAGGGCGGTCTGCGCGGTGCGCACTTCTTCTTCGATACCGTGAGCGTGACCGGTACCGAAAACATCATGATGGCCGCCACCCTGGCCAAGGGTCGCAGCGTGCTGGAAAACGCCGCGCGCGAGCCTGAAGTGGTCGATCTGGCCAACTGCCTGATCGCCATGGGCGCGAAGATTTCCGGTGCCGGTACCGACACCATCACCATCGATGGCGTCGAACGTCTCGGCGGCGCGCGCTTCAGCGTGATGCCGGACCGTATCGAAACCGGCACCTACCTGGTGGCCGCGGCTGCCACCGGCGGGCGGGTCAAGCTCAAGGATGTCGACCCGACGACTCTGGAGGCGGTGCTGTCCAAGCTGCAGGAAGCCGGCGCGGAAATCACCAGCGGCGCCGACTGGATCGAGCTGGACATGAAAGGCAAGCGGCCGAAAGCCGTGAACCTGCGTACCGCGCCCTACCCGGCGTTCCCCACCGACATGCAGGCGCAGTTCGTCGCCCTCAACGCGATTGCCGAAGGGACCGGCACGGTGATCGAGACCGTGTTCGAGAACCGTTTCATGCACGTCTATGAAATGACCCGCATGGGCGCGCAGATCCTGGTCGAGGGCAATACCGCGATCGTCACCGGTGTCGACAAGCTCAAGGGCGCGCCTGTCATGGCCACCGACCTGCGTGCCTCGGCCAGCCTGGTGATCGCCGCCCTGGTCGCCGACGGCGATACCCTGATCGACCGCATCTACCACATCGACCGTGGTTACGAGTGCATCGAGGAAAAACTACAGATGCTCGGCGCCAAGATCCGCCGCGTACCGGGTTAGGGTGGTACCGAACGCAGCGATGTCCAACAACCAGCTCGCAAGGGCTGGTCTGGTCCAGTTCCAAAGGAAACCTGCTTCATGCTGACCATAGCGCTATCCAAGGGCCGTATCCTCGACGACACCCTGCCGCTGCTCGCCGCGGCGGGCATCGTGCCGACCGAGAATCCGGATAAGAGCCGCAAATTGATCATCCCCACCACCCTGGATGACGTGCGCCTGCTGATCGTACGCGCCACCGATGTGCCGACCTATGTCGAGCACGGCGCCGCCGATCTCGGTGTGGCCGGCAAGGATGTGCTGATGGAGTATGGCGGCCAGGGCCTGTACGAGCCCCTGGACCTGCGTATCGCCAAGTGCAAGCTGATGACCGCCGGTGCCGTCGGCGCGCCCGAGCCCAAGGGCCGGCTGCGGGTGGCCACCAAGTTCGTCAACGTGGCCAAGCGTTACTACGCCGAGCAGGGTCGCCAGGTCGACATCATCAAGCTGTATGGCTCGATGGAGCTGGGTCCGTTGGTGGGCCTGTCCGACAAGATCATCGACGTGGTCGACACCGGCAATACCCTGCGCGCCAATGGCCTGGAAGCCCAGGAACTGATCGCCCACATCAGTTCGCGGCTGATCGTCAACAAGGCGTCGATGAAGATGCAGCATGCGCGCATCCAGGCGCTGATCGAGACTCTGCGCGAAGCCGTAGAGGCACGACACCCCAGCTAATACCTGCCATGCGGCATTTAGCCGCGTGACCGCCAAGGACGGCGGAAATGCCGAACATGCAGGAGCAATTTTCGGCCGCCTATCCGCGTCATAGCCAATTATCTCGGGCGTCCATGCGGTGGGCTTGGTAGCCTAGCGACGCCCGAGCATTTGCCAATCATGAGGCCCGCTATGACCGCTCCCATCGCCATCCGCCGACTCGACGCCGCTGACCAGGACTTTGCCCAGCATCTGGATCATCTGCTGAGCTGGGAAAGTGTCTCGGACGATGCGGTCAACCATCGCGTGCTGGAGATCATCAAGGCCGTGCGCGAGCGTGGCGATGCCGCCCTGGTCGAATACACCCAGCGTTTCGACGGCCTCGAGGTCGCCAGCATGGCCGACCTGATCCTGCCGCGCGAGCGTCTGGAGCTGGCCCTGACCCGCATCACCACGGAACAGCGCCAGGCGCTGGAAGTTGCCGCCGAGCGGGTGCGCAGCTACCACGAGAAGCAGAAGCAGGATTCCTGGACCTACACCGAGGCCGACGGCACCGTGCTGGGGCAGAAAGTCACGCCGCTGGACCGCGCCGGTCTGTACGTGCCCGGTGGTAAGGCGTCCTATCCGTCCTCGGTGTTGATGAACGCGATTCCGGCCAAGGTCGCTGGCGTGCCGGAAGTGGTGATGGTGGTGCCGACCCCGCGCGGCGAGATCAACGAACTGGTGCTGGCGGCCGCCTGCATCGCCGGGGTCGACCGGGTGTTCACCATCGGCGGTGCCCAGGCCGTGGCGGCGCTGGCCTATGGCACCGAGAGCGTGCCGCCGGTGGACAAGATCGTCGGTCCCGGCAACATCTATGTCGCCACCGCCAAGCGCCACGTGTTCGGCAAGGTCGGCATCGACATGATCGCCGGACCCTCGGAGATTCTGGTGGTCTGCGACGGCCAGACCGACCCGGACTGGATCGCCATGGACCTGTTCTCCCAGGCCGAGCACGACGAAGACGCCCAGTCGATTCTGCTCAGCCCGGATGCCGCTTTCCTCGACCGCGTGGCCGAGAGCATCGCCAGGCTGTTGCCGACCATGGAACGCGCCGAAATCATCCGCGCCTCCCTGGAAGCCCGCGGCGCGCTGATTCAGGTCGCCGACATGGCCCAGGCCATCGAAGTGGCCAACCGTATCGCCCCGGAACACCTGGAGCTGTCGGTGGAAAACCCCGAGCAGTACCTGCCGCTGATCCGCCACGCCGGTGCGATCTTCATGGGGCGCTACACCGCCGAGGCCCTGGGCGACTACTGCGCCGGTCCCAACCACGTGTTGCCGACCTCCGGCACCGCGCGCTACTCCTCGCCGCTGGGGGTCTACGACTTCCAGAAGCGCTCGTCGATCATCCATTGCTCGGCCGCCGGTGCCTCCGAACTGGGCAAGAGCGCCAGTGTATTGGCCCGCGGTGAGTCGCTGACCGCCCACGCGCGCAGCGCCGAGTACCGCATCAAACCGTAGGATGGGTGGTGCCGCCGAGGTTAGCCGTAGGCGTAACCCATCGCAAACGCAACGAATTCGAGGAGAGAAGGGCAGATGAGCAAATTCTGGAGCCCCTTCGTCAAAGACCTGGTGCCTTATGTGCCGGGTGAGCAGCCGAAACTGGCCAAGCTGGTCAAGCTCAACACCAATGAAAACCCTTACGGCCCGTCGCCCAAGGCGATTGCGGCGATGCAGGCCGAGCTGAACGATGACCTGCGCCTGTACCCGGACCCCAATGGCGAGCGCCTGAAGCAGGCGGTGGCCGATTACTACGGCGTGCGGCTCGATCAGGTGTTCGTCGGCAACGGCTCCGACGAAGTGCTGGCGCATGCCTTTCACGGCCTGTTCCAGCACGACAAGCCGCTGCTGTTTCCGGATATCAGCTACAGCTTCTACCCGGTCTACTGCGGGCTCTACGGCATCGCCTCGGAGGCGATCGCTCTGGATGAGCAGTTCCAGATCCGCGTCGAGGACTATGCGCGGCCCAACGGCGGCATCGTCTTCCCCAACCCCAACGCGCCGACCGGTTGTGTGCTGGCGCTGGACGCCATCGAGCAGCTGCTGACGGCCAATCCGGATTCGGTGGTGCTGGTGGATGAGGCCTATATCGACTTCGGCGGCCAGAGCGCCATCGCGCTGGTGGACAAGTATCCGAACCTGCTGGTGACCCAGACCCTGTCCAAGTCGCGCTCGTTGGCTGGCCTGCGGGTCGGCCTGGCAGTCGGCCACCCGGAGCTGATCGAGGCCCTGGAACGGATCAAGAACAGCTTCAACTCCTACCCGCTCGATCGCCTGGCGATCGCCGGCGCGGCCGCGGCGTTCGAGGATCGCGCCTACTTCGAGCAGACCTGCCGCCAGGTCATCGACAGTCGCGAAGGCGTGGTGGCCGGCTTGCAGGCGTTGGGCTTCGAGGTGCTGCCTTCGGCCGCCAACTTCGTCTTTGCCCGTCACCCGCACAAGGATGCGGCGACCCTGGCCGCCGGTCTGCGTGAGCAGGGGGTGATAGTGCGGCATTTCAAACAGGCGCGGATCGCCCAGTTCCTGCGTATCAGCATCGGTGCGCCGGAGCAGAACCAGGCGTTGCTGGATGCCCTGCAAGGGTTGTAGGGCGGATTCAGGAGCGAAGCGAACAATCCGCCGGAGCATGGTTGGACCGGCGCAGTTGATGCAGCATTTCCCGGATTGCATCCGGGCTACACAAGAGCCGGCAGCGCCTAAGCGGTGCCGGCTTTTTTTATCGTCTGTTTACTTGCGTTACTCGCGGTGGGCTTCGCCGAGAAAGGTCAGTGAAGTGAACAGGCCGCGGGTTTCGATATCGGCATCGTTGGCCACCGGCAAGTCGACCTCGGCGGCGATGATATTCAGCCCTTCATTGCGTACTTCGATCTGCGCGCGCCCCTGAGCATCGGTCTTGGCGCTGATACGGTGCGGAGCGCCGCGGTAGTCGCCGATCAGTTCGATGCCCGCGGCGGGCTTGCCGTCGATCAGCACGCGCACCGGCAGCAGCTTGCCCACGCCGACTTCGAGCGGGTCGACTTCCGGCAGGATGACCATCTTCAGCTGATCCAGCGCCGGCAGGCTGACGCCTTCACTGTAGATCGCCAGGCTGTACTTGAAGGTGTGCAAGGACTTGGTCGAAGTGGGCACCTTGCTGCGGCCCTGGTTGATCCATTGTTTGTCCGGGGTCAGCGACCAGGGGCCGTTATCCAGCGCCACGGCGACCATGGCCGGCGACTTCAGTGGCTCCAGGCGGGCATGGTCGTCCAGGCGCTTGACCGTTACCGGGATCATCTTGCCGCGGCTGTCGTAGGCCCAGGCGCCGCTGATCTTCTCGGCCTTGAAGGCGTTGTCCTCGGCGCCGTGGCCGTAGATGGTTTCGATATTGCCGCGACGCTGTTCGGTCCATAGGCCGTGAGCGTCGACCTGGCCGATAAACAGAACCGCAGCGAGGAACGGAAAAACTTTTTTCATGGAAGGTCCTTGGGGTTGGGGAGATCAAAGGTCGACGGTCAGGTTGAAGCTCAGGTTGCGCGGCTCGCCGGGCATCACCCAGAGATTGCTGTAAGAGCGCTCGTAGTACTTCTCGTCGAACAGGTTATTGAGATGGGCGCCGACTTTTATCCGCGGGCTGAAGGCGTAGTGGGCGAGCAGGTCGACGGTGTGATAGGCTGGCAGGCTGAAATCGCTGCCGGCCTGGCCGGAACGGTCGCCGACATAAGTGACGGCCGCACCTACGTCCGAGCCGCGCAGCCAGCCGTCCTGGAACTCATAGACGCCCAGCAGGCTGCCGCTTTGCCGGGCGACGCCGAGCAGACGACTGCCGGCCGACAGTGACTTATCGCCCTTGGTGACCTCGGCATCGATAAAGGCGAAGGCGCCGATAATCCGCAGCGCTTCGCTCAATTGGCCGCTGAACTGTAGATCCAGGCCCTGGCTGCGCGCTTCCCCGGCGGCGGTCTGAAAGCTGGCGTCGACCGGGTCCGCGGTCAGCACGTTTTCCTTGGTCAGGTGAAAGGCGGCGATGGTCGCGCTGAGGCGGTCGTCCAGCAGGTCCAGTTTTACGCCGGCCTCATAGCCGATGCCTTGTTCCGGGTCGAACGGCCGGTCGCTGCGGTCCAGGCCGTTATTCGGCTTGAACGAGGTGGAGGCATTGGCGAACAGGCCGACGGCCGGCGTCAGCTGATAGAGCAGTCCGGCGCGCTGGGTAACCGCATCGTGGCTCTGATTGCTGCGTGCACCATTGACCCGGTTGTCGATCGACTGGTCGAAGTGCTCGAAACGAACGCCGATCAGGCCGCGCAGACGCTCAGTAAAGACGATCTGGTCCTGCAGGTTGAGCGCATGGCTTTGCACCTGCTCGTGGTTGTCGCTGCCGGAGCGTGCGCCAGTGGGGCGCGGGCGGCCATAGATCGGATCGTAGATATCGATGGCGCTGCGCGGACGCACTTCTGTGACCCGCTCGTTCTTGCGGTAGTTTTCGTACTCGCTGCCGATCAGCAGCTGGTGTTGCAGCCCGCCGAGCTGCAGTTCGCCGTGCAGTTCCAGCAGGGTGATGCTGTCGTGCCAAGTGGTTTCGCGCTCACGAAAACGCCGGGTGAGGGTGCGCCCGTCGGTCGCCAGGGCCTGGTTTTCCGAGGCGTCGCCGGCCAGTTCGCCTTCCTTGAAGTGACTGGCCAGACGCAGCTGCCAGGTATCATTGAGGGCATGCTCGAGGCTGGCCTGGATCAGGTTGTTGTCGTTGTCGATAGCGCCGTCGCTCGGCTCGCCGAGAAAGGTCGAGCGCGACACGCTGCCCAGCCGGTTGTTCGGCGCCACTATGCCGCGGTCGAATACCGAACGGTGGCGCACCAGCTCGGCCTCCAGCAGCACGCGGGTATCGGGGTTGAGCTGCCAGCTGAGCGAGGGCGCGGCGAACAGGCGCTCGCTGCCGACGTGGTCACGGAAACTGTTGTTGTCCTCGACGGCCAGATTGAGGCGCGCCAGCAGGTCGCCTTGTTCGTCCAGCGGGCTGTTGAGGTCCAGGCTGGTGCGATAGCGGTCCCAGCTGCCGGCGCTGGTTTGCAGGCGGGCGAAGGTGCCGGCCTGGGGCTTCTTGGTAACGATGTTGACGGTGCCGCCGGGGTCGCCGCGGCCGTAGAGGCTGGCGGCGGGGCCCTTGAGCACCTCGATGCGCTCGATATTGGCGGCGTCCGGGGTGCTCGGGTAGCCACGGTTGGCGCTGAAACCGTCCTTGTAGAACTCCGAGGTGGTGAAGCCGCGCACGCTGTATTCGTAGAGGGTCAGGCCGCCGAAGTTGTTCTGCTTGGATACCCCGCCGGCAAAGTCCAGGGCGCGCTCGACATCGCTGCTGCCGAGGTCTTCCAGCACGGCGGTGGGTACCACGCTGATGGCCTGGGGGATTTCACTGAGCGGCGTGTCGGTTTTGGTCGCACTGCTGGAACGGGTGGCGCGATAACCCTGTACCGGGCCGTCGGCCAGTTCCGGACTGGCACTGATGATGCTGTCGCTCAACTGTGCGGGGGTGGTCGGGGAGGCAGCATGCACGGTGGGGCTGAGCAGGCCGAGTGGCAGGCTGACGAGTAGGGCGAAGGGCGGGCGCAAGCGGGTTCTCTCTCTGCACATAATTTATGTAATAACATAACATTAATTATGCGGAGAGCGAACGCCCAGCTGTGGGCGCAGGCTGTCAGTTTTCGTTCGCGGGTGGGCGCACGCCTATTTCGGCGCTCAGTTCCTGCAGTTTGCCGTTACGCATGATCTCGATGCGGATCGTCTCGCCGGGCTTGGTGCGGGCCACCTGGTTCATCGAGCGGCGGCCGTCGCCGGCCGCTTCACCGTCGATATTGAGGATCAGGTCGCCGGGTTGCAGGCCGGCCTTCTGCGCCGGGCCATCGCGGTAGATGCCGGCGACGACGATGCCGGGGCGTCCCTCCAGGCCGAAGGATTCCGCCAGCTCCGGGGTCAGCGGCTGCACTTCGATGCCCAGCCAGCCGCGAATCACCTGGCCGTGCTCGATGATCGCCTGCATCACTTCCAGCGCCAGTTTCACCGGGATGGCGAAGCCGATGCCTTGCGAGCCGCCGGACTTGGAGAAGATTGCGGTGTTGATGCCCATCAGGTTGCCATGGGCGTCGACCAGCGCGCCGCCGGAGTTGCCGGGGTTGATCGCCGCGTCGGTCTGGATGAAGTCTTCATAGGTGTTGAGGCCCAGCTGGTTGCGCCCGGTGGCGCTGATGATGCCCATGGTCACGGTCTGGCCGACGCCGAAGGGATTGCCGATGGCCAGGGTGACATCGCCAATCTTGATGTTGTCCGAGCGACCGAGGGTGATCGCCGGAAGATCATGCAAATCGATTTTCAGCACTGCGAGGTCGGTTTCCGGGTCGCTGCCGATTATCCGGGCCAGGGTTTCGCGGCCATCGCGCAGGGCCACCACTATCTGATCGGCCCCGGCGACCACATGATTGTTGGTCAGCAGGTAGCCTTCCGTGCTCATGATCACCGCCGAGCCGAGGCTTGACTCCATGCGCCGCTGCTTGGGCAGGTTGTCGCCGAAGAACTTGCGGAACTGCTCATCTTCCAGCATGGGGTGAGCCGGTTTGTTGACGAACTTGGTGGTGTAGAGGTTGGCCACCGCCGGCGAGGCGGTGCTCACCGCATCGGCATAGGACACCGGACCTTCCTGCATGCGGCCATAGACGGGGGCCTGGCGCAGCTGCACATCCTGGGTCGGCAGGCCAACCCATTGGGGGAAGTACTGCATGATCAGCAGTGCCGATAGCACACCGACCAACAGGGGCCAGCCAAGAAAACGCAGGGCCTTGAACATCAATCGAATCCTGGGAGATTGTGAAACAACTCTTGCCTACTGCGACCGCCTCCAGACGCCCGCTGCTGACGTTGCGCGGCGTGAAAAGCAGGGTCATTTAGCTCACTAAACTCCCCCGGCTTTTCACGCCGCGCGCCTTGCCGCGAGCGCCTGGAGACAGTCTCGCTACGGCGCTCGATATTTTCACAACCTCTGAGAGTTGCGGGGGGCTGGCGGGCCCCTTAAGGTGCGCCATTATAGAGGGCCGATTGCCAATAAGGCAGCGGTCTGCAACAGCAGGTAAGGAATCCCTATGGCTATTGCCTTGAACACCCTGGTGGAAGAAGCGCAGCGTTACTTGAATGCCGCTCGCATCGGCGACTACTGCCCGAATGGTTTGCAAATCGAAGGACGGCCCCAGGTGCGGCGTATTGTCAGCGGAGTCACCGCCAGCCAGGCCCTGGTCGATGCCGCGGTCGAGGCGCAGGCCGATGTGCTGCTGGTGCACCACGGCTATTTCTGGAAGGGCGAAAACCCGTGCATCACCGGCATGAAGCAGCGGCGCGTGAAAACCCTGCTGAGCAACGATATCAGCTTGCTGGCCTATCACCTGCCGCTCGACGTGCACCCGGAGGTCGGCAATAACGTGCAGCTGGCCGCCCAACTCGAGATTACCGTCGAGGGGCCGCTTGACCCGGACGATCCGCGCAGCGTCGGTTTGCTCGGCTCCTTGCGCGAGCCCATGAGCCCGCGCGATTTCGCCCGGCAGGTGCAGGAAGTGCTCGGCCGTGAGCCCTTGTTGGTCGAAGGCCCGGAACTGATTCGCCGGGTCGGCTGGTGCACCGGCGGCGGGCAGGGCTATATCGACCAGGCCATCGCGGCCGGCGTAGACCTCTACCTGACCGGAGAGGCGTCCGAGCAGACCTTTCACAGTGCGCGGGAGAACGGCATCAGCTTTATCGCCGCTGGCCACCATGCCACCGAACGCTATGGCGTGCAGGCGCTGGGCGATTATCTGGCGCGCCGGTTTGCCATCGAACACCTGTTTATTGACTGTCCCAATCCCATCTGATGCCGCGTGGCTGGCCGATTCGGCGGGTATAAAGCTAGATCGTTTCGATCTAGTTGGCCCCCTGATTAGAAGCGGGCGCTGTGCTAGAGTGCGCCATCGTCCACGGCCCGCCGGCCCAATTACACTGCAAATCGTGAGTAACCATGCTCGATAAACTGACCCACCTGAAACAGCTGGAGGCGGAAAGTATCCACATCATTCGTGAAGTGGCCGCCGAATTCGACAACCCGGTAATGCTTTATTCCATCGGTAAAGACTCCGCCGTGATGCTGCACCTGGCACGCAAGGCGTTCTTTCCGGGCAAGCTGCCGTTCCCGGTGATGCACGTCGACACTCGGTGGAAGTTTCAGGAGATGTACCGTTTCCGCGAGAAAATGGTCAACGAATACGGTCTGGATCTGATCACCCACATCAACCCTGATGGTGTGGCGCAGGACATGAACCCCTTCACCTACGGCAGTGCCAAGCACACCGACGTGATGAAGACCGAAGGCTTGAAGCAAGCCCTGGATAAATACGGCTTCGATGCGGCCTTCGGTGGCGCCCGGCGCGACGAGGAAAAGTCCCGCGCCAAGGAGCGCGTCTACTCGTTCCGCGACAGCAAGCATCGCTGGGACCCGAAAAACCAGCGTCCCGAGCTGTGGAACGTCTACAACGGCAAGGTCAAGAAGGGCGAGTCGATCCGCGTATTCCCGCTGTCCAACTGGACCGAGCTGGACATCTGGCAGTACATCTATCTGGAGCAGATCCCGATCGTGCCGCTGTACTTCGCCGCTGAGCGTGAAGTGATCGAAAAGAACGGCACCCTGATCATGATCGACGACGATCGCATCCTCGAGCACCTCTCGGATGAAGAGAAAGCCAGTATTACCAAGAAGATGGTGCGTTTCCGTACGCTCGGCTGCTACCCGTTGACCGGTGCGGTAGAGTCCACGGCAACCAGCCTGACCGACATCATTCAGGAAATGCTTCTGACTCGAACGTCCGAGCGTCAGGGGCGTGTCATCGACCACGATGCCGCCGGTTCGATGGAAGAGAAAAAACGTCAGGGGTACTTTTAAGATGTCGCATCAGTCTGAATTGATCAGCGAGGACATCCTCGCTTACCTGGCCCAGCACGAACGCAAAGAGCTGCTGCGCTTTCTCACCTGCGGCAACGTCGACGACGGCAAAAGCACCCTGATCGGTCGTTTGCTCCACGATTCCAAGATGATCTATGAAGATCATATGGAAGCCATCACCCGCGACTCGAAGAAATCCGGCACCACCGGCGAGGACGTCGACCTGGCACTGCTGGTCGACGGTCTGCAGGCCGAGCGCGAGCAAGGCATCACCATCGACGTGGCCTACCGCTACTTCAGCACCGCCAAGCGCAAATTCATCATCGCCGACACCCCCGGCCATGAGCAGTACACGCGCAATATGGCCACCGGCGCTTCGACCTGCGACCTGGCGATCATCCTGATCGACGCCCGTTACGGCGTGCAGACCCAGACCAAGCGCCACAGCTTCATCGCCAGCCTGCTGGGGATCAAGCACATAGTCGTGGCCATCAACAAGATGGACCTCAAGGACTTCGATCAGGGCGTGTTCGAGCAGATCAAGGCCGATTACCTGAAGTTCGCCGAAGGCATCGCACTCAAGCCGAGCTCGCTGCACTTCGTGCCGATGTCGGCGCTCAAGGGCGACAACGTGGTCAACCACAGCGAGCGTTCGCCGTGGTATGACGGCCAGTCGCTGATGGAAATTCTCGAAACCGTGGAAGTGGCCGGCGACCGCAACTTCACCGACCTGCGTTTCCCGGTGCAGTACGTCAACCGCCCCAACCTCAACTTCCGCGGCTTCGCCGG
>NZ_JBFIIG010000036.1:0-29682 GCF_041601375.1 Pseudomonas sp. | reverse complement strand
CGGCGGGCTGATCCTGATGTTCTATCTGGAGACACGGCGCAATCGCCTGATGGCCCGCCACGACCCCTTGACCAACCTGCCCAATCGCAACAGTTTTCAAGCCCTGCAGAACGATACCAGGACCGCCGGCTGCTGCGCCCTGGCGGTGATCGAGTTGAGCAATTTTCGCGCGGTCAATGAGCGTATCAGCCACGAGGCTGGCGATCGCCTGCTGCAGCGCATCGGTGAAACCCTCAACCGGCTGAAACCGCAAGGCAGCTTCATCGCCCGAGTGGCCGGTGACGAGTTCGTCATGACCTTTCCTCAGGGCTTTCCCGAAGAGCTGGTGAACAGTGTCCTGAACAGCCTTGCCTACGCCTTGAGCTTCGACTTCCAGAGCGACAAGCACCTGTTTCAGGTGGGCACGCGCATCGGCCTGAGCTTCAACCCCGACAACAGTTTCAGCCTGCAGAAGCTGTACTACTTCGCCACCCTGGCCGTGCGTGAACTGCGCATGGGCAAACACAAAGGCCTGGGCGTCTTCAATGAAGACATCAGCAACCGTTACCTGCGCAGTCAGAACCTGCTCGACGACCTCAAACGGGCGATGGCGCAAACCGGCTCACCGGGCCTGAGCCTCTACTACCAACCGATTGTCGGCCTGAGCGACACCAGCATCGGGGTCGAAGCCCTGCTGCGCTGGCGCCACCCCAGCCTGGGCAGTATTTCGCCGCTGGAAGTGGTGGAATTGGCGGAGAACAATCAGCTGGGGCAAAAACTCGGCGAGTGGATTCTGCAGCGGCTCAAGCAGGATCTGCTCCGCCTGCCCCAGGGGCTGCGCGACGCACTGTATGTTTCGGTGAATATCTCCCCCGCGCAATTCACCACCAGCCTGCCCGAGCAGATCGAGCAATGGCTTGGCGAGGCGCCGATCCGTGCCAGCCAATTGGTTCTGGAGATGACCGAGTCGATTGCCGTGGCCGACTTCAATGACGGCCGCAGCATCCTGCGCAAGCTCAATGAGCAAGGTATCGCGGTGGCGCTGGATGACTTCGGCACCGGCTACTCGTCGCTGTCCTACCTGCGCGAACTGCGCGTGCAGCGGATAAAAATCGACAAGTCGTTCATTCAGGGCATTAGTCACGACGAACAACTGCAGCGCGTGGTGCGCAGTATCGTCGAGCTTTGCCACAGCTTCAGGTTCACGGTGACCGGCGAAGGCATCGAGGATGAAAACGATGCCAAGCAAGTCATCGACCTCGGCTGCGATCATGCCCAAGGCTATTGGTACGGCAAACCCATGCCTTTGCCGGCACTGATCACCTGGCACGGCAACTTTCCTTCACGGCCCCTACTGAAAAAACGTCTGCAGGTGCGATAGGCACAGGGCGCCGCTCAGAGGCGGTGAAACATCGAGCACGGCATCGGTTCGGGCGTACGCCGGACAAAATCGTTGCCTGGGATTTCCGGGCAACAGCGGCGACGGCTGCCGATGTAACCTAAGCGTCTCGACCAGACGGACGATCACCGATGGACTCCATCACCCAGGTAATGCTCGGTGCCAGCATCCAGGGGGCGCTGCTCGGTCGCTGGCAGGGCCGCAAGGCCCTGCTGTATGGCGCTATGCTCGGCACCCTGCCCGATCTGGATGTGGTGATCGATTATGGCGACGCGGTGGCGAACATGACCCAGCACCGCGGCTTCAGCCATTCGTTGTTGGTCCTCTTCGGCGTGGCTGTGCTGCTGACGTGGCTGGTGCTGCGCCTGCACCCGCATCCGGGCTACTCGAGGCAACGCCTGTTCGCCACCCTGGCCCTGGTGCTGCTGACCCACCCGCTGCTGGACAGCTTCACCAGCTACGGCACTCAGCTGTTCTGGCCGCTGATGCCAACCCCGCTGGCCTGGTCGAGCATCTTCATCATCGACCCGCTCTACACCACCCCCCTGGCCATCGCGGTGCTGCTTGGGCTGCTCTTCGGCCTGCGCGACAAAATGGCCAAGGCGCCGCTGGTCGCCCTGGTCCTGTCGACCCTTTACCTGGGTTCCACCCTGGCCGGCAAGCACATGGCCGAGCAACGGGTCGAGGCGCAACTGGCCCTCCAGGGCATCCAGGCCGAAGCGCTGTTCAGCACCCCGACCCCACTCAACAGCCTGCTCTGGCGCGTGATAGTGCTGGATGGCGAGGATTACCACGAAGCCCTGGTCGGCTGGTTCGATCGACAACCGCCGCAACTCATCCGCCTGCCGCGCGGCACCGCACTGGCCGCGGTACTCGCGGATTCGGCCGCGCACCGGCGCCTGGCCTGGTTCACCGATGGGCTGCTGCGCTACGACCAGATCGGCGAGCACCTGGTGGTCACCGACATACGCCTGGGCATGACCGGCGTGCACCCGTTCCGCTTCGACTTCGCCCACCAGCACAACGGTGAATGGCGGGTTCATGAGCGGATCGATCGCTGGCCGGCAGGCCTGGCCGACCTGACACGCTTGCAGGTGCTGTGGCGACGCATCTGGCAGCCGGAACTGCAGGTGCCCCTGGCGGCCTGGGCCAACGAACTGGGCAAGCCCCTGCTCAGCACCGCCCGGCAGACCTGCAAGGTGGAGCGCGACGAGTGCTGACGGCGTGCAGCGGAGCGTAGCCAGGGTCAGTTGGCGACCGCCCCCGGATTACGCCGGGGCTCATCCAGGCTACGGCTCTGCGACAGCCCCAGGCTCCGGCTCTCGTAGCCCAATGAAATGGACTCCTCCCTCCTACGGCGTCAATGCGCCAGCCCCTCAGGTCCGGAACTGTGCGACCAGGCCCTGCAACTCGACACCCAGGCGCGCCAGCTCGGCGCTGGAGGCGGCGGTTTGCTCGCTGGCACTGGCGCTCTGCTCGCCGATATCGCGCACCCGAGTAATGCTTTCGCTGATGCTGTCCGCCACCGCGCTCTGCTCTTCGGCGGCGGCGGCGATCTGCTGGTTCATCTGTTCGATGGAACTCACCGCCTGGGTGATGCGCCCCAGGGCAGCGCCCGCCTCGCCGGCCAGGGTGACAGTGCCCTGGGTCAGGGTACGGCTGCTGTCCATCTGTTCCACCGCACCAGCCGCCATACGCTGCAGGCTGCCGATCAGGCCTTCGATTTCTTCCGTCGAAGCGTGAGTACGCCGCGCCAGCGCCCGCACTTCGTCGGCGACCACGGCGAAGCCGCGGCCCTGATCGCCGGCCCGGGCGGCCTCGATGGCCGCATTCAGCGCCAGCAGGTTGGTCTGCTCGGCGACCGCGCGAATCACCTCCAGCACGCCGCCGATGCGCACGCTCTCCTGATTCAGCGCCTGGATAGTTGCGGCCGACTGCTCGACCCCCTGCGCCAGGCTGCCGATCTGGCTCACCGCCTGCTGCACCACCTGATTGCCCTGCTGCGCCTCGCGGTCGGCATCGCGGGCAGCCATGGACGCCTGCTCGGCGTTCTGCGCCACCTCCTGCACGGTGGCGGCCATCTGGTGCATGGCGGTGGCGGTCTGCTCGGTCTCCTGGCGCTGGTTGTGCACCCCGGCACTGGTTTGCGCGGTGATCGCCGACAGTTGCTCGGCCGCCGCGGCGATCTGGCTGACGCCGGCGCCAATCCGCCCGACCAGAGTGCGCAGGCTGCCGGTCATGCCCTGCAAGGCCGCAAACAACCGGCCCAGTTCGTCGTGGCGATCGAGCGGCAAGTCCTGGCTGAGGTCGCCCTCGGCTATGCGCTGGGCAAAGGCCACGCTCTGGCGCAGGGGGATGACGATCGAGCGGGAGATCAGCCAGGCGGCCAGCAAGCCGAGCAGTACCGCCGCCACGCCCATGCCACCGAGCAGCAGCATCGCTCGGTGGCTGCCGGCCGCCATGCGCTGCTCTTCGCCGACTTGCGCCGCTTCGGCCAGATTGAATACCGCCCGCGCCCGCTCGATCATCGCGGTCTCGGTGGTACGGCTCTGCTCGCGGACCTGCTGGTAATAGCCGAAGGAGCGCTGGTAGGTGGTCAACGCCTGCAAGGCCGTTTCGATCGCGGCTTTCTGCTCGTCGCTCAACCACACCATCAGGTTACGGGCGACACTTTGCAGGTCCTCGCCGATGTAGGCCCACTCCTCCAACGCCGCGGCCGAACCGTCGATGATGAACAGGTTTTCGTGGCCACGCAGCTCGAGCATGCGCTTGCTCATGCCGGACGCCGTTTCCGCCAGGGTCAGTGGATCGCTGCCGCGCAGCCGGTCACCCTGCAGGCGCAACTCGCGCACGGCGTCGTACATGGCCAGCTCGAGCGTCTCGAACTGGTCGCGCGTCTCGACCGCGGCATCGCTCATGTCCTGGCGCGCCTGAAGCGCCCTGCCCTGCAACTCGACATAGCTGTCGAACTGGCTCAGGTAATCGGCAACCGCCTGGCGCATGGTCTGATAATGCCGGGCTTGCGCCGGCGAGGCACCCTGCGCCAGTTGCAGCAGCAGCGCTTGCACTGTCGCCAGGCTCTCACGCACCCGCTCGGCACTCGCGCTGCTTTGTTCGATGGCGAAAGCGCGCTCCAGTCGCCGCGCCTGGAGAATTTCCATATTCACCGCCGTCAGCTGCCCGCTCAGGTTATGCCCTTGCACAATGGTCCGTAGCGCGATGAAACCGCCAGCGGTTACGGCGATGGTCAGCAGCAGCACCAAGGCAAAACCGCAGAGCAACTTCTTGCTCACGGCAAGGTTGGTGAACAGGCGGGCGGCAGACGGCAACATAAGCACAACTCCATTATTGTTATTCGACGCGCCGTCCCGCCTTCTGCGAAGCGATGTGGCCGGCATGCGAGGGCACGGCATCGATTTTCGAGACTGGAGTCTCGCAACCCT
This sequence comes from Pseudomonas sp., assembly GCF_041601375.1. Lineage (GTDB taxonomy): Bacteria > Pseudomonadota > Gammaproteobacteria > Pseudomonadales > Pseudomonadaceae > Aquipseudomonas. The sequence continues at coordinate 24,861 of NZ_JBFIIG010000036.1, read as the reverse complement.
TGTGCCAGCTTTAGTCTTTAGCTCCTTTTATATCGACCGCTTGCCGCGAAGCGTCAGGGCAGAGGCGTGCGGGAATACACAGCCAAGCGGGCCACGGCTGCGCCCGCCCCTCGCCAGGGCCTGTGTCGGCGACTTTCCGCCGAGCAGAACCTGCGAGTGGCGGCTATTCGCCGATCTGCCGACGGCAAATCGCCGCCTGCCTCGATCACGTGCGCATAACACCTGCACATAAAAAGAGGCGCGCGACTCGATGTCGGGCGCCTCTTTTCATATGCCTGATGACCACCAGCAGGCTCATCCTCCGGCGCGCCGCATCATCCAATGCGCAATCAGGCAGTCTCACGGGGCGTCGGGCTGCACCTCCGGAACGGCCTGCCGGAAGGCCTCGAGGGATTCGCAGCGCGCCGCCATGGCGAGGATGCGCGGGTAGGCATCGAGCGCACAGTTGAAACGACGGGCGTTGTACAGCTGTGGAATCAGACAGGCCTCCAGGTAGCCGGGGCGCTGGCCCAGCGACAGGTGCCCCTCGAACGCCGCCAGGCCCTGCTCCACCGCCGTCAGCCCGGTATCGACCCAGTGCCGATACCAGGTGGTTTTCGCCTCCTCGTCCACGCCCAAGCGATTGGCCAGGTACTGCAGCACGCGCAGGTTGTTCAGCGGATGGATCTCGCAGGCGATGTGCAACGCCAGCGCCCGCACCTGGGCCCGCTGCGCCGGCTCGTCCGGCAGCAACGCCGGCACCGGGTAGGCCTCGTCCAGGTACTCGAGAATCGCCAGGGACTGGGCGATCCTGGCCTCGCCATCGACCAGCAACGGCACCAGCTGCTGCGGGTTGAGCGCCCGGTACTCGGCCGCGTGCTGCTGGCCGCCGTCCTCGAGCAGGTGCACCGGTACCTGCTCATAGGCCAGGCCCTTGAGGTTCAAGGCGATACGCACCCGGTAGGCGGCGGTGGAGCGCCAGTAGCTATAGAGCGTCAACATGTAAATTCTCCCTGTAGGAGCCGGCTTGCTGCGGTCTGGCATCACGGCGATGCGCTTGCAGACCGCAGCTGCACTCGATGGGTATCGTCGCTGCGCTCCTCAACCCACCCTACGGCTCATACTTTTCCACCACCTGGTCGATGGCGCCGAAGATACTCTGGCCGGCGGCATCGAACATCTCGATGCGCACCCGGTCGCCGAAGGTGAGGAACGGCGTCTTCGCCTCGCCCTGCTCGATGATCTCCAGCATGCGTTTCTCCGCCAGGCAGGACGATCCGGCGCTGCGGTCGTAGTTGGAGACGGTGCCCGAGCCGATGATGGTCCCCGTGCCCAGCGGCCGGGTCTTGGCGGCATGAGCCAGCAGGGTCGGGAAGTTGAAGGTCATGTCGGTGCCGGCATCCGGCTGGCCGAACAGCGCCCCGTTGATCTGCGAGACCAGCGGCCGGTGCACCTTGCCGTCTTTCCAGCAATCGCCCAGTTCATCCGGGGTGATGGCCACCGGCGAGAAGCTCGACGACGGCTTGCTCTGGTAGAAGCCGAAACCCTTGGCCAGCTCGCCGGGGATCAGGTTGCGCAGGGACACGTCGTTGACCAGCATCAGCAACTGGATGTGCTGCGCGGCCTCGGCCGCGGTGACGCCCATCGGCACGTCGTCGGTGATCACCGCGATCTCGGCTTCCAGGTCGATGCCCCAGGCCTCGTCGGCCATCTGGATCGGCGCCTGCGGCGCGATAAAGCAGTCGGCGCCGCCCTGGTACATCAGCGGGTCGTGCCAGAAACTCTCCGGCATCTCGGCGCCACGGGCCTTGCGCACCAGCTCGACGTGGTTGACGTAGGCGCTGCCGTCGGCCCAATGGTAGGCGCGCGGCAAGGGGCTGTGGCAGGCCGCCTGGTCGAAGGCGAAGGCGCCCGGTTCCAGACCGTCATTGAGGCGCTGGTAGACCGCGTCCAGCTGCGGGCGCGTGCGCGCCCAGTCGTCCAGCGCGGCCTGCAAGGTGGCGGCAATGGCCGGGACTTTCAGCGCACGGGTCAGGTCGCGGGAGACCACGACCAGCAGACCGTCACGGCCTTGCTTCAGTGATGCGAGTTTCATGCTCAATCCTCGTAGGGTGCGCCGTGCGCACCACAGATATCCGTCATATTGCGGTGCGTGCGGCCTAGGTGGCCCCGCGCACCCTACGTCAAGCCCGGCGCGCGCCAGGAGTTGACGTATTCGGGCACATCGACCTGCGCGGCCGCCGGGTCTATCTCCAGGGCGCGACGGGCGTCGATCATCACCGCCACCTCCTCGACGAAGGTCGCCGGGCTTTCCAGGCTCTTCTGCAGCGCCTTGGGGTGCGGGCCGTGGGGGAAGCCGCAGGGGTGCAGGGTGACCATGCCGGCCTCGATGTTGTCGCGACTGAAGAAGTTGCCGCGGTGGTAGAACAGCACTTCGTCGTAGTCGTCGTTGTTATGGTAGAAGGGCACTTTCAATGCCCCCGGATCGCTCTCCACCGGCCGCGGGGTGAAGGTGCAGACCACGAAACCATTGGCGACGAAGGTGGTGTGCGCCGAGGGCGGCAGGTGATAGCGATGGCTCATCAGCGGACGGATATCGCGCCAGTTGAGCCGCACCACGGTGTTGTCGCCATGCCAGCCGACCACGTCCAGCGGGTTGTAGGGGTAGGTCACGGTGGTGATCTGGTTGCGCCGCTTGATCCTGATCTGCCAGGTGCTTTCGTCCTGCTGGGCCTTGAACGCCTGGTCCAGGCGGGGATGCTCGAGCACCGCCGGATCGAAGATCGCCTGGGGCCCGAGCAGGCCCTTGTCCGGCAGCTGGTAGGCGCCATCGCTGCTCTCGATCAGCAGCATGAAGGTCGGCTCGGTGGTCTCGATGCGCCAGGCGGTACCGCGCGGAATCACCAGATAGTCGCCGTCGCGGTAGCTCAGGTGGCCGAAGTCGCAGTAGAACTCCCCTGCCCCTTCATGGATGAACAGCAGATCATCGCCATCGGCGTTGCGCACCAGGTGGCGCATGGCGCCGTGGGTCTTCCACAGGCGCAGCTTCATGTCGGCGTTGTGCAGGGTCAGCGGCGCCTCCAGCGGACAGTCGCGCTCGCTGGCGATGTCGTTGAAGTTGAAGGCGTGCGGGCGCAACGGGCCTTGCCAATCGATCCAGGCGGTCGGCGGATGCTTGTGGTGCAGGTGCGCGGTGGGGCCGAAGAAGCCCTCGCGGCCCATCTCGCGCTCGTAGGTGCCTTCGGGAAAGTCGCAGTGCGCCTGGCGCGAACAGTCGCCTTCGCGCAAGGGAAATCTGATCCAGTTACGGCTCATGACAGAACTCCATCGTAGGGTGCGCCGTGCGCACCATTAAACATAGGCGCACTGGGTCAAGACTCATTCGTCCTTGAGCACGCCGCGCTTGATCTGGTCTTCCTCGATCGACTCGAACAGCGCCTTGAAGTTGCCCTCGCCGAAGCCCTGGTTGCCCTTGCGCTGGATGATCTCGAAGAAGATCGGGCCGATCACCGTGTTGGTGAATATCTGCAGCAGAATGCCGTCGTCCCCCGGCGCCCCGTCAATCAGGATATTCAACTCGCGCAGCAGCTCGGTCGGCTCGCCGTGGCCAGCCACGCGGGTGTCGACCTTGTCATAGTAGGTGCCCGGGGTTTTCATGAAGTCCACGCCGCTGGCGCGCAGCTGGCGCACGGTGGCGTAGATGTCGTCGGTGCTCAGGGCGATGTGCTGAATGCCTTCACCGTGGTATTCACGGATGAATTCCTCGATCTGCGACTTGTCATCGGCCGACTCGTTGATCGGGATGCGGATCTTGCCGCACGGTGAGGTCATGGCCCGCGAAACCAGACCGGTGAGCTTGCCTTCGATGTCGAAGTAGCGGATCTCGCGGAAGTTGGCGATACGCTCGTAGAAGCCCGACCAGACATCCATCTGCCCGCGTTTGACGTTGTGGGTCAAATGATCCAGCTCTTTCAAGCCGACCGCGTTGTCCTGCGGCGTACGGCCTTCGATGTACTCGAAATCGACGTCGTAGATGCTCTTGTCGCCGTAGCGGTCGACCAGGTACAGCAGGGAACCGCCGATGCCTTCGACGCAGGGAATGTTCAACTCGCCGAAGTTGGCGTGGCTGCCGACCAGCGTGGCGCCTTGCGACTCGACATAGGCCGCCGCCTGGGCCGCGTTATGCACCCGAAAGGCCATGGCACAGGCGCTCGGGCCGTGCTTCAGGCCGAACTCGTGCACGTGCCCGGTGGGGCTGCCGTTGAGCACGAAATTGATGTCGTTCTGCTGGAACAGCCAGACTTCCTTGGAACGGTGCTTGGCCGTTTCGGTAAAGCCCATGGCGGTAAACAGTTCACGCAACTGCTGGATGCCTTCGGGCGTAGGCGCGGTGTATTCGACGAACTCGAAGCCGTCGGTACCGATGGGATTGTGCTGTTCGATCTTGTTCACGGCGGTCATTACGCCTCCTCGTTATTGTTGTGGATTCAGCGCCCTCGCCAACAGACAGGACGACGCCGATAACTCCATGTATGACAACCGAGGCAAGCGCGCCCGACAAGATGGCTCCGGTGCAGTGCAGCGGCACCTGGCGCGCCCATTGGCAATAAAACCTTACGACCTGATAAACACCGCGCAAAGTCTCGATCGCACGCTAAAAAACCGGCCAATACGTAACGATTTATTTACAAAGTGGCGCATTTAACTGCCAAACAAGCACGGATTCTGCCGATGGATGCGGCCTAAACTCCCAACAGCGCGGCCGGGCACCACTGAACAGGCCCGGTGAGGGAATAATTGAACGTTAGCCGCTGAACCGCAGCCCAAGCTGCGAGTGCTGAATATTCAGTACAAGCAACCAGGTGGAGCAGCGGCCACATCCGAATAATGGCAGACTGCCACCCAATGACCTGCCACTTCGACCAGCACACCCACGCGACGGAGCAGCCATGAGCAATGACCCACAAGAAAGTAGCGGCGACCCCATCAGCGCAGAGCAACGCCTGGAACTGTTGGAAAAAGGCCGCCGACTCGACCGCATCCTGCTGTTCACCCTTGCCACAGTGTTGACCATGACGCTCGTAAGCTGGCTGACCATCGGCTTGCTCGGCAAATCCGGCGAGCCGGAGGACAGCAACGGCGCCAAGCAGATCCTAAGCGTGCAAGAACAGGCAACCGCACTGCAAAAACAGGTCGCCGAACTCGAACAACGAGTGGTTCAGCAGGAACAACAGCTGAGCACCCTGCAAAGCAGCAAGCCGGCAGCGCCGCTGAGCAGCGGCGACAACCGCGCCGTGCAGCAACAGGTCGCACACACCCTGATCGACCAGGAACAGAGTTTCCAGCACAGCCTGGGGGCCCTGAAAAACGGCATGCGCGACCTCGCCGGCATGATCGCAGGGTCACGCAGCTGGCTGAGCGATTACCAGGAAGCACTGGACAAGCAAGTGGGCGAAAGCCAGGCGCGCGCGCAACGCCTGCAGCAGTGGGCCAACGACTCGAGCGACTCGCCGGCGGCACCCTGACGTCTCAGAGGTTGTGAAAATATCGAGCGCCGTAGCGAGAGCGTCTCCAGGCGTTCGCAGCGCAACGTCAGCAGCGGGCGCCTGGAGGCGGTCGCAGTAGGCGAGAGTTTTTTCACAACCTCTCAGTGCTGCAAATGCCCATACAGCTTGGCGTAGAGCCCACCCACGGCGATCAGCTGCTGGTGATCGCCGTCCTCGGCGACGCTGCCGCCGTCGAACACCAGTACCCGATCCGCCTGCTTCACCGCCGACAGGCGATGGGCGATGATCAGGGTGGTGCGGCCGTTGAGGAACTGGCCCAGGGCCTGATGCAATGCATACTCGGTGGCGGCATCGAGGGCCGAGGTGGCCTCGTCGAGAATCACCACTTTCGGCTCGGCCAGGACCATACGGGCGATGGCCAGGCGCTGGCGCTGGCCGCCGGACAGGCGCACACCGGAGCGCCCGACGATGCTGTCCAGGCCGTTGACCAATGCGCCTATGGTGCTGGCCAACTGGGCGATTTCCAGGGCGTGCCAGCAGGCTTCGTCGCTGCGTTCGCGGCCCATGCACAGATTGGCGCGTACCGTGTCGTTGAACAGCGCCGGATGCTGCAACACCACCGCGACCTGCTCGCGCACGGTTTCCAGGCCGATTTCCTGCTGGCTGCAGCCGCCGAAGCGAATAACCCCCGCCTGCGGCGTATAGAGGCCGAGCAGCAACTGCACCAGGGTGCTCTTGCCGCCGCCGCTGGCGCCGACGATGGCGACCTTCTCGCCTGGCGCGATGCTCAGGTCGAGGTTCTCCAGCACCGGCTCGTCGCCGTAGGCGAAGGTCAGCCCGCGCACCTCGATACCGACGGTGTCGCGGCCCTTGAACGGATCGGCACCACCCGGGTACTGCGGCTCGTCGCGACGCGCGAGCAACTCGTTGATCCGCGCCAGCGCCCCCCCGGCGGCATAGAAGGCGTACTGCAGGTTGAGCAACTGCTCGACCGGTCCGATCATGAACCACAGGTAGCTGAACACCGCGAGCATCTGGCCGATCGACAGGTCGGAGAACAGCACGGTGAGCATGGCTGCCGCGCGGAACACATCGATACCGAACTGGAACAATAGGCCGCTGGCGCGGTTGGAGGCGTCGGTCCGCCACTGCGAGGCCACGGCATAGTCGCGCACCTCCCGGGCCCGTCCGCCGAGGCGATTGAGAAAATAGCCCTGGCGATTGCCGGCGCGGATCTCCTGGATCGCCTCGAGGGTTTCGGTGAGGGCCTGGGTAAAATAAGAGGTGCTGTCGTTCTCCAGCTTTTTCAGGTGCTTGACCTTCTTGCCCAGCAGCACCGTGGCGTAGATCACCAGCGGGTTGAACAACAGGATCAACAGCGCCAGTTGCCAGTGCATCCACAACAAAATCGCCGAAGTCCCCGTCAGGGTCAGCACTGCCACCAGAAAGCGGCTGAGGGTTTCGCCGACGAACTTGTCCAGGGTCTCCAGGTCGGTGACCAGGTGCGTGGTCACGGTGCCGCCGCCGAGGCTTTCGTATTCACTGAGGGAAATGCGCTTGAGTCGTTCGATCAGGCGGATGCGGATGCGGTAGACGATGTCTTTCGACAGGCGGGCGAACAGGCGCGCCTGCAGCACGTTGAAGATCAGCGCCGAGCCGCGCAGCAGCAAGGTCAACACCAGCATCAGGCCGATATAGCCGGCCGCAACTTCCCAGCTGGCCGGGAGGAAGCGGTCCATCACCTTGAGCGCGGCATCGCCATCGTGGAGCAACACTTCGTCGACCAGCAATGGCAGGAGCAGCGGGATGGGCACGCTGCACAGGGTGGCGAACAACGCCACCAGATTGGCCAGGATCAGAGCTTTCTTGTGATGCAGGGCCAGGCGGCGGATTTCCGCCCAACTCAGGCGATCAGGCATAAGCCGCGCGCTCCAACCAGCGAGCGAGCAAGGGCGCCAGCACCTCGAGCGGCTGATAACCATTGGTCAGCAGCGCCAATTGACCGTTGCGTTCGGCCAGCAAGGTGGGAAAGCCGGAGATGCCCAAATCCTGCACCCAGCTGAAATCGGCCATAGTGGCTTCGCGCTGCGCTGCGCTGTCGAATGCGGCGGCGAACTCGATCCGCGCAATCCCCGCACGTTCGGCCAGCCCGACCAATACGCTGGCCCGGGTGACATCCTCGCCGCTGGTGTAAAAGGCCCGCTGGATCAACTGGCTCAGCGGCCAGACGCTGTCCGCGTCCAGGCTGCGCGCGGTCACCAGCGCCCGGCAGGCCGGCTCCGTGTCATAAACCAGGCCCTCGGGCAGGCCGTCGAGGAAATTGAACAGCTGGCCGGTGCTGGCATTGACCGCCTGCCAGTAACCCAGGTAACGCACCCGCGCCGCCGCGTCGATGGCCACCGCATCACGACGCAAGCCACCGAGCACCAGTTGCAAGGGCACACCGGCCGCAGCCGCCTGCTCGGCGAGGGACTCGAGCACCGGGGCAAACCCCCAGCACCAGGAACACATCGGGTCCATCACGTAGAGCAGGCGCGCGTGCATGGTCTAGCCCTCGTTGGCGTGGCGTGGGTTGTAACCCAAGGGGTGCGGCTGGTTGCGGGCCTTGGCCAGTTCGATCTGTTTTTGCCGTTCACGGGCGCCGGCGCGGGTTTTCTCGGGCAGCGAATCCCAGCAATGCGGGCAGCTTACCCCCGCGGTGTAGTACTCGGACTGGCGGTCTTCTACGGAAACCGGCGTGCGGCAGGCGTGGCACTGGTCATAATCGCCCTCGCTCAGGTCATGCCGCACGGTGACCCGGTTGTCGAAGACGAAGCAGTCACCCTGCCACCTGGTCTGCTCCTGGGGCACTTGCTCCAGGTACTTGAGGATCCCGCCCTTGAGATGGAACACCTGTTCGAAGCCGGCACCGAGCATATAGCTGGACGCCTTCTCGCAGCGAATGCCGCCGGTGCAGAACATCGCCACCTTCTTGTGCCGGGCCGGGTCGAAGTGCGCCTTGATGTACTCGGGAAACTCGCGAAACGACTTGGTCTTGGGGTCGACCGCCCCCTGGAAAGTGCCGATCGCCACTTCATAGTCGTTGCGCGTGTCGATTAGCAGCACCTCGGGGTCGCTGATCAGCGCATTCCAGTCGCGGGCCTCGACATAGGTGCCGACCTGCTGACTGGGGTCGACGCCCGGTACGCCCAGGGTGACGATCTCCTTCTTCAGCTTGACCTTGGTGCGGTAGAACGGCTGTTCGTCGCAGTACGACTCTTTATGGTCGACATCGGCCAGGCGCGGATCCAGGGCAAACCAGGCGAGCAAGCCATCGATGCCGGCGCGCGAAGCGGAAACGGTGCCATTGATGCCTTCTTCGGCGAGCAGCAAGGTGCCCTTGATCCCGTTGGCCAGCATGCTGTGCAGCAGGGGCTCACGCAGTGCCTGGTAATCCGGCAGGGAGACGAACTTGTACAGCGCGGCCACGACTATCTTGTCACTCATCGAGCAATTTCCTTCAGTAGTCGCCCACGTAAAGGGCGGACTGGGTCTGCAAACGAACGCGCCGGCGTTAGCCGGCGCGCTGCGTAGTCTACTTTTCTTGGTGCTTGCCGTGTAGGGGCGGATTGACTCAGCCGACGGCGCGCCAGCACTTGGGCGGCGATCAGAGCCGTCGCCGCCACATGGCCGGCAGATTCAGTGGTCGTGCTTGCTGCCACCGCGACAGGTCGGCGAGTCCGGCGCGGTGCCCTGCTGCGCCCATTCCTCGGGGGTGTAGGTATGCAGGCCCAGGGCATGCACCTGGCTCATCAGCTCGCCCAGGCTGGCGTAAACCTTCTGGTGCCGTTTCACCGCATTCAAACCGGCAAATACAGGGCTGACGATCACCGCCTTGTAGTGGGTTTCCAGCCCGCGGCTGTGCATGTGACTTTCGTCCAGCACCTCGAGATGCAGGGGTTCGAGTGCAGCCAAGGCAGTCTGCAGCTGAGCTAGTTTCGACATATTCAAACTCCGTTCACGGCTTCTTAGGCCCCAGTTCCGCGGTCATTTCCGCCAATAGTTTATTCACTTGCGGCACAGCCGCTTCCAGTTTGCTCTGGGTCAGTTGCGCCGCTTGCGCAGTCAGCATCGGCATTATCTCCAAGACCTTCTGCCCCACTGGCGACTGGTAGAAGCTGATCAATTCCTGCAGCTCCTGCTCGTTGAAATTGCTGGTGTAGAGCTTGACCATATCCGGCTTGAGCTTGTCCCAGGCGACCGCCCGATCCAGCTCGGCGTTGGCCTTGGCCTGGTAGGTTTCCAGCAGCGCCTTTTTAGACGCCGGCGCGCCATTCTCGGCGAAACGCTTGGCGAACATCTGCTGCACCTGGGCATAGACCGGCACGGCCAATTTGTCAGCGTGCGCCAATTGCAGGAAGCGCTCGGCCTCGGCGGCATGACTGCTGGCATCGGCTAATGCCTGGACGCTGCCACACGTCAATAGAACGACGGCACAAAGAACGGAAAAACGAGACATTGCCTACTCCTAATAAAGGCGACGATCAACTATGACCCATGACTCGGCATTTTGTGCCCAAGCCCGTCCACCACTCAAGCAAACTCAGCCCCTATCCGCCGACTAGTCGCCGATAGATCAAGACGCCAGTACTTGCCTCAACCTGACAGTACGGGCAAGCTCGTCGTCTAACAGCGGTTGTGAAAACACCAATCGCCGTAGCGTGCCCCTCTCCAGGTGGTCGCAGCGGGCGAGTTTATTTTTCACAACCGCTCAGAGGCTGTGAAAATATCGATCGCCGTCGCGAGACCGTATCCTGGCGTTCGCGGCAAGGCGCGCTACGTGAAAAGTAGGGGAGTTTAGTGAGCTAAATGACCCTGCTTTTCACGTAGCTCAACGCCGCAGCGGGCGCTTGGAGACAGTCGCAGTAGGCGGGAGTTTTTTCACAGCCTCTCAGTACACCTCTACGCTCTTCGATGACGGCGCACTCGATGCGCCGCCTGCAGCAAAACACATGGACGTGACCGATGAACAGCTTCGCCCACCCCCAGGCCTCTTGCGCCATAGCGCTGTGCGATGTTCGAGGCCAACTCAATCCGCAGGCCATCGGCTGGTCGCCGCGGCCTCAGGTCGATTGCGCACTGCCCGGGCACTTCGGCCGGCGCAAGCGCTGGAACCGCTGGTACATCACCACCCCGCACTGGATGCTCGTACTGACCCAGGCCGATTTCGACTATGTCGGCTATGGCGCCGTCTATTTTCTCGACCTGAACAGTGGCCAGGCATGCGCCTACAGCCAGTTGAGCCTGCTGGCGCGAGGCTGCCGATTGCCGGACCAACCCGAGCAAAGCCATGAATTCTGCCACCCGCGCCTGCAGCTGCGCGTCATCGAACAGCCTGGCCGCCTGCGCCTGACAGCCGCCGCCCCCGACATCGGCGGGCAACCGCTGCAGATTGACCTGGACATCCAGCGTCCCGCCCACCTCGACTCGGTCAATCTGGTCGCCCCGCTCGGCCCACGGCACTTTCATGCCACCTGTCGGCAAATGGGCCTGCCGGCCAGCGGCGGCGTGCAGTACGGCAACCGTCACTACAGCTGCGTAGCCGGACAAAGCTTTGCCGCCATGGACTTTGGCCGCGGCGTCTGGCCATTGCGCAGTCATTGGACGCGCGCCGCCTTTGCCGCACCGGGCGGCATTGCCGGCAATTTCGGCGCTGGCTGGACCGATCACAGCGGGCTATCGGAAAACGCCTTGTGGTTTGGCGGCGAACTGCTGCACCTGGACACCCCGGTACTGATCCAGCAACCGGCCCATACCCCCTTGGCCCCATGGCGCCTGCACAGCCTCGACGAGCGGGTCGATCTGACCTTCACCCCGCAGCAGCTGCATCAAGCCTGCCCGCGCCTGGGTCCCTTCTACGCCGATACCCGACAGTGGTTCGGTCATTTTGACGGCACGCTGCGCGGGCCCACTGGCGCATGCGTACCGGTGGACCGCGCGCTGGGCTGGCTGGGCGCGACCCATGCACGCTGGTAAAGCTGCCGAGTCCTGGGTTGCCAACAGCGCATAAGCAAGCTTAGGGAACCCGCAAGCGGTTCCGACAGCCTAAACTTGCTGAATCGCCTCCCGGAGAGTTCCATGAACCGCACCGAAACCGACAGCCTGGGCCCCATCGAAGTGCCCGAAACGGCCTACTGGGGCGCACAAACCCAGCGTTCGCTGATCAATTTTGCCATCGGCGAAGAACGCATGCCGCTGCCCGTGCTGCATGCCCTGGCTTTGATCAAGAAAGCCGCCGCGCGGGTCAATGACCGCATCGGCGACCTGCCGCCGGACATCGCCCGCCTGATCGAGCAAGCCGCCGACGAAGTGCTGGCCGGCCAGCACGACGAGCAGTTCCCGCTAGTGGTCTGGCAAACCGGCAGCGGCACCCAGAGCAACATGAACGTCAACGAGGTGATCGCCGGCCGCGCCAACGAACTGGCCGGCGGCACGCGCGGCGGCAAGAGCCCGGTGCACCCCAACGACCACGTCAACCGCGCGCAAAGCTCCAATGATTGCTTCCCCACGGCCATGCACATTGCGGCTGCCGGCGCCGTACTGCATGACTTGCTACCGGCCCTGGCCGAACTCTCCGGCGGCCTCGCCGAGCAAGCCGCCCGCCACAGCCAACTGGTCAAGACCGGGCGCACCCACATGATGGATGCCACGCCGATCACCTTCGGCCAGGAACTCTCCGCCTTCGTCGCCCAGCTCGACTATGCCGAGCGGGCGATCCGCGCCACCCTGCCAGCGGTTTGCGAACTGGCTCAAGGCGGCACCGCCGTCGGCACCGGGCTCAATTCGCCCCTGGGCTTTGCCGCAGCCATCGCCACCGAACTGGCGGCCTTGAGCGGCCTGCCGCTGGTCACCGCGCCCAACAAGTTCGCCGCCCTGGCCGGCCACGAAGCCCTGACCAGCCTTTCCGGCGCGCTGAAAACCCTTGCCGTGGCTCTGATGAAAATCGCCAATGATTTGCGCCTGCTCGGCTCCGGCCCGCGCGCGGGGTTTGCCGAGGTCAAACTGCCGGCCAACGAACCCGGCAGCTCGATCATGCCGGGCAAGGTCAACCCGACCCAATGCGAGGCGCTGTCAATGCTGGCGTGCCAGGTCATGGGCAACGATGTCACCATCGGCTTTGCCGCGAGCCAGGGGCACCTGCAGCTGAACGTGTTCAAACCGGTGATCATCCACAACCTGCTGCAATCGATCCGCTTGCTCGCCGATGGCTGTCGCAACTTCCAGCAACACTGCATCGCCGGCCTGCAACCGGATGCGGCGCAGATGGCGGCCCACCTGGAGCGCGGCCTGATGCTAGTGACCGCCCTGAACCGGCATATTGGCTATGACAAGGCCGCGGAAATCGCCAAGAAGGCCTACCAAGACGGCAGCACCCTGCGTGAAGCCGCGCTGCAACTGGGTTATCTGACAGAAGCACAATTCGACGCCTGGGTCCGCCCGGAAACCATGCTGGAGGCTGGCAACCATGACTGAAGCGGGCAAAAGCGGCGCCACCCCGATCGAAGGCGACGGCAAACGCATCCTGATGATCCTCGGCACACCGAAAACCAGCAGCCTCTGCCATGCCCTTGGCGAAGCCTATGCCCAGGGCGCACGCAACGAAGGGCACGTGGTGCGGCAATTGAAGCTCGGCGAACTGAGCTTCGACCCGGTGCTGCGCGACGGGTATGACCAGAGCCAGACCCTGGAGCCGGACCTGCTCGAAGCCCAGCGGCAGATCCACTGGGCCGAGCACCTGGTATTCGTCTACCCGGTCTGGTGGGGTGGCTTGCCGGCACTGCTCAAGGGCTTCTTCGACCGGGTGTTCCTGCCCGGCTTTGCCTTCAAGTACCGCGGCAGCTCGCAGCTGTGGGACAAACTGCTGAGTGGCCGCACCGCCGATTTGCTGGTGACCCTGGACACCCCGCCCTGGTACTTCCGCTGGATCTATGGCGCGCCGGCGCATCGGCAGATGACCCGCACCATCCTCGGTTTCAGCGGCATCAAGACCCGGCGCCTGCGCGAGTTCGCCCCGGTACGCCCCTCCTCCGAGGAACAGCGGCAGAGCTGGCTACGCCGCGCCGAAAGCCTCGGCAGCCGCGCCTGAGAGCGCAGTCAGGCAAATCGTCGGGCGGGGCGCAGGCGGAAATCTGCCCCTGGCGCAGGCCCTGGTGCGCCGTAACCCGCCATCGCGGCGCCGGGTTACGCGACGCTCGATGAGCCTGTCATTTCCATGTTGCCCGCCCGCGTCGCTAACCCGGCCTACGCCGCCAGGCGTAGGCGACGGGCCTGCAGGCTGGCCTTCAGCGATGGGCCGAGGGCAGTCAGCGCCGAGCCCAGCACCACCAACACCGCGCCGCCGTAGGCAATCCAGTTGATCTGCTCGGGCCGCACTTGATCCGGCCACCAGCTCGCCGCCAGCGCTACCGAGCCAAGCGTCACCAGCGGTGTGATCGCCAGCGTCGCACTGACCCGCGAGGCCTCCCAGTGCGCCAACGCCTCGGCGAACGCGCCATAGGCCACCAGGGTATTCAGGCAGCAGGCAAACAGCAGCCAGCCCTGCAGCGTGCTCAACTCGAAGACCTGCCGGGGCTGCGCCCAGGGCGTCAGCAGCAGCGCGCAGGCCAAGTAGATCACCATCATCACCTGCAACGAGTTCCATACCGTCAGCAACTGCTTTTGCGCCAAGCCGTAAAACGCCCAGACAAATGCCGCCAACAGCACGGTCAGCACCCCGGCGGTGTAATCGCTCAACGACGTCAGCAATTCGCCCAAGCGCTGATTGAAAAACAGCACGAATCCGCATAGCAGCACGGCCAGACCAGTGCCCTGGGCGAGACTGAAACGCTCGCGGAAGACGAACAGACTGCTGATCAACAGCAAAATCGGCGCGACCTGGATCACCAATTGCGTGGTGCCGGGGCTGAGCAGGCTCAGGCCCATCAGGTAGAGCACATAGTTGGCGCTCAACGCCGCAATCGCCAGGGCCAGTAGCCAGGCGCCCGTCCTGCCCAAGGGGCGAAAGCGCGGCAAGCGCCGGGCCGCCGCCAGATAGGCCAGTAGAATCGAGCCGGCAACCAGCAGTCGGTACCAGGTGACCGTGACCGGATCCATCACCTGCAGCACTTGTTTGAGTTTGATCGGCAACACGCCCCAGAGCAACGCCGTGAGCAGCGCCAGAAACAGGCCGTAAAGCCAACGACCGGAAGAGATATGCATGACTGCCTCGTGCGCAAACTAACGGCGCAAAACGCTAGTTTATGCCGCCACGGCCAACCGACACAGTTACAGTTAAGCCGGGTTGCGCACGGCAACTGTGCTGCCGACCAACGACAGGCAGCCGTGCAGTTGACGTCAAAAGAGCAAAAATAAGCGGAAATGCGTGCGCTAACCGTCAAGAAACAACCATTGGTCGCCAACTCAAGCGAACCCATTCGCGCGGCTTAGACTAAAAATATCAGGCTCTTTGCATGAGGTTCTCGTCATGTTCGGTCAACGCACCGCCGACCCCAGCCCCGGCACGCACTACCGCAGCGAGCGGGTCAGCGCGGTCAACGGCCAGTATTTTTTCGCGACCCGCGAAGGCACCCTCGAAGGCCCCTACTTCACGCGCATCGACGCAGAGCGGGAGATCGGCACCTATATTCGCCGCGTGAGGCAGGCCGGCGACACCACCGCGAGCCGAGTACCCTGACCCACAAAAGTACCGCCCATAAAAAACCCCCAGGTATCGCTACCTGAGGGCTTCGTATATGGCGCAGCGGACGGGACTCGAACCCGCGACCCCCGGCGTGACAGGCCGGTATTCTAACCGACTGAACTACCGCTGCGTGTCGGATGGGCTTGCGCCCAAAGAACTCTTGCTTCATCTGGCGGAGCGGCTATATCAGCCGTTCTGCCTCATGCCAGGCGAACCCGGCATGGAAAATATGGCGCAGCGGACGGGACTCGAACCCGCGACCCCCGGCGTGACAGGCCGGTATTCTAACCGACTGAACTACCGCTGCGCGTCGGTCGGACTTGCGTCCGAATTCACAAAGAGTGGTGGGTGATGACGGGATCGAACCGCCGACCCGCTGCTTGTAAGGCAGCTGCTCTCCCAGCTGAGCTAATCACCCTTCGCTTTGTGAGGCGCGCAATTTACTTGTGGGCCTTACCTAAGTCAATACTCTGCTTAAAGTTTTTCTGAAAATGCCGTCACTATCGCAACATCGCCCAAGGACTTGAGCCTGGCGCCAGCCCCTGCCGCGGGATAGAGACGTCGCCTCATTGCGTCACGCTCAAGGTCAACCTGGCCTCCACTCGATTGCCCTCGGTACGCTCCAGGCCCGCCTCGGCAATCCGCACGCCCTGTTGCTCCAGGCTACTGAACCAACGCAGTAACTGGGCGAATGGCGCCGGCTGCACGCTGACCTGCAGCGAGCCATCCCTGTCGCTGTCCACTCGCACGATGGCCAAACCCTGCTTGGCGGCGCTGGCGGTAACCAGCCCCTGCAAGCGCGTCGGATCGAGACTGGTCTGCGGCTTGCTCACCAGGCTGCGCGCCAACGGCGCCTGTGCCTGCAGATAGGCATGCAGGCCACGCTCCTGCTCATAGGCACTGCGTGCCGCAGT
Organism: Pseudomonas sp.; assembly: GCF_041601375.1. GTDB lineage: Bacteria > Pseudomonadota > Gammaproteobacteria > Pseudomonadales > Pseudomonadaceae > Aquipseudomonas. The sequence continues at coordinate 8,743 of NZ_JBFIIG010000036.1, read as the reverse complement.
CACGCCCCGCTGCGCCGGCTGCCAGAGCAACAGGTACAACAGCACCAGCAGCACAAACAGCGCCAGCAGCCCCAGCGCCAGACGCTCGCGGGATTGCAGGGCACGCCAACGCTGCACCAGCCGCGAGCCTTGCAGCTGCGCCGCAGAAGGTTTCAGCAACTCGTCCAAACGACTCATATTCATCCCCATATCACCAGACGGGCGCTGACCCCGACCCCTTCGCGACTGGCCGAGCCCAACTGCACCACCAAGCCGGCCTCCTGCAGTCGCTCGCGCAGCCGCTCCAGCTCGGCAAAGCCGGGCGCCTCAATCTGCATGGCCAGATCGCCACGCACCTCGCTGAATTCCACCTGCTGAACCAGGATCTGCGTGCCCTCGGCGCTCAGCGCCCGATCGACCTGGGTGAGCAGGCCGAGCAAACGCCCCTGACCGCTGGCCCCGCCCGCAGCCAGGTGCTGATCCAACTGGGCGCGCAGGTTGACCAGTTTGTGGTCCTCGGGGAACAGCTGCCGATAGAGCGCCGCGCTGGCCTCGGCATAGGCCTCGGCCTGGCGCTGCAACTGCCAGCCCTGGGCCAGGTTGAAGCCCCACTGCAACACCAGCCACAGGCCGACCAGCCCCAGCAGCGGACGCCAGCGCTGCCACTGGCCGCTGCTTTGCTGCGCGGCAAATTCGCCCTGCGCCAGATTGTTACCGACCGCCTGACGGGCCAGCCAGACATGGCCATCGACCACCTCGACAAGCTCATCCAGCGGTTCCAGCCCGGCCTGCTGGACTGCTCGATAGACGCTATGCGGATGCGCACAGCCGGCAGCCAGCGCCGTCCAATCCTCGCCAGCCAGCGCCAGACGGGCCACCCCTTCCCCGCCGAGCAACCAGCGCGAATCCAGATACAGCAGCTGGGTGCCCTGATGTGGCAGCAGATCGGCATCCACGGCAATAGTGCGGGGCGGCGTGGTGCACAGCGCCAGCCAGCTCGCCAACCAACGGCGGCGTACGGCGAACACTCGATGACGGCCGTCCTCGAGCCGCTCGCCCAAGGCCAGGTGCAACTGCTCGATGTCCTCAGCGAGCAACTCCTCCACCGCGAACGGCAGGGCCTGGCGCAACCAGCGCGCCTTCTGCGTGGGCAGGTGCACGGCGCAGGCCGTCACCGCCTCGACCGGCAGGACCAGGGTCCAGGCAGCGCCCGCCCCGGCCACTGCCTCGGCGAACGGCAGACACCGACTGTCGTCCTCGCATACCCGCTGCACCGGCAACTCCGCCCGGGCGCCGGCACAGGCCGCAGGCGGCAGAAACACATACAACTGATTCATTGCTCAACTTCCTCGACGGGTGCAGGCGCAACACCGCTCTGCCCCAGATCACGGGCCAGCACATACAGCCGGCCATCGCTGGCACGCTGCAGGGTGCTGCGTAAAACCTGACGGCGATCACCGACGCTGACCTCGCTGATCACCTGAAAATACTTGCTGCCCACCGCCAGCCCCTGGCTCTGCACCGGCAACCCGGGCAACTGGGCGAGAAAATTCGGCAGATCGGCATAACCCTGGCCCGCCCGCGCGGCCACCAGCCTCTCGGCCGTGCTCAGCGGCAAGCCCTCGACCAGGCTCGCCAGCACCCGGGCGCTGGCGGTGTTGACGTTGAGGCTCGCATCCGCCGGCAAGGCGCTGACCCAGGGCAACAGGCGCCGGTAATCGACTTCGTTCATCTCCAGCAGCAGGCGCAACTCGGACACATCGACCAGCGTCCGATTGGCCGCACGGTAGGCCGGCGCTGCCAGCAGGTACTGATTATCCTCGGCGCCATAGCCACCGCTCGGCTCCTGATCGGCGTCCAACCAGTCGAGCAGACGCTCGGCATAGGGCGCGTCGATCTGCAGACCGGCGAGCAGGCGGCGAAACTGCGCGACTGCCGCATCGTTGGGCGCCCCCTGGCGCAGCAGGCTATTGAGGTTGAAACGCCCGGTCGGGTCGATGATATGCACCCGCAACTCCCCGCCCTCGTCCAGGGCGAACGGCGCCAACGGCTGCGCCCAGGGTTCGCCCAGATGATCCACAGGCGCACGCGGGTCGCCTTGCTGCAGGTCACGCCGCAACAGCGCCTTGGCCAGGGTTTCGCCACCCAGCGCGTAATGCCAGGCCTGACGCACATGCAACTGGTTGGCGCTGCTGCGAATCGACAGCTGCTGGCGGGCGATGATTCCGGCGCAGACCACCGTCACCACGGCCACCACCAGCAACACGGTGATCAGCGCCACCCCGCGCTGCGCCTTCATGGTTCGAGTACCTCGCTCGGCTCTTGCGGCTCACCCGAGTAATCCGCCTGCGGGGCCTGCGCCGCGGCCTCGGGCAGCGCATCGGCCAAGCGCAGCAGACGCCGCAACTCGCCATAACGCCGGTGTTCGAGCAGCAGCTCGAGTGCCTGGGGCAAGGTGCTCAAACGTTCGTCCCCACTGGCCGACGGCGGCGGCCAGCTGCTGTGCCAGTGGCCCTCGCCATCCAGGTAACGCAGGCGTATACCGGTCACCCCGTCCAGCGCCTGCTGCACCTGGGGTTGGCTGTCCTGGGCCTGGTCGAGCACATTCCAGTAGCGCCGCTGCCACTGCTCGCCGCTCAGCTGCCAGCGCACCCGCTGCACCTCGGCGCGCGCCAGGCCGAGCGGATTGCGCCAGCCGGCGCGGCTCAGTTCCACGCCGGCGTCATCGGCCTCCTCACCGAGCAGGGCCGGGCGCGACTCGCCGAAGGGATCGCGCACCGGACGGGCGCTGACCTGCAGCAGGTCGCGCTCGAAGGCGGCGATGGCACGCACCAGCTCGCGCAACTGGTGTTCGTGGTCGCGCGTGCGGGAGTCGGTCTGCAGCACGCTGTCGAGCATGCGATAGGTGGCCAAGCCGAGCAGGGCGAACAGGGCGATGGCAATCAGCAATTCGAGCAGGGTGAAACCGCGTGCGCACCTCATCGGCCCTCCTCGAGAAAGCCGCTGAGGCTGACCAACGCGCGCTCGCGCGGGTCGCCAGTGAGGCTGCCGCTGTCCGGGCGCGGCGCCACCCACAGGGTGACCCGGCGCATGCTCGGTTCACTGGTCGCCTGGATCTCGCTCTGCCATTGCCAGCGCCGCCCGGCGAACGCCAGCTCGCCCTGATCGCGGCCATCACCGGGCGGCGTCTCGGCCAACTGCAGCTCGCTCAAGCGATTATCGGCGATCCACATCGCCAGGGTCTTGTCCTCCAGGCGCGAGGCGGTTTGCAAGCTGCGCGCGCTGGCCGTCAGCACGCTGGCAGCGACCACGGCGAAGATCGCCAGGGCAACCAGCACTTCGAGCAGGGTGAAGCCACGGCAGCGCCTCATCCGCGCCGCCCCGCCCGGCCGTCATCCTCGACCTCGACCGTGGGCAAGCGGAAGCCATCGCTGGACAACAGCAAACGCAGACCGTCCTTGCGCCGTTCGTTCAGGCGCAAGCGAAAGGGGCTGAGTTCGCCGCTGGAGAGCAGCAGCAGTTGCGGTACGGGATCGCCCGCACCGCGAGACTCGGCCGCCGGCTGCGCCAATTGCAGCGCCTCACCCTCCAGCTCGACGCTCAACTCGGCCCAAGCCGGCAAACGATGCGACTCATCGTCCAGTGCCTGCCAGCGCGCGGCCAGCGGATCGTAACGCAGCACCCGATAGCCCTCGGCATGCAACAGCAAGCCGTATTCGCGGTTGTCCAGCACCGCTTCCTCGGCCAGCACCCCGATCAACCCGGCCAAGCGCTCGGCCTCGTTACGCAACTCGCGGGCCGGGCCGGCGATGCCGGTACTGAGCACGGCCAAGCCGATCAGGCTGCCGAGAATCACGATAACCACCAGCAGCTCGACCAGGGTAAAGCCCTGGCCCGGGCTGGACGCGCCACTGCGCCGGACAGCCATGCTTCAGTCAAGCCTCATCAGAGATCCCAGTTGCCGATATCGGCATCCAGCTCGCTACCGCCCTGCTTGCCGTCGGCGCCCAGCGAATAGAGGTCGAAGGCGCCCTTGGTACCGGGCGCCAGGTACTGATAGACAGTGCCCCACGGATCGACCGGCAGACGCTTGAGGTAGCCTTCGCGGTTCCAGTTCTTCGCCGGCGGGTTACCGGAGGGCTTCTCCACCAAGGCCTCCAGCCCCTGCTGGGTGCTCGGGTAGGCGTGATTGTCCAGCTTGTACATGTCCAGCGCGGCGGCCACCGCCTTGATGTCGCCCCTGGCCACCGTGACCTTGGCCTGATCCGGCCGGCTCATGATCTGCGGCACCACCAGGGCGGCGAGAATGCCGAGGATCACCACCACCACCATGATTTCGATCAGGGTGAAACCTGCCTGCCCGCTCGTGCTTGTGTTCTTCACCTAATTACCCCACCAACTGATTGAGAGACAGAATCGGCAGCAGGATGGCCAGCACTATGACCAGCACCACTGCGCCCATAAACACCAACATGAATGGTTCGAACAACCCGACCAACAGCGCCACCTGGGCGCCCAGGTCGTTTTCCTGATTGCGCGCGGTACGCGCGAGCATCTGGTCCAGCTCGCCGGAGCGCTCGCCGCTGGCGATCATGTGCAGCATCATCGGCGGAAATTGCCCGCTGGCCTCCAGTGCGCGGGTCAGGCTGCCACCTTCGCGGACCTTTTGCGCAGCCACCACCACCTGGGCGCGGATCACCCGGTTGACGATCACCTCGGCGCCGATGCCCAGCGCCTCGACCAAGGGCACGCCGCTGCGGCTGAGAATGGCCAGGGTCGAGGCGAAACGGGCGCAGTCGGTGGCGCGAATCAGGCCGCCGAGCAAAGGTACGCGCAACAGAAAGCGGTGCCAGCGCAGCCTCAGCGCCTCGTCGCGCAAGGCGAAGCGCAGGGCGAAAACGCCCAGCACGGCGAGAATCAGAGCCAGCCAGCCCCATCCCTTGACCCACTCGCTGGCGACGATCAATCCGCGCGTCAGCGCCGGCAGGGTCTGCCCGGAGTCGACGAACACCCGCACGATATCCGGCACCACGTAGCCGAGCAGAAAGCCGACGATCAGCAGCGAGGCGCACATCAGGATCAGCGGATAGAGCAGCGCCAGCTGGATCTTCTGCCGCGACTGCTGACGCTGCTCGGTGTAATCGGCCAGCTGTTCCAGCACCGGACCGAGATGGCCGGCATGCTCGCCGGCCGCCACGGTGGCGCGGTACAGCTCGGGAAAGGCCGCGGGAAATTCCTTCAGACTGCTGGCCAGGCCATGGCCCTCCAGCACCCGCGCACGCACCGCCAGCAGCATGCCCTGGATCCGCGGGGCGCGGGCCTGGGCCGCCGCCGCGCGCAGCGCTTCCTCGATCGGCAGCGCGGCCTGGATCAGGGTTGCCAACTGGCGAGTGAGCAAAGCCAGGTCGCGCGCCGACAGCCCGCGCGCCAGACTGAAATGCCCACCACCAGGGGCCTGCTCACGGGTGCGCGTGGCCTGGACATCCAGCGGCGCGAGCTGCCGCTCACGGAGGATTTGCCGCACCTGACGGGCACTGTCGGCCTCCAGCACGCCTTTCTGCTGGCGACCATTGCCATCGAGAGCGAGGTATTCGAATGCGGCCAAGCGCTACTCCTCCTGGGTCACGCGCAGCACTTCTTCCAGGCTGGTCAGCCCTTCCAGCACCTTGCGCCGACCGTCCTCGCGAATGCTCGGGCCGAGGGTGCGCGCGTGACGGAGCATGTCCTGCTCGGCGGCGGCGTTATGGATCAGGGTGCGCAGCTGATCGTCGAACATCACCAGCTCGTAAATCCCGGTACGGCCACGGTAGCCCTGCTCATGGCACTCGCTGCAGCCGCGCGGGTGATACAGGGTCGGCGGCGCTGCAGGCGCTACGCCGAGCAGTGCGCACTCGGCGGCATCGGCCTGGTAGGCCGCCTTGCAGTGCGGGCAGAGTACCCGCACCAGGCGCTGGGCCAGCACGCCGAGCAGGGAGGAAGACAGCAGGAAGGGTTCGACACCCATGTCCACCAGCCGGGTGATGGCGCCGATCGCGCTGTTGGTGTGCAGAGTGGAGAGCACCAGATGACCGGTCAGCGAGGCCTGCACGGCGATCTCGGCGGTGTCCTTGTCGCGGATCTCGCCGACCATCACCACGTCCGGGTCCTGGCGCAGGATGGCGCGCAGGCCGCGGGCGAAGGTCATGTCGACCTTGGGATTGACCTGGGTCTGGCCGATGCCTTCGAGGTGGTACTCGATCGGGTCCTCCACCGTGAGGATATTGCGCGTACGGTCATTCAGGCTGACCAGGCTGGCGTACAGCGTGGTGGTCTTGCCGGAACCGGTGGGGCCGGTGACCAGCAGGATGCCGTGGGGCTTGCGCACCGCCGCCTCCATCAACTGGCGATCGCGTACGCTCATGCCCAGGTGCTGCAGATTGAGGCGCCCGGCCTGTTTGTCGAGCAGGCGCAGCACCACCCGCTCGCCATTGGCCGAGGGCAGCGTGGAGACACGGATGTCCACCTCGCGACCACCGACCTTGAGGGAGATGCGCCCGTCCTGGGGCACGCGCTTCTCGGCGATATCCAGGCGCGCCATGACTTTGATCCGCGACACCAGCAGCCCCGCCAGCTCGCGCTTGGGCTCGAGCACCTCACGGAGGATGCCATCCACGCGAAAACGCACCACCAGGCGTTTCTCGAAGGTTTCCAGGTGGATATCCGAGGCGTTCTCCTTGATCGCTTCGCCGAGGATGGCGTTGATCAGGCGGATGATCGGGGCGTCGTCTTCCTGCTCCAGCAGGTCTTCGATTTGCGGCACCTGCTCGGCCAAGGCCGCCAGATCGAGACTGCCGCCCAGCCCCTCGGCCAGTTGCATGGCCCCGGCTTCGTGCTGGTAAGCCTTGGCCAGGGCCTGCTCGAAAGCTTGCGCGCCGAGCGCCAGCAGCGGCAGTCGCTGGCCAAGGAAACGTTGCGCCTCGGCCAGCGCCACCAACTCGACCGCTGGCCTGTAAGCCAGGCAGGGCGTAGGCTCGGCAGCCAGTAGCACCACCCCGTGACGCTTGGCGAAACTGAAAGGCAAGCGGCGCAAGGGTTGTTCAGTGAGTAAAACGCTCATCCTGGAAATGCCTTGAATTTGTGACGTAGGGTAAGCATCAAGGCCTAATGCTGGCCCACGCTGATATTGGTTAATGATTATTATTATGTACGACGGACCGCAAGCACGGGGCCATCTTTAGCACATCATGCGCGACGACACACCACCCTGACGGGTGACTGAAAAATCCTCGGCAACTGACTATGATCGGCGCGCGAAGCACGTCTCACTTATCAACTTCAGGAGTGCCGCCCTTGCCTTCTCCGGCTGCTCGCCGCTGGATGCAGCTCCACAGCCTGGGTGCTGGCGATGATCTACACAAGACGCCGATAGCTCCCATCCTCATCGCTGCCGGGTGGCCAGGGCAGGCAATTGACCCCACCCGCCCCCTCACCATCCTTCAGGCTCGAACGCAGCCATCACGGGATTACCCAGGCTTCTCCGATAACGGCATCCAAGCGGACCTGATCCGCGGCCTTGCGCTTACTGGAATGGCCAAGGGGTCAGAGTACTTGAAAGTCCGAAATCCAGCTTTCAAGTACTCTGCCCCTTGATCCGCTTCAACTGGAAATGCCCGATTGAAGTGATGACAGAGGTGATGGAAAAAGCGATGGCGATGCAACATGATGCGCCCGCGCCAATTCAATAACCGTGTTGCACTCAGCTCCTGCAGTCGCCCTCTAGCACTCTTATTATTTTATTCGGATTGCCAGAACTTGGTTGCCAGAAGTTAGTGAAATTAAAAATCCTGGCCTTTCTATAGGAAATTATTAATGTCGTGTCACTCCTCCAAGCAAGAGAGATATCTTCAGTCATGTCTGATTTGAAAACAATATTTCTCTCACTTGGCTCTTCATTGGTAGCCATGACGTGCACAGAATAAGCCATGGCCGTAGTGGCACCACAGTCGCGCTGCACAATGAGTGCTTTAGTTTCGCCGGATGGGGAGACAAGCGTATTGAGTACCGAGCTTGAGCATAAGTCTTCTACTCCGCACCCCGACAGTAGGCTCACAAACAGCAGGATAATAGAGTTTCTAGCCCGCGTTAATATGGTCATATAATTTACTGGCATTGGCATTTCCAATAGTCACTTTCATAGTCATTAATACCCTCATTAATCCAGTATAGATCGCTGGGGTCATCGCCGTAAGGGTAACTTCCTAATGGCGTGTTCCAGGCTCCATTGCTTGGCCTGGTGCCAGCTCTACCTTGCGCCCATCCTGCCATGCGCTTCAATGTATTAGGGCTGAAACCCTGAGCACTTCCAGTTAAACCGTAATTGTAGTTCCCAAAATCTTGATATTGTGGGCCACTCTGCTTGTAATCCCACGGTCCTTTGTTTTTTACCGCATTATAAAAGTCAAAACTCCACGTAAACATTTTCTTGGCTTCACAAATATTGCCAGCTGGATTAATTCCTGGCGGAATGTTTGCTGGAGGTGCTAACCCAAGAGGATCAGTTAGTGCCAGTGGGTTCCCCATCACGTAGCCGTAGGTATTCAGACCTCCCCGCAACCCAATTGGATCACTCTCCACATACCGTCCCGTCTCCGGGTCGTAATCGCGGAAGTAGTTGTAGTGCAGCGCCGCATGGGCGTCGTACAGCTGCCCCGGGAAGCGCAGCGGAATGTCGGTTTGTACGCTGTCGCCATCGACGTCCTGATCCGGCAGGCCGACGCCGAAGGCG
>NZ_JBFIIG010000035.1:0-29751 GCF_041601375.1 Pseudomonas sp. | reverse complement strand
CGAAGGCATCAGCGCGCCAAGCAGCGATGGCCCGCCACTGGCCGAGCAGCGCCTGCAGCGCGAGTACCAGAATACCTACTACAAGATCCTCCAGCGCCGCGGCGACGCGGTGCCGGCCGCGGTCAACCAGCTCGAGGTTCCGGAAGAGGAGAAAGCCCCACTGCTCGAAGGCATCTACCGCGCCCGTCTGAAACGGCAGCCACCCGCCGAGTGGCAGGAGCTGGACGAGGAACAGCGCGCGGCCAATCTGCGCGCCGCCATCTTGCAATTCTGGGGCAAGAGCCAGATGCTGCAACGGCGACTGGCCCAGGCCCGCGCCTCCAGCATCAAGGATTATCTGGTCGAGCGTGGCGGCCTGGCCGACGAACGCATCTACCTGCTGGATGTCGGCCTCGGCCAGGCGCAAGAGGAAGGCCGGGTGGCCACGGCGCTGCACCTCGATAGCCAATAAGGCCCAAGCGATGATGACGATCAAACACCTCAGCGGCTGGAAAAATTTCGAAGGCCGTCGCGAGAACGCCGTCGGGCCAGCGAAACAAGGCGAGCCAGGTGAAAACGAGGGTGTTTGGCGTGCCAAGTGACCGAAGTTTTGACTCGCTTCGCTCTCCCTGCGGGCCAGCCTGCGGCTGTTACTCCGCTGCGCTCCGTTTGCGTAGCGCAACGCAGTTGCAGCCGCCCGGCGACGGTCGTAGCAGGCAAGCGATTTTTTTTCAGTCTCTCGGCCTGGCCCTGCTCCTCGCTTGCGCCCCGGCAGCCCAGGGCGACACCCTGCGCTGCGGCAGCCAACTGGTGAGTGTCGGTGATCGCAGTTTCGAGGTGGAGCAGAAATGCGGCGAGCCGGTTTTTCGTGATCTGGTCGGCTACACCCTCGGGCCGTACCAGCGCCAGGAGCTGAAGATCGAGGAATGGATCTACGGGCCAAGCAACGGCATGCTGACCATCCTGACCTTCGAGGGCAACCGCCTGACGCGCATCGAAAGACGACGCGGGCCCTGACAAGCGCCTGGCCGCGCGGTAGTCTGGCGACATCATTGGCCAACCGATTAGCCTTGTGAAAGCCCTAATGACCACCCTGCTCGTGCTACTGGCCGGCAGCAGCGAGGCTGCGACCTTGCGCTGCGGCAGCGCCTTGATCAGCACCGACGACAGCACCCTCGAAGTCCTCGACAAATGCGGCGAACCCCGGAGCCGCGACTTCCTCGGCTACCGTGAAGTGCGCGACGACTACGGTTTTTATCACGAAGTGCCCATCGAGGAATGGACCTACGGCCCGCGCAACGGCATGTACCATTTTCTGCGCTTCGAAGGTAACCGGCTGCGTGACATCGACAGCAAACGCGGCAACTGAATACGACTAAGCCCCGATTACTTGTCGCCTGTCGCGCTGACTGGGGCAGGCACCCGGCAAATGCTGTTGTCAGGTTCAGGCCATTCGCCGCCATCAGCAGGCCATCGCTCAGGTGCCTGTGCAAGCATCGAGCGCCGTCGTGGCGGTCGTCCCCCAGACAGTCGCAGCAAGCAGCAATTTTTTCACCGCCGCTCAGGCAACGGAGCGCCTCGCTACTCCTGCAAGTTCTGCGGACCGAGCAGGCGCAGCACCTCCTCGATGGTGGTCAGGCCGGCATGGATCTTCTCGCGCGCGTCATCGAACAGCGTGGTCATGCCCTGCTCGCGGGCGATGGCCTGCAACTGGGTGGCGCCGGCGCCCTGGGAGATGGCGTCACGCAGCCTGTCGCTCATGGTCAGCACCTCGTGGATACCTACCCGGCCCTTGTAGCCCTGATTGCAATGCTCGCAGCCGCGCCCCTGGAAAAACTGCAGGTCCGGCTCGAGCAGACACGCCGCCAGGCTTCTCAACACCTCCCTGGGGGGCGTCACAGGGACGCGGCAGTGGTTGCAGATACGCCGTACCAGCCGCTGGGCGATGATCGCCTCGAGCGCCGAAGCCAGCACATAGGGCTTGAGCCCGAGGTCGAAGAGGCGGGCGATGGTCGCCGCCGCCGAGTTGGTGTGCAGGGTGGAGAACACCAGATGGCCGGTGAGCGCGGCATGGAAGGCCACGTCGGCGGTTTCCTGATCGCGGATCTCGCCGAGCAGGATGACATCGGGGTCCTGGCGCAGGATCGCGCGCAGGATGCTGGCGAAGCTCAGGCCGATCCGTTCGCGCACCGGCACCTGACCGGCCAGGTCGACGTGGAACTCCACCGGGTCCTCGATGGTGACGTAGTTCTTCTCCGGCGAGGCCTCGTGCTGCAACAGGGCGAACAGGGTGGTGGTCTTGCCGCTGCCGGTCGGCCCGGTGGCGAGGATGATGCCCTGCGGCTTGCTCACCACATGCAACAGGCGCTTCAGGTTGTGCGCCGACAGGCCGAGATCTTCCAGCGATTGCGCCGCGGACTGACGCTCCAGCACACGCATGACGATTTTCTCGCCGTTGATGGTCGGCAGCGTGGAGATGCGCAGATCGACGATGCGCATCGGCGTCTTCACCGTGATCCGGCCGTCCTGCGGACGCCGCCGTTCGGTGATGTCCAGCTCGGCCATCACCTTGATCCGCGACACCAGCGACATCAACAGGGTACTGGGGATCTGGATCTTGTCCTGCAGCACCCCATCGATGCGATAGCGCACCACGATCTGCTTGGTCCGCGGGTGGATATGGATATCGCTGGCGCCCAGGCGCAGTGCCTCGAGAATGATCGCATTGACCAGACGGATCGCCGGCGGATCCTCCGAGCTGCCCAGCAGCTGCTCGAGGCTTTCGCTGTTGGCGTCGTCGTCGAGGACGATCTCGATGCCTTCGTAGGGGTCGCTGTTGCCGACCACCGTCGCCAGGTCTTCGAGCTGATTGCCGGGTTCGCCGAATATCTCCCGATGTTTGTTTTGCAGCTGCTCGAGCTCGCACAGCAAGGGGTGGATGCTGTAGCCGGTCATGAAGCCGAGTTCTTCGATCAGCCCCATGTCCATCGGGTCGGCCATCGCCAGGCGCAGGCGCTTGTCGGTCACCCGCAGCGGCAACACCAGTTGGCGCATGCAGACCGCCTGCGGCACCAGGGCCAGCAGCGGCAGATCGACCTGGAACTCGCGCAGATCGACCTCTTCGAACATCAGGTCCTTGCGCATCAGCTGGTAAATCTTGTCACTATCGATCCAGTCGTGCTGCATCAGCTGGCGCATCACCGGGGTCTTGTGAATCTGCATCTCCTTGTGCAACAGCTGGATCTGCTGGGCGTTGAGCAGGCCTTTCTTGTGCAGCATGATGGCCAGCTGGCTGCGGTTGGTAACGCCCAGTTTTGCCAGGGTCGCCAGGTCGCGGTGCTGCTGGTGGTTTTCCTGTTCCAGGGCGCGGTTGCGCTGCAGCAGGGCATATTGCTCGAGCGCCAGGGCTATGGTCAGGCGCAGGTCATCGTCGTTCCATGGTTTGAGGATGAAGCGGTAGACCGCGCCGCCCTTGACCGACCCCATCACCGCGTCGGTATTGGCATGCCCGGTGAGCATGATGCGAATGGTCGCTGGCCAGCGCTCGCGCACCTGGCTGAGCAGTTCGCTGCCATTCATCTGCGGCATCATGAAGTCGCTGATGATCAGCTGGATCGGCTGGCTAGTCAGAATCTTCAGGGCTTCGATGCCATTGCGGGCGAAGTGCAGCTCATAGTTCTCGCGCTGAAACACCCGGCGCAACGCGGCGAGGATGCCCGGCTCGTCATCCACCAGAAGCAGGCTGTAGGGCGCGCTGGGCGCGGCATCGATCTCCTCGGCATTGGGTCTCTCTCCGACAAACAGCGACGCATAACGTTTGGCCACGATAACTCCTTAGCGGCAGAGGAAACGCAGGGTCACCCGGGTGCCTGTGCCGAGGCGGCTGTGCACCAGGATCTCGCCCTGGTGAGCGGTCATTGTGTCGCGCGCCACGCTCAAGCCCAGACCAGTTCCCGAGCCGACCGGGCGGGTGGTGAAGAAAGGTTCGAAGAGGCGTGGCAGATCTGCTGCGGGGATGCCGCAGCCGTTGTCCTCGACGATCACCTCCAGCGCGCCACCCCCGCCCAGGCGGCTGGTGACGCGTATGCTGCCCGGCCCGGCGAGTGCCTTCACCGCATTGTCCAACACGTTGTAGAAGACCTGCGAGATCTTCGCCGGATAGCCGGCCAAGTGCGGCATCTCGGACAGTCTCAGCTCGATATGCAACGCCTGACTGCTCTCGGCCTGCAACAGGTGACAGGTGGTGCCGATCAGGGCATTCAAGTCACAGGGCACGAAATCCGCCTGATCGATGTTGGAAAAGGTCTTCAGGTCGGTGACGATGGCCGCGATGCGCTGGGTTCCACTGAGCGATTCGCCCAGCAGATCCTTGAAATCCTTCAACAGCGGGGCACAGGCGGGGTCGTCGGGCAGTTTTGCGCCCAGCTCATCCAGGTAGTCGCCGGCGACCCGCAGGTTGCTGGCAATGAAGCCTATCGGGTTGTTGATCTCATGGGCGACCCCGGCGGCGAGCTGGCCGATCGAGCGCAGGCGAGCCGTTTCGTAAAGCTGTTGCTGGGCTTGCTCGATGACTTTGACCTGCTCGTCGACCCGCGTCTGCAACTGTGCGGAAAGCTCTCGGTAGCGCGCCTCGGAGGCCTGCAGCGCGGCATTCTGGCGCTGCAGCTCGGCGAAACTGGCCTCGGTGGTGTCGTGATGCAGATTGGCCGCCAAGCGATACTTGCCGACATAAAACAGCACGAACTCCAGCACCCGGGCCGCCGCCTGCTGCACCTGGGGCTGCTGGGGGCAATGCAGCCAGCCCAGGGTTTCCAGGTTGAACTCGACCGGTTCGGCATCGTCGCGGTAGTGCTCATGCAGGCTCAGCGGCTGAGTAACCAGGGCCTGCAGCAGCTGCAGCAGGCGTTGCTGGCGCTCGACCGGGAGCAGATCGATCAGTTGCGGGTCATCCTCGAAGCCCAGCATCAGTTGCCCCCCTCTGCCATGCTCAGCTGGCGAACGAAGGTCGCCGCGTCTATGCTTTCGCCACTGGCCAGTTGGTATTCCCGGTCGAGCGCGGGGTAAAGCCGCTCGAGCAGCAGGCGAAAGCTTTCCACCACCCCCTGACCACTGATCGCCGAGGCCAAGCACAACGGCGCCCAGGGCGTGTCCCGCCAGCGCGCCTGCAGGCCGTCCTCGTCGACCGCCCCGGGTACGTCGCGCTTGTTGAACTGCACCACCAGCGGCAGTTGCTCGATATCCATGCCGAGCTTCTGCAGGTTGTCGGCGAGGTTGTCGAAGGCATTGGCGTTGTTGTCCTGTTGCGCCGCCTGCGAATCGGCGACGAAGATCACCCCGTCGGCGCGCGACAACACCGCCTTGCGCGTGCTGTCGTGCTGTACCTGACCCGGCACGGTGTAGAGCTTCAGGCGCAGGTCCAGGCCATTCTCGCTGCGCAGGCCGATCGGCAGCACGTCGAAGAACAGGGTGCGGTCGTCGCGGGTCTCGAGCACCATCAGTTCGCCCTTGCGTTGCGGGCGCAACAGGGTGTGCAACTGCATCAGGTTAGTGGTCTTGCCGCTCAGGGCCGGCCCGTAGTAGACCACCTTGAGCGTGAGCTTGCGTTCGTGTGCGAGATAGTCAGCCATGCTCACCACACTCGCCGGACTCGAGCCGGGCCCCAGGGTATTCGGCCTCCGGACGCAGCGGGGCGCAGAGAACATGCGACTCATCATCCACTGACTGGCTCCTGGTCATCCTGCCCCCCTTGGGCCGGCCTCGACTGCTCGGGCTTGTACATCGACACGACACTGACCTCGTTGAGGTTAGTAGCCAAACCCCGGTCGCGCTCCTGCACGGCCTGCTGGTCACAGCGCGAATTGGAGTGGGATTGCTCGACAGCCCCGCTGGGCCGCGACAGCGACACATTGGTAACGCCACCATCATGACCTCGCTACCAGCCGCCCACCAGCTACTTTTTCGCCACCCTGGCAAGCGGAACCCGCCCTCTTCCCCGCGCCCGGCAAGGAGCGAACCGGTAACCGCAAACAGCGGGCACAGGCAGCCCCTCGCACGGCCATTGCGCCAGGCCGCGCGCCGAGTTCCACCACCGGCCACGTTCGGCGCCGGGGGCGCGCCCAAAAAAAAGAGGGCCCCCATCAAGGGGGCCCTCCTTCTACCAGCGTGAAGCGCGCGGGTGATTAAACGCCCGAGGCTTCCGCTGCTGCCACGTCTTTGATCGACAGCTTGATACGGCCGCGGTTGTCCACGTCCAGTACCAGTACCTTGACTTCCTGACCTTCCTTGAGGATGTCGGTGACCTTCTCGACCCGCTGATCGCTCAGCATCGAGATGTGCACCAGACCGTCCTTGCCCGGCAGGATGTTGACGAAGGCGCCGAAGTCGACGATGCGCTCGACCTTGCCGACGTAGATCTTGCCGATCTCGGCTTCCGCGGTGATGCCGAGGACGCGCTGACGCGCCGCCTCTGCCGCTTCCTTGGTTTCGCCGAAGATCTTGATGGTGCCGTCGTCTTCGATGTCGATCGAAGCCTTGGTCTCTTCGCAGATGGCACGGATGGTCGCGCCACCTTTGCCGATCACGTCACGAATCTTGTCCTGATCGATCTTCATCGCGATCATGGTCGGAGCGTTGGCCGACAGTTCGGTACGCGACTGAGCAAGCACCTGGTTCATCTGGCCGAGGATATTCAGGCGCGCTTCCAGGGCCTGGCCCAGAGCGATTTCCATGATTTCTTCGGTGATGCCCTGGATCTTGATATCCATCTGCAGAGCGGTAACGCCCTTGTCAGTACCGGCTACCTTGAAGTCCATGTCACCGAGGTGATCTTCGTCACCCAAGATGTCGGTCAGGACTGCGAACTTCTCGCCTTCCTTGACCAGCCCCATGGCGATACCGGCAACCGGCGCCTTCATCGGCACACCGGCATCCATCAGTGCCAGGGAGGCACCGCAGACCGAAGCCATGGAGCTGGAGCCGTTGGACTCGGTGATTTCCGAGACCACGCGAATGGTGTACGGGAACACGTCAGCGCTCGGCAGCATGGCTGCGATGGAGCGACGAGCGAGACGGCCGTGACCGATTTCGCGGCGGCCAGTAGCGCCCATGCGACCACACTCACCGACCGAGTACGGCGGGAAGTTGTAGTGCAGCATGAAGGGGTCTTTGCGCTCGCCTTCGAGGGTGTCGAGCAGCTGCGCGTCACGTGCGGTGCCGAGGGTGGCAACCACCAGGGCCTGGGTTTCGCCACGGGTGAACAACGCCGAACCGTGGGTCTTGGCCAGTACACCGACTTCGATGTTCAGGCCGCGGACGGTACGGGTGTCACGACCATCGATACGCGGCTTGCCGTTGACGATGTTCTCGCGCACGGTGCGGTATTCGATTTCGCCAAATACTTCTTTGACTTCACCAGCAGTCGGCTGGCCTTCTTCGCCTGCGAACTTGGCGACGATTTCATTGCGCAGCTCGCCCAGACGGGCATAACGCTCGTGCTTGACGGTGATGGTGTAAGCCTGCGAGATGGCATCGCCGAACTCGCCGCGAATAGCGTTGAGCAGAGCAGTGTTCTCGGGCTTGGGCTGCCAATCCCAGGTCGGCTTGGCGGCTTCGGCAGCCAGCTCGGTAATGGCCTGAATCACGACCTGGAATTCGTCGTGAGCAAACAGCACGGCACCGAGCATCTGGTCTTCGGTCAGCTCTTTGGCTTCCGACTCAACCATCAGCACGGCGTCTTTGGTACCGGCTACGACCATGTCCAGGCTGGAAGCCTTGAGCTGCTCGTAATTGGGGTTCAGCAGGTAGCCGGTTTCCGGGTGAAAGGCCACGCGTGCGGCACCGATCGGGCCATTGAACGGAATACCGGAGATGGCCAGAGCGGCCGAGGTACCGATCATCGCAGCGACGTCCGGATCGGTCTTCTTGCTGGTGGAGATCACGGTGCAGATGACCTGCACTTCGTTCATGAAGCCTTCCGGAAACAGCGGACGGATAGGACGGTCGATCAGGCGCGAGGTCAGGGTCTCTTTCTCGGAAGGACGCGCTTCACGCTTGAAGAAACCGCCGGGGATCTTGCCGGCGGCGTAGGTTTTTTCCTGGTAATGCACAGACAGCGGGAAAAAGCCTTTGCTCGGATCGGCAGTTTTGGCGCCGGTGACTGCGACCAATACGGCAACGTCGTCGTCAACGGTGACCAGCACTGCGCCGGAGGCTTGACGGGCGATACGGCCAGTCTCGAGGGTAACGGTCGATTGACCGAACTGGAACTTCTTGATTACCGGGTTCACGGTGTTTTCCTTCTCTCTATTTGCCTTTGGGGAAAGCGGTTCTTGCAGAATTCGTGGGCAGTAACGGGAGTCGAACCCGGCCCTGTCCTAAACACGTACGACTGAAACGCAAAAGCTGGAAGCAGGGCTACACCCCACTTCCAGCTTCGGCAGTCAGCTACGCATAAGCATTGCTTAGCGACGCAGACCCAGGCGACCGATCAGGGCGCTGTAACGACTGACATCCTTGCTCTTCAGGTAGTCCAGCAGCTTGCGACGCTGGTTAACCATACGGATCAGGCCACGACGCGAGTGGTGGTCTTTACCGTTGGCCTTGAAGTGGCCTTGCAGCTTGTTGATGTTGGCGGTCAGCAGTGCAACTTGCACTTCAGGGCTACCGGTGTCGCTTTCAGCTTGCTTGTAGTCATTAACGATCTGGGCTTTATCTTCAACGCTGAGTGCCATGTGGGCGTCCTCTCAGTTAGGCAACCGCCGAAACAGTTGCAATAGGCCGGGAATCGCTTCCCGTGTTTTTAAGTGAGGTATGACCGTGCCTATTAACAGCCACCCTCGATACGCCGATGAGAACAGAAGCCCTCTCCAACGCTTCGGTCATGCCGACCGAATCAAGCGACGCGGCGCAATGCGCCCGTCTTCGCTCACTTCACCGATACCGATGAAGCGGCCATTGTGATCCTGCACCCGTACCATGCCGAACTTCGGCGCTTCCGGGGCGCGTACCGGCTGCCCTTGCAACCAGTAGAACGAACTGTGTTCGGAGAACTGCAACAACGGCCAGTGCTGCAAGCCACTATCGACCGGCAGCAAGAACCGATCCACCGCCTCATGACCACCCTCGGCATGGGCCTGTTCCAGCGCCTCCAGGCTGACGGTCTGGGCCAAGCTGAACGGCCCGGCCTTGGTCCTGCGCAGTTCCGCAACATGGGCACCGCAACCGAGCAGATGGCCGATGTCTTCGACCAGAGTGCGGATATAGGTGCCTTTGGTGCAGTCCACCGCCAGGCACGCCTGCTCCGCCTCGCAGCTCAATAATTCCAAGCGCGCAATAGTAACAGAACGCGGCTCGCGCTCCACTACCTCACCGGCACGGGCGAGCTTGTACAAGGGCTGGCCGTCGCGCTTGAGCGCCGAGTACATCGGCGGTATCTGGCTGATTTCGCCGCGAAAACGCGGCAGCAGGGCTTCGATCTCGGCACGACCAACGGTCACCGGACGCCGCTCCAAGACTTCGCCCTCGGCGTCGGCGGTGGTGGTGGTCACCCCCAGCTGCATCAGGGTTTCATAGCCTTTGTCGGCGTCCAGCAGATACTGCGAGAACTTGGTCGCCTCGCCGAAGCACAGCGGCAGTACACCGGTGGCCAACGGGTCGAGGCTGCCGGTATGCCCGGCCTTCTCGGCATTGAGCAACCAGCGCACCTTCTGCAGCGCCGCATTGGAGCTGAAGCCCTTGGGTTTATCCAGCAGGATGATGCCATCGACCGGACGACGAATACGTTTCACCTGAGCCACGGGCTTACTCCTCGGCCTCGGCTTTATTGCCGCCATGGGCACTGTCTTCGCTGACGGCGCGCTCGATCAGGGCCGACAACTGGGCGCCACGGATGACGCTTTCGTCGTAATGGAAACGCAGGTTGGGCACGCTGCGCAGCTTCATCGCCTTGCCCAACTGCATGCGCAGGAAACCGCTGGCATCGTTGAGCACTTTGATGCTCTGCGCCACGCGATCGACACCCTCTTCCGGCTCGCCGCCCATCACGGTGACGAACACCTTGGCATGACTGGCATCGCGGCTGACTTCCACCGCGGTGATGGTCACCAGACCGCCGAGACGCGGGTCCTTGATCTCCAGACGGATCAGTTGCGCCAGTTCGCGCTGCATCTGGTCACCGATGCGCTGGGCACGGCTATATTCTTTGGCCATTTCTACTACCTTCACTCGCCACGACGCCCAGAAAAGCATCGGACCTAAAAGCGGCAAACGCCCGGCCGCGCAAAAACGGGGCCGGGCGCTGCATATTGCAACTCGCTGCTACATGCCTGTTACAGGCTGCGAGCCACTTGGACTTTTTCGTACACTTCGATCTTGTCGCCAGGCTTGACGTCGTTGTAGCTCTTCACGCCGATACCGCACTCCATGCCGGCACGCACCTCGGACATGTCGTCCTTGAAGCGGCGCAGGGATTCCAGTTCGCCTTCGAAGATCACCACGTCGTCACGCAGTACGCGGATCGGACGGTTACGGTGCACGACACCCTCGGTCACCATGCAACCGGCGATCGCGCCGAACTTCGGCGAACGGAACACGTCACGCACTTCGGCGATACCCAGGATGTTCTCGCGAACATCGCTGCCGAGCATGCCGGTCAGGGCCTTCTTGACGTCTTCGATGATGTCGTAGATCACGTTGTAGTAACGCATATCCAGACCTTCCTGTTCGACGATCTTGCGTGCGCCAGCATCGGCCCGCACGTTGAAGCCGAACAGCACGGCGTTGGAGGCCAGCGCCAGGTTGGCATCGGATTCGGTGATACCACCGACGCCGCCACCGACCACACGCACTTGCACTTCGTCGTTACCCAGGCCGCCGAGCGAGCCTTGCAAGGCTTCCAGCGAACCACGGACATCGGACTTGAGGACGATATTGAGCGTCTTCTTCTCTTCCTGCCCCATGTTCTCGAAGATGTTCTCGAGCTTGCCGGCATGAGCACGGGCCAGCTTGACCTCGCGGAACTTGCCTTGACGGAACAGCGCCACTTCGCGGGCCTTCTTCTCGTCGGTCAACACGCTCATCTCGTCACCCGCTTCCGGGGTGCCGTCCAGGCCGAGGATCTCGACCGGAATCGACGGACCAGCTTCCTTGATCGGCTTGCCGTTCTCGTCGAGCATGGCGCGAATGCGGCCGTAGTTGGAGCCGACCAGGACCATGTCGCCTTGGCGCAGGGTACCGTCTTGCACCAGCACGGTGGCAACCGGACCGCGACCCTTATCGAGACGCGACTCGACCACCACACCACGCCCAGGAGCGGACGGAGTGGCTTTGAGCTCGAGCACTTCGGCTTGCAGCAATACGGCTTCGAGCAAGTCGTCGACACCGGTACCGACTTTCGCCGAGACCGAGACGAACGGCGTGTCGCCGCCCCACTCTTCCGAAGTCACACCCTGAACAGAGAGCTCGCTACGGATGCGATCGAGATCGGCACCCGGCTTGTCGATCTTGTTCACCGCAACCACCAACGGAACGCCCGCGGCCTTGGCATGCTGCACGGCTTCGATGGTCTGCGGCATTACGCCGTCGTCCGCTGCAACCACCAGAATCACGATATCGGTCGCCTGGGCACCACGGGCACGCATGGCGGTAAACGCCGCGTGACCCGGGGTATCGAGGAAGGTGACCATGCCGCGATCGGTTTCCACGTGGTAGGCACCGATGTGCTGAGTGATACCACCGGCTTCGCCCGCGGCCACTTTGGCGCGACGAATATAGTCGAGCAGCGAGGTCTTGCCGTGGTCGACGTGACCCATGACGGTCACCACCGGCGCACGGGAGAAGGTCTCGCCTTCGAACTTCAGGTACTCGGCCAACTGGTCTTCCAGGGCGTTGTCGCTGACCAGCTTGACCTTGTGGCCCAGCTCTTCGGCGATCAACTGGGCAGTTTCCTGATCCAGCACCTGGTTGATGGTCACCGGAGTGCCCAGCTTGAACATGAACTTGATGACTTCGGCAGCTTTAACCGACATCTGCTGAGCCAACTCACCGACGGTGATGGTCTCGCCAATGGCGACATCACGAACGACCGGACCCGTCGGGCTCTGGAAGCCATGCTGATTGCGCTTCTTCAGCTTGGACTTGCCACGGCCACCACCACGACGGTGGCTGTCTCTTTCTTCTTCGACGCTGCGCGGCGCCACACGAGGGGCCGGAGCCTTTTCCTTGACCGCGGGACGATGCTGGGTGGTCTTGCGATCACCACGACGGTCGGCATCTTCATTGCGCGGCTTGTCGGGACGGCGCTGCTCGTCTTTCTTGCGCTCTGCAATCGCAGCAGCGACCGCCGACGCCTCGATCGGCGCTTCGACCGGTGCCGCGGCTGCGACCGCGTCGCTCGCGACTCCGGTGACCGCAGGCTGGGCTTGCTCGGCCGCACGCTGCTTGGCTGCTTCTTCTTCCGCCTTCAGGCGAGCCGCTTCGGCGACCGCACGCTGCTCGGCCAGCTCACGCTGCTTCTCGGCCTCGATCTCTTCAGGGCTGCGCTTGACGAAGGTTTTCTTCTTGCGCACTTCCACACTGATGGTCTTGCTGCCAGCCACTCGCAACGTACTGGTGGTCTTGCGCTGCAAGGTAATCTTGCGCGGCTCTTCAACCTTGACGCCGTGGCTGTTTTTGAGATGAGCAAGCAAAGCCTGCTTCTCGTTATCGGTAACAACTTGCTCGGCACTGCTGTGCGGCAAACCCGCCTCACGCATCTGCTGCAGCAGGCGCTCTACCGGTGTGTCGACCACTTGGGCCAGTTCTTTCACCGTGACTTGCGTCATGCACTTCTCTCCTCAGGCCGTAAAACTTACTCGAACCAATGGGCTCGGGCGGCCATGATCAGCTTGCCGGCACGCTCTGCGTCGATGCCGTCGATGTCGAGCAGGTCGTCAATCGACTGCTCGGCCAGGTCTTCGCGGGTAACCACACCGCGTACTGCCAGTTCCTGCGCCAAGCCTTTGTCCATACCCTCGAGAGAGAGCAGGTCTTCGGCCGGGTGGGCGTCTGCCAGTTTTTCTTCTGTGGCGATGGCCTTGGTCAACAGGCGATCTTTTGCCCGTGCCCGTAGCTCGCTGACGATTTCTTCATCGAAACCATCGATGCTGAGCATCTCTTCCATCGGCACATAAGCGATTTCTTCCAGGCTGGTGAAGCCTTCTTCGACCAGCACCTGGGCCAGCTCTTCGTCGACTTCCAGCTCGTCGATGAAGTGCTGCAGGATGTCGCCGGTTTCCGCCTGCTGCTTGGCCTGGATGTCCGCTTCGGTCATCACGTTCAGCGTCCAGCCCGTCAATTGACTGGCCAAACGAACGTTCTGACCACCACGGCCAATGGCCTGCGCCAGGTTGTCTTCGCCGACGGCGATGTCCATGGCATGGGCATCCTCATCGACAATGATTGCGGCAACTTCCGCTGGCGACATGGCGTTGATCACAAACTGCGCGGGATTGTCATCCCACAGCACGATATCCACACGTTCGCCGGCCAACTCGCCGGATACTGCTTGTACGCGCGACCCACGCATGCCGATACAGGCGCCTTGCGGGTCGATACGCTTGTCTTTGGAGCGCACCGCCAACTTGGCCCGCGAACCAGGATCACGCGCGGCGGCCATGACTTCGATCAACTCTTCGGCGATCTCCGGCACTTCGATGCGGAACAGCTCGATCAGCATTTCCGGCGCGGTACGCGAGAGGATCAGCTGCGGACCGCGGTTCTCGGTACGAATTTCCTTGAGCAGGGCACGCACCCGGGCACCGACGCGGAAAGTTTCCCGCGAGATGATGTCCTCGCGCGCCAGCAACGCCTCGGCATTGTTACCCAGATCGATGATCACATTATCGCGAGTCACCTTCTTCACGGTGCCGGAGATGATCTCGCCCAGACGCTCACGGTAGGCTTCCACCACTTGAGCGCGCTCGGCCTCGCGAACCTTCTGCACAATGACTTGCTTGGCGGTTTGCGCAGCAATGCGACCGAACTCGATGGAATCGATTTTCTCCTCGAGCACATCACCGACTTTCGCATTGGCTTCAACCGCCCGCGGCATATCGACGGTGACTTGATGCGCAGGGTCATCGAAATCGGCTTCTTCGACCACTGTCCAGCAACGGAAAGTTTCGTAGTTGCCCGTCTGGCGATTGATCGCCACACGCAACTCGACTTCGTCTTCAAAACGCTTTTTGGTGGCAGTGGCCAAAGCCAACTCCAGCGCTTCGAATATAACGCTAGCCGGTACGCCCTTTTCGTTGGACACCGACTCAACAACCAGCAGTACTTCTTTGCTCATCGTACGCCTCGCCTTTCGCAATCCATTGGATCCGCGGGATCCGCGTCTCAATCAAATCTGGGGATAATGTTGGCTTTGTCGATCAAGTCGATCGGCAACAGGAACTCATGGTCATCCACCTGCACCACCACGTCCTGCTCCTCCACGCCGCGAAGGAGACCCTGAAAGTTACGGCGCCCCTCGAAAGGCGAACGCAGTTTGATCTTCACCTGCTCGCCGGCATGACTGGCGAACTGCTGCAACGTGAACAGCGGCCGATCCATGCCGGGCGAAGACACCTCGAGGGTGTACTCCGCGCTGATCGGGTCCTCGACATCGAGAACACCACTGATCTGCCGGCTGACCTTCTCGCAATCTTCGATGAGAACGCCATCGGCATGATCGATATAAATTCGCAGCAATGAATGCCGCCCTTGCGACAGGAACTCGATACCCCAGCATTCATAGCCGAGTGCTTCGACTACCGGGGCCACCAAGGCCTGCAACTGTTCTAGCTTGCTCGACACCTGAGCCCCTCGCGCATGCTGTGCAAATGAAAAATGGGCGAAACGCCCATCCCTTCAACCGGCCTCTAAAGACCGGCAAACCTGTCTCTCAGCTAGCAAAAAGCCCCTGAAAAGGGGCTCCGCTACTGCTGGTTGCGGGGGCTGGATTTGAACCAACGACCTTCGGGTTATGAGCCCGACGAGCTACCAGACTGCTCCACCCCGCGTCAAAGCTGGGGCCGAAGTATACGACCGAACCCCCACGAGGGTCAACCAACGCTTCAGCAACAAGAAAGCCCGCATACTGCGGGCTTGCTTGTAAATTGGTACCGAGGAGGGGACTCGAACCCCTACAGCCTATGGCCACTACCACCTCAAGGTAGCGTGTCTACCAATTCCACCACCTCGGCAAAATCACGTGTTGCGCATTGCTTGTTACTGCTCTGGAGCCTGAGGTACGTCAGCCGCTTCAGCAGCCGGCGCTTGCTCTTCGAGTACGGGCACATCTTCAACAGCGGGCTTGGCCTGCTGCACTTCCAACACCGCTGGATCAGGCAAACCGACCTGAGTCAACGCATCAGCCTTTTCTTTAGCAAAGAACGCTAAGCCCAAGCTAGTTAAGAAAAAAGCGGTGGCGAGTATAGCAGTAACGCGACTCAGAAAGGTAGAGGAACCTTGACTACCGAATACGGTAGCCGAAGCGCCGGAACCAAAAGACGCGCCTGCATCCGCACCCTTGCCCTGCTGCAACAAAACCAGCGCAACCACGCCGATCGCACCCAGCAGATGAAAAATCACTACGCCTGTTTCAAGCATTTTGTCAGTTTCCTGCGGCGCGACAAATCGCACCGAACTCATCCGCATTCAGAGAGGCCCCACCAACGAGCCCCCCATCGATATCCGGCATACCGAACAACTCGGCAGCATTGGCGGCCTTCACGCTGCCGCCATATAGAATCCTTACCGCACAGGCCACTTCAGCACTGTGCGCAGCCAGCTGAGCGCGAATGGCGGCATGCACCTGCTGCGCCTGCTCGGGCGACGCCGTCAGGCCCGAACCAATGGCCCAGACCGGCTCATAGGCAACCACCGCCCGAGCAAAGACATCGATACCCAGCGCGCCGACCACAGTGGCCAACTGCGCGCCAACCACCTCCAGCGTCTTGCCCGCCTCACGCTGTTCGAGGGTCTCACCCACGCACAACACCGGAGTCAGACCACAAGACTGCGCAGCGGCAAACTTGTGCACCACCTCGGCCTCGGCCTCACCCAGCAGCAAACGCCGCTCCGAATGACCGACCAACACCAGGGTACAACCCGCATCCTGCAACTGACTGGCAGCGACCTCACCCGTCAGGGCGCCTTGACCGGGGTCGATTGCGCAATTTTGCCCACCGACCGTCACAACCTTATCCGTCATGCCCTCCACAACCTGAGCAATGTGCAGACAGGATGGAAAGACCACAATTTCGACATCGGCAGGCAAAACCTGCCGACGCAATCCGTTGATCAGCTCTGCGACGCTGGCGCGGGTACCGTGCATTTTCCAGTTACCAGCTACCAAGGGGCGACGCATGCTTTACCTCATCGGTCAAAGAGGGCGCAGATGTTACCCAACGGCACCGTGACTGGCAAGCTATCAAACACAGACTTCAGCAACAACCTTAGCCAATTCATCGGCATAGCCGCGCACCTGGACTTCATCGTCGCCCTCGACCATCACCCGCAACAACGGTTCGGTACCGGACTTGCGCAGCAGAACCCGGCCACGCCCCGCCATTTGTTCGGTCACCCGCGCACTGGCATCCCGCACGGCAGGGTGCTCGAGCGGATCGACACCGCCGGCAAAACGCACGTTGATCAGCACCTGCGGACACTTGCGCACCCCCTGACGCGCCTCAGCCAGGCTCTGCCCACGACGCCTGAGCGCCAGCAAGACCTGCAGCGCGGCGATGATCGCATCGCCCGTCGTGGTGTGCTGAAAGCACACCAGGTGCCCCGAGTTTTCCCCGCCCATCTGCCAGTTGCGCGCCAACAGCTCGGCAACCACGTAGCGATCGCCAACCTTGGCACGGACAAAGGGAATTCCCAGATCGGCCAGCGCCAGCTCGAGACCGAGGTTGCTCATCAGTGTGCCGACCACGCCACCTTGCAGCTTGCCGCGCTCCTGCAGGTCGCGGGCGATGATGAACAGCAACTCGTCGCCATCGACCAAGGCACCCGTGTGATCGACCATCAGCACGCGGTCCGCATCGCCATCGAAGGCGATGCCCAGATCGGCCTGCTGGGCCACCACCGCAGCCTGCAAGGCCTCGATATGAGTCGAGCCACAGTCAGCATTGATATTCAGGCCATCGGGCTGAGCCGAGAGTACCGATACCTCGGCACCCAGCTCACGGAATACGCTAGGCGCAACCTTA
This sequence comes from Pseudomonas sp., assembly GCF_041601375.1. Lineage (GTDB taxonomy): Bacteria > Pseudomonadota > Gammaproteobacteria > Pseudomonadales > Pseudomonadaceae > Aquipseudomonas. The sequence continues at coordinate 12,541 of NZ_JBFIIG010000035.1, read as the reverse complement.
TAGGCCGCGCCGTTGGCGCAATCGAGCACGATCTTCAGCCCGGCAAAATCGGTGCTGCTCGGCACACTGCTCTTGCAGAACTCGATATAGCGCCCAGCCGCATCGTTGATCCGCGACACCTTGCCCAACTGCCCCGACTCGACCACGGTCATCGGCGCATCCAGCAACTCCTCGATCATCTGCTCGATCTCGTCAGGCAACTTGGTGCCCTGCCCCGAGAAAAACTTGATGCCGTTGTCGTGGTGCGGGTTGTGCGACGCACTGATGACAATCCCGGCCTCGGCGTGGAAGGTCCGGGTCAGATAGGCGATCGCCGGCGTTGGCATCGGCCCCAACAACAGGACATCGGCACCCGCCGCGGACAGACCGGCTTCCAGCGCCGACTCGAACATGTAGCCGGAGATCCGCGTGTCCTTGCCAATCAGAATTCGACACTTGCCCTGCTTGCGAAACGCCATGCCGGCCGCCCAGCCGAGCTTGAGCATGAAGTCCGGGGTGATGGGAAACTCGCCGACACGACCACGAATACCGTCGGTACCAAAATATTTTCTAGCCATGACCAGGATTCCTTGATTACTTATTCAGCCGCGTCGACTGCAGCCAGCATACGCACCACATCAACCGTCTCAGGCACGTCATGCACCCGCAGGATGTGCGCGCCCTTAGTGATTGCCAAGGCCGCCAGGGCAAGACTGCCGCATAGGCGCTCGCCAACCTCGCGCCCCAGCGCCCGTCCGATCATGCTCTTGCGCGAGACACCGACCAGCAGCGGCCGGCCCAACTCATGCAACGACTGCAGATGCTTGAACAGCCGCAGATTGTGCTCCTGGCTCTTGGCGAAGCCAAAGCCCGGATCGAGAATCAGCCGCTCGAGCGCAATCCCCGCCACCGCACATGCCGCCATGCGCTCGGCCAGAAAGTCGCGCACCTCGACCAGCACATCGGCATAACGAGGGTTCTCCTGCATGGTGGTCGGCTCACCACGCATATGCATCAGACACACCGGCAAACCGCTATCGGCCGCCGCATCCAGCGCACCATCACGCTGCAGCGAACGCACATCGTTGATCAAGCCAGCCCCGAGACGCGCCGCTTCACGCATCACGGCGGGCGTCGAGGTGTCCACCGAGATGATCACATCCAGCTCGGCGGCAATGGCCTCGACAATTGGCGCAACGCGCTCCAACTCCTCAACCGGCGACACCGCTCGCGCCCCGGGACGCGTGGACTCACCGCCGACATCGATCAGGCTGGCGCCAGCCCGCCACATCGCTTCGGCATGGCGCAAGGCAGCATCGCGCTGGCCGAAACGGCCGCCATCGGAAAAGGAATCGGGGGTGACATTGAGGATACCCATCACCTGCGGACGGGTTAAATCAAGAAACCGGCCGCCACAAGGCAGCCGGTTCAGATGATGCATTTCAGACATCGTGGTCCTTAGTGATCGACAGCAGAATCGCCGATGGGTTTTTCCGGGCGCTGCTTTTCATCGGTGCCGCCATCGACGCTGGCGACCACCGGAGTACCGGCATCCCCACCACCGCTCCAGTCGCGCGGTTCACGCGGGACACGGCCATTCATGATTTCTTCGATCTGCTCGGCATCGATGGTTTCGTACTTCATCAAGGCCTCGGCCATGGCATCGAGCTTGTCGCGATTCTCTTCCAGCAGGCGCTTGGCGGTGCCGTAGCACTGATCGATGATGCTACGCACCTCCTGATCGATCACCTTGGCCGTGTCGGCCGAGAGATTGGTGTGCTGGCTACCCATGCTGCGGCCCAGGAAGACTTCGCCCTCCTCCTCGACATACATCAGCGGACCGAGCTTCTCGGACAAACCCCACTTGGTCACCATGTTGCGCGCCAACTGGGTGGCACGCATGATGTCGTTCGAGGCGCCGGTGGTCACGCCATCGAAGCCCAGGGTCATCTCTTCGGCGATACGGCCACCGAACAGCGAGCAGATCTGGCTGATCAGGGCGCGCTTGCTCAGGCTGTAGCGATCCTCTTCCGGCAGGAACATGGTCACGCCCAGGGCGCGCCCGCGGGGGATGATCGACACCTTGTAGACCGGATCATGCTCGGGCACCAGGCGCCCGACAATGGCATGACCGGCTTCGTGGAATGCCGTGTTGAGCTTTTCCTTGTCCGACATGACCATGGATTTGCGCTCGGCGCCCATCATGATCTTGTCCTTGGCCAGTTCGAATTCCTTCATCTCGACCAGGCGCTTGCCGGCACGCGCGGCAAACAACGAGGCCTCGTTGACCAGGTTGGCCAGGTCGGCACCGGAGAAGCCCGGGGTACCGCGAGCAATCATCGCCGGCTGGACATCTTCGCCCATCGGCACCTTGCGCATGTGCACCTTGAGAATCTGCTCGCGACCGCGAATGTCCGGCAGACCGACCACCACCTGACGGTCGAAGCGACCGGGACGCAACAGCGCCGGATCGAGTACGTCGGGACGGTTGGTGGCGGCGATGACGATGACACCATCGTTCATCTCGAAACCATCCATTTCCACCAGCAACTGGTTGAGGGTCTGCTCGCGCTCGTCGTGACCGCCACCCATGCCGGCGCCACGATGACGGCCGACGGCGTCGATCTCGTCGATAAAGATGATGCAGGGCGCATGCTTCTTCGCCTGCTCGAACATATCGCGCACGCGGGACGCACCGACACCGACGAACATCTCGACGAAATCCGAGCCGGAAATGGTAAAGAACGGCACTTTCGCTTCACCGGCAACCGCCTTGGCCAGCAAGGTCTTGCCGGTACCCGGCGAACCGACCATCAGTACGCCGCGCGGAATACGCCCGCCGAGGCGCTGGAACTTGCCCGGGTCACGGAGGAATTCGACCAGCTCGCTGACCTCTTCCTTGGCCTCGTCGCAACCGGCGACGTCAGCGAAAGTGGTCTTGACCTGATCTTCCGAGAGCAGGCGCGCCTTGCTCTTGCCGAAGCTCATGGGCCCGCCCTTGCCACCGGCACCGCCCTGCATCTGGCGCATGAAGAACATGAACACCGCGATGATCACCAGGATCGGGAAGCTGGCTACCAGCAACTGGGTCCAGATGCTCTGCTGTTCCGGCTGCTTGCCGATTATCTGCACGTTGTTGTCGATCAGGTCCTTGATCAGGCCGTTATCCTGGATTGCCGGACGTACGGTCTCGAAGGAGGAACCATCGCCACGCACGCCACTGATGATGAAACCATCCACAGTGACCCGCTGCACCGCGCCATCTTGAACCTGCTCGATAAACTCCGAGTAATTGAGCTTGTTGGACTCGCTCGGGCTGGAGAAATTGTTCATCACCGTCACCAAGACGGCGGCGATGATCAGCCACAGGATCAGATTCTTTGCCATGTCGTTCAATTAGCTACCCTCTGAAGCAGGCCCCGTGCCGAAGCGCACTTCGCATGACGACCAGTTATGTACCGACCTAACTTACTACACAACGCCCATAGCTGGCAGGCGCCGTCTGTAACCCTTTATTTGGGCGACTCTCATGCCACAGCATCCTTACCCTATAGGACTGGCACGCCAGCCCTTGGTTGCATCCGTCCAGCAGGCTGCTAGCCGCCACGAAAGCTGCGCCCGAGCATGTACTGCTCGCGCGAGCGGTCACGCGAGGACAAGGGCTTGCGCATCTGCACCTTGCCGAACATTTCGCGCACCTGCTTGTGGTACAGATCGAAACCTTCACCCTGGAAAATCTTGATCAGGAAGTCGCCCCCCGGACGCAGCACGCGCCCGGCCAAATCCAGGGCCAATTCGCACAGGTACATGGCACGCGCCTGATCGGCAGTCCTTACCCCACTCATATTGGGGGCCATATCGGAAATCACAAGGTCTACCGGCTTACCGCCAATCGCCTCGAGGATCTGCGCGAACACCGCATCGTCGGTGAAATCACCCTGAATGAAGGTGACATCGGGAATGCTGTCCATCTCCAGAATATCGGAGGCGATCAGGGTGCCCTTGTCGCCGATCAAGCGGCTGGTCACCTGCGACCAGCCACCTGGCGCAGCCCCCAGGTCGACCACAGTGATACCCGGCCGCAGGATTCGATCCTTTTCCTGGATCTCCAGCAGCTTGTAGCTCGCACGCGAGCGATAGCCATCCTTTTGCGCCATTTTGACGTAAGGGTCGTTGAAATGCTCTTTCAGCCAACCTTGACTGGTCTTGGAACGGGCCACGCAATACCTCGAATTGTGCAGAGCATGAATATCTGGGCGGCAACCAAGGCGCTCGGGTAAACTGATCGCCGTTTTTTACCAGATTAAATGCAGGAATCAGATTATGCCGCTCACTCAAGAGCAGAAGAAACAATTCAAATCTATCGGCCACCACCTGAAACCCGTATTGATCGTGGCTGACAATGGTTTGACCGAAGGCGTGCTGGCCGAATTGGAGCGCGCCCTGAGCGACCATGAACTGATCAAAGTCCAATTGCGCATCGTCGAGCGCGAAAGCCGCCTTGCGGCCATCAACGAGCTGTGCAAAGCCGGGCATGCCGATCTGGTGCAGGTCATCGGCAAAATGGCGCTTATCTACCGCAAGAACCCCAAGGTCAATAAAAACCTGTCAAACGTTCACCGCCATCACGGCTGATAGCTACGAGCTGCGGGCTTCCCGCCTTACTCGAAGCCTGCAGCTTTTCGCTTGGCGCCGCCCGGCACCGACTGCAACACCAGCAGCAAACCGCAAAACGCCATCACCAGGTAGCTGAACATCAGCCAGAGCCCGCTGCCGGGCCAGTAATGGCGCACGGCAAAGTAACTGACGGCCATCACCAGCACCGTCGACAGCAGTTGCCCGCGCATATCGCGCCACAGGCTCGAGAGACGCTCGGCACGGATCAGCACCAGTACCTGCAGCCCCGCACAAACCCCCGCCAGCCCCACCATCAGCGGGCGAACGGCGCCGGCGATCTCCTCGACCAGCAACGGCGCCAAGCCCAGCTTGGCGATCGCCGGCAACACCAGAAAATGCAACAACCACAGACCACCGACCCAGAAGGTCTGGGCCAGCAGCCAGCTTATCGTTCCAGCATTCGGGCTGCCGGACCTAGATATGGCGAACCTCGACAATCTCGTACTCGACGATGCCACTGGGGGTCTTGACCACCACCACATCGCCCTCTTCCTTGCCGACCAGAGCGCGGGCGATGGGCGAGCCAACCGACAGCTTGCCCAGCCTGATATCGGCCTCGTCTTCGCCCACGATCTGATAGGTCACGCTTTCGTCGGTTTCGACGTTGGCGATCTCCACAGTGGTGCCGAAAATCACCTTGCCGGTGTGGGCAATACTGGTGACGTCGATGACCACAGCGTGCTGCAGACGGCCTTCGATATCGCGAATGCGCGCCTCGACCATGCCCTGCTGCTCGCGGGCGGCATGGTATTCGGCGTTTTCCTTGAGGTCACCCAGCTCGCGCGCGGTGCCGATGTCCAGACTGAGTTTGGGCCGCACCACCTTGGTCAGGTGAGCCAGTTCCTCTTCCAGGGCGCGCGCGCCCTGGACGGTCATAGGGTATTTAGTCATGCCTTGATTCCTGCATGGAGATCCTGCAACCGGCGCACGGTCTTCTCGGGACCGAACTTGAGCGCCTCACAAATCGCCTCACCCGCCGCCAGCGTGGTGGTGCAGCAGATGCGATGCTGCAGTGCATTGCGCCGAATGGAATAGGAGTCGGCAATCGACTGACGACCCTCGGTGGTGTTGATGATCAAGGTGACTTCGTCATTCTTGATCATGTCGACCACGTGAGGACGACCCTCGGTCACCTTGTTCACGCGGCGCACCGGCAAGCCGGCCTCCTCGATCAGCCTGGCGGTACCCGAAGTGGCCACCACGTCAAAACCCAGCTCGATCAGATTGCGCGCCAACTCGGCCACCAGGGGCTTGTCGTCATCGCGCACGCTGATAAAGGCGCAGCCACTATTGGGCAGGATTTCACTGGCGCCCAACTGGGCCTTGGCAAACGCCTCGCCGAAGGTGTCGCCGACACCCATCACCTCACCGGTCGACTTCATTTCCGGGCCGAGGATCGGGTCGACACCTGGGAACTTGGCGAAGGGGAATACCGCTTCCTTGACGCTGTAGAAGTTCGGAATGATTTCCTCGGTGAAACCGACTTCGGCCAGGGTCTTGCCGGCCATCACCCGGGCACCGAGCATCGCCAGGGAGATGCCGATGCACTTGGAGACGAAGGGCACGGTGCGCGAGGCGCGCGGGTTGACTTCGATGACGAAGATATCCTCGCCCTGCACCGCCATCTGCACGTTCATCAGGCCGATCACGCCGAGCTCCAGGGCCATTTTCTTGACCTGCTCGCGGATCTCGTCCTGGATATGCGGCGACAGCGAATACGGCGGCAACGAACAGGCCGAGTCACCGGAGTGCACGCCGGCCTGTTCGATATGCTGCATGATCGCGCCTATCACCACGGTTTCGCCGTCGCAGATGGCGTCGATGTCGACTTCGATGGCGCAGTTGAGGAAGTGGTCGAGCAGCACCGGGCTGTCGTTCGACACCTTCACCGCTTCGCGCATGTAGCGCTTGAGCTCTTCTTCCTGGTAGACGATTTCCATCGCCCGGCCGCCCAGCACATAGGACGGACGCACCACCAGCGGATAGCCGATGACCTTGGACGCCGCCAGGGCCTCGTCTTCGCTGCGCGCCGTGGCATTGGCCGGCTGGCGCAGGCCCAGGCGCTGGACCATCTGCTGGAAGCGCTCGCGGTCTTCGGCGCGGTCGATCGCCTCGGGGCTGGTACCGATGATCGGCACGCCGGCCTCTTCCAGGGCGCGACAGATCTTCAGCGGGGTCTGCCCGCCGTACTGCACGATCACGCCCTTGGGCTGCTCGACGCGAACGATTTCCAGCACGTCTTCCAGGGTCACCGGCTCGAAGTACAGGCGATCGGAGGTGTCGTAGTCGGTGGAGACGGTTTCCGGGTTGCAGTTGACCATGATGGTCTCGTAACCGTCCTCACGCAGCGCCAGGGCGGCGTGCACACAGCAGTAGTCGAACTCGATGCCCTGACCGATGCGGTTTGGCCCGCCGCCGAGGATCATGATCTTGTCGCGGCTCGACGGCGCCGCCTCGCACTCTTCCTCGTAGGTCGAATACATATAGGCGGTGTCGCTGGCGAACTCGGCGGCGCAGGTGTCGACGCGCTTGTACACCGGCAGAACTTTGAGCTTGTGGCGATGGCTGCGCAGGCTCTTCTCGGAAACGCCGAGCAGCTTGGCCAGGCGGATATCGGAGAAGCCCTTGCGCTTGAGCTTGTACATCAGGTCGCGGTCGATGCTGGCCAGACCCAGGGTCTTGATCTTTCCCTCATCCTTGACCAGGTCCTCGATCTGCACCAGGAACCACTCGTCGATGCGGGTCAGCTCGAATACTTCGGCCACCGTCTTGCCGGCACGGAAGGCATCGGCCAGGTACCAGATGCGCTCGGCACCCGGTACGGTCAGCTCGCGCTTGAGGGTGCTCTCGGCATCCGGGTCGTTCGGATCGAGCATCGGGTCGAAGCCGGAAACGCCGACTTCCAGGCCGCGCAGGGCTTTCTGCATGGACTCCTGGAAGGTGCGGCCGATGGCCATGACTTCCCCCACCGACTTCATCTGGGTAGTCAGGCGGGCATCGGCCTTGGGGAATTTCTCGAAGGCAAAACGCGGGATCTTGGTCACGACATAGTCGATGGCCGGCTCGAACGAGGCCGGGGTGCGGCCGCCGGTGATGTCGTTGGACAGCTCGTCGAGGGTGTAACCCACCGCCAGCTTGGCGGCGATCTTGGCGATCGGGAAGCCGGTGGCCTTGGAGGCCAGCGCCGAGGAGCGCGACACGCGCGGATTCATCTCGATCACCACCATGCGCCCGGTGTTCGGGCAGATGCCGAACTGCACGTTGGAGCCGCCGGTTTCCACGCCGATCTCGCGCAAGACCGCCAGCGAGGCGTTGCGCAGGATCTGGTATTCCTTGTCGGTCAGGGTTTGCGCCGGGGCCACGGTGATCGAGTCGCCGGTGTGCACGCCCATGGGGTCGAAGTTCTCGATGGCGCAGACGATGATGCAGTTGTCCTTCTTGTCGCGGACCACCTCCATCTCGTATTCCTTCCAGCCGATCAGCGACTCGTCGATCAGCAGCTCGTTGGTCGGCGACAGGTCGATGCCGCGCGCGCAGATCTCCTCGAACTCTTCACGGTTGTAGGCGATGCCGCCACCGGTGCCGCCCATGGTGAAGGACGGCCGGATGATGCAGGGGAAGCCGACCTTCTCGAGGACGACGTAGGCTTCTTCCATGTTGTGGGCGATGCCGGAAATCGGGCAGGCCAGGCCGATGTCTTTCATCGCCTTGTCGAAGCGCGAACGGTCTTCGGCCTTGTCGATGGTGTCGGCGTTGGCGCCGATCATTTCCACACCGAACTTTTCCAGAATGCCGTGCTTTTCCAGGTCCAGCGCGCAGTTGAGTGCGGTCTGCCCGCCCATGGTCGGCAGCAGGGCGTCCGGGCGCTCCTTCTCGATGATCTTGGCCACGGTCGACCACTTGATCGGCTCGATGTAGGTGGCGTCGGCCATGGCCGGGTCGGTCATGATGGTGGCCGGATTGGAGTTCACCAGGATGACCCGGTAACCCTCTTCCTTCAGGGCCTTGCAGGCCTGGGCCCCGGAATAGTCGAACTCGCAGGCCTGGCCGATGACGATCGGGCCGGCACCGAGGATCAGGATGCTTTTGATATCTGTACGTTTTGGCATAGCGGTTACTCGAATCCTTGGGTCAGTCGGCGAGGTTTAGCGGCGCTTGGCCATGGCTTCGATAAAACGGTCGAACAGCGGCGCCACATCGGCTGGGCCGGGGCTCGCTTCGGGGTGACCCTGGAAGCTGAAGGCAACCTTGTCGGTCCGCTCGATACCTTGCAAAGAACCGTCGAACAGCGACTTGTGAATCGCCCGCACGTTGCTCGGCAGACTGGCTTCATCCACGGCAAAACCATGGTTCTGGCTGGTAATCATTACCACGCCACTGTCCAGATCCTGCACCGGGTGGTTGGCACCGTGGTGACCGTGGCCCATTTTCAGGGTCTTGGCACCGGAGGCCAGGGCCAACAGCTGATGGCCGAGGCAGATGCCGAATACCGGAATCTCGGTTTCCAGTACGTCCTTGATCGCCTGGATCGCGTAATCGCACGGCTCGGGGTCGCCCGGGCCGTTGGACAGAAACACGCCATCGGGATTCAGCGCCAGCACTTCGCTGGCCGGGGTCTGCGCCGGCACCACGGTCAAGCGACAGCCGCGCTCGACCAGCATGCGCAGGATGTTCCACTTGACCCCGTAGTCATAGGCCACCACGTGGTACTTCAGCTCGCTGGCCGGGATTTCCGGGTGGCTGTCGTCCTGCAGATTCCACACGCTGGAGCGCCACTCGTAAGGCGCGGTGCAGCTGACCACTTTGGCCAGGTCCATGCCCTTCAGGCCGGGGAAGCTGCGCGCCAGATCCAGGGCTTGTTCTTCGGTGGCATCGTCGCCGACCAGGATGCAGCCGTTCTGCGAGCCCTTCTCGCGCAGGATGCGGGTCAGGCGGCGGGTATCGATGCCAGCGATGGCAACCGTTCCGTTTTCCTTCAGGTACTCATCCAGCGGCTGCTTGTTGCGCCAGTTGCTGGAGGTCAGCGGCAAGTCACGGATGATCAGGCCGGCGGCCCAGACGCGATTGGACTCGGCATCTTCCGGCGTGGTGCCGGTGTTGCCGATGTGCGGGTAGGTCAGGGTGACGATTTGCTGGGCATAGGAAGGATCGGTAAGGATTTCCTGATAGCCGGTCATGGCGGTGTTGAAAACCACCTCTCCAATAGTTTGGCCATCGGCACCGATGGCCTCGCCGCGAAAAATGCTGCCATCAGCAAGGGCCAGGATGGCAGGTTTAAGGGCTGGCTTACTCAAGAAAACCTCCGTAGATCAAAGCTTGAAGCAAACGCAGATGGTAAAAAAGCGGGATGACGTACCGACCGTCACCCCGCTTTTTTATATGATTCATTCTGCGCAACTTTTAGTGGACACACTAAAGCGGGAAGCCTACAGGAAAGTGCCTTTTTGGTCCACCGTCAGATGCGACCGACTTCGCGCCAGAACACCCGCTTCCGACGAAGCGCATCAGGTGAGGCCCAGCACATCCTGCATGTCGTACAGCGCAGGCGTACGCCCCTGCAGCCACGAGGCCGAACGCACCGCCCCCTTGGCGAAGGTCATGCGACTTGAGGCCTTATGGGTGATTTCCACGCGCTCGCCGTCGGCGGCGAACAGCACGGTGTGATCGCCGACCACATCGCCCGCCCTGACCGTGGCGAAGCCGATGGTTTCACGGGCACGGGCGCCGGTCTGGCCTTCCCGACCGTAGACCGCGACCTTTTGCAGATCACGCCCCAGGGCATTGGCCACCACTTCACCCATGCGCAGGGCGGTGCCCGACGGCGCATCGACCTTGTGCCGGTGATGGGCTTCGATAATCTCGATGTCCACCTCGTCGCCGAGCACCCGCGCCGCGGTATCCAGCAATTTCAGGCACAGGTTGACACCCACGCTGAAGTTGGCGGCGAACACGATGGGGATCTGCCGGCCGGCATCGGCCAATAGCTGCTTTTCCTCGACACTGAAGCCGGTGGTGCCGATCACCATGGCCTTGCCGGCCTGCCGGCAGATTTCCAGGTTGCCCAGGGTCACCGACGGGTGGGTGAAATCGATCAGCACATCGAACCGATCCAGCACCTCGCCCAGACCGCCCGAAAGCGTGACGCCGATCTTGCCCAGCGCCGCCAGCTCGCCAACATCGGCGCCAATCAGACTGCTGTCGGCACGATCGATCGCCGCAGTCAGGCTGACGCCATCGGCCTGCTGCACGGCTTCGATCAGGGTCTTGCCCATGCGCCCAGCGGCGCCCATCACAGCTATTCGTTGCATGACATCAGCTCCAAGCCATAAGCCTCAAGCCGCCAGCCAGGCGCACAAGCCCTCTTGCGGCTTGTCGCCTAGCGCTTGCGGCTGTTTATTCAGACATCGCCGAAGAAGCGCTTCACACCCTCGAACCAGCCGCTGGCCTTCGGCGAATGACGGGTATCGCCCTGCAAGGTCTTGCGAAACTCTTCGAGCAGCTCGCGCTGACGCCGATCCAGACTGACCGGGGTCTCCACTGCGACCCGGCACATCAGGTCGCCGGCACCGCCACCGCGCACCGGCGCCACGCCCTTACCGCGCAGACGGAACAGCTTGCCGGTCTGGGTGCCCTCCGGAATCTTCAGCTTGACCCGGCCATCCAGGGTCGGCACTTCCAGCTCGCCACCCAGCGCCGCATCGGCGAAGCTGATCGGCACCTCGCAGTACAGGTGTTTGCCGTCGCGCTGGAAGATCGAGTGCTCGCGCACATTGACCACCACATAGAGGTCGCCCGCCGGGCCACCCATCGCGCCCGCCTCGCCTTCGCCGGACAGGCGAATGCGATCACCGGTATCGACACCTGGCGGAACCTTCACCGACAGGGTCTTGTGCTCTTCCACCCGGCCGTGACCATGGCAGGAACCGCACGGATCGGTAATCATCTTGCCGCTGCCATGGCAGCGCGGACAGGTCTGCTGCACCGAGAAGAAGCCCTGCTGCATACGCACCTGACCGATACCGCCACAGGTGGTACAGGTTACCGGCGCAGTGCCCTTCTTCGCTCCGGAACCTTCGCAGACCTTGCAGTTGACCAGGGTCGGCACCCGGATGCTGACCGTCGTACCGCGCACGGCCTCTTCCAGATCCAACTCCAGGGTGTAGCGCAAATCGCTGCCACGCTGGACGCCGCCACGCTGGCCGCCACGACCGCCGGCACCACCGAAGAAGTCGCTGAACACATCGCCGAAGATATCGGAGAAGTTCGCCCCGCCGAAGCCGGCGCCACCCGCGCCGCCCATGCTCGGGTCCACGCCGGCATGCCCGTACTGATCGTAGGCCGCGCGCTTGCCGGCATCGGACAATACTTCGTAGGCCTCGTTGGCATCCTTGAACATGTCTTCCGACGCTTTATCGTCGGGATTGCGGTCCGGGTGATGCTTCATCGCCAGGCGCCGGTATGCCTTTTTCAGCTCCGCTTCGCTGGCGCCGCGCTCGACACCCAGCACCTCGTAATAGTCACGTTTAGCCATAAGTCCTTACACCCTTAAATCGTATCCTCCAGACGCGCCAACGCGGGAGCAAGCTCCCGCGCGACGGATCATGACGCTCGCAGCCTGGGCCGCGGCGCCTGGAGCGGCAGGCAGCGGGCACCCCACGGGAGGCCGCTGCATTTCCCGCATCCCTGCGGGCCACAGGCTTGCGCCTGCTTATGCCTATTTGTTGTTTTCCTTGACCTCTTCAAACTCCGCGTCGACCACATCGTCGCCAGCGCCTTGAGCGTCATCGCCACCCTGGGCATCAGCACCCGGCTGCGGCTGTTCGGCATACATCTTCTGCGCCAGCGGAGTGGTGGCCTCGGACAGGGCATTGATCTTGGCTTCGAT
>NZ_JBFIIG010000034.1:0-30397 GCF_041601375.1 Pseudomonas sp. | reverse complement strand
TGGCCTCGGTGGTGGCCGATCTGCGCGCCGCCATCGACGAGCAGGTCACCCTGCAACCGGGCATCAGCCTGAGCTATTCGGGGCAGTTCGAGTTCCTCGAACGGGCCAACGCGCGGCTCAAACTGGTGGTGCCGGCCACCCTGCTGATCATCTTCGTCCTGCTCTACCTGTGTTTCGCCCGCTTCGGCGAGGCGCTGCTGATCATGGCCACGCTGCCGTTCGCCCTGACCGGCGGGGTCTGGTTCCTCTACCTGCTCGGCTACCACATGTCGGTGGCCACCGGGGTCGGTTTCATCGCCCTGGCCGGGGTCGCGGCGGAATTCGGCGTGATCATGCTGCTCTACCTGAAGAACGCCTGGGCCGAACGCGAGGCAGCCGGCGACAGCAGCGAGCAGGCGCTGGTCGAGGCGATCCGCGAAGGCGCGGTACAACGTGTGCGGCCCAAGGCCATGACCGTGGCGGTGATCATCGCCGGCCTGCTGCCGATCCTCCTCGGCGGCGGCACCGGCAGCGAGGTGATGAGCCGCATCGCCGCGCCCATGGTCGGCGGCATGCTCAGCGCGCCGCTGCTGTCGCTGTTCGTGTTGCCGGCGGCCTATAGATTGATGCGGCGACGCAAGACCTCTGAATTCATACCCGGTCCAGCAGAAGGAAAACTCGCATGAACTACAGCCTCTTGGGTGCACTGACGCTGCTCCTCGGCCAACCGCTCTTCGCCGCCGAAATGCCTGTCATGCCCATGGACGAGATGCCCATGAAAGAGATGCAGATGGAGCAATCGGGGGCTGCGGCAACCGCCCAGGCTTCCGGCACCGTCAAGGCCATCGACAGCCAGAAAGGCCGTGTCACCATCGCCCATGGCCCCGTGCCTGCGCTGAAGTGGCCGGCGATGACCATGGGCTTCAAGGCGACGCCCGGGCAACTGTCTCAAGTGCAGGTCGGCCAACAGGTGATATTCGCGTTCAAGAGCGCAGGCATGCAGGCGACGCTGCTGTCGATCAAGCCGCTGCAGCAATAGCGCCAAGCATGGCCGATCCGGTGAGCTACACCCTCTCGCCGGGTCGGTCTATCGAGTCAGTGATATGACTCAAACCATGGGTAACTGTGCCTGCCATCCTCCCGTTGCTACTTTGGTTTGGAGGTTGGCCCTAGCAGGCTATTGAAAAACTACCTGCGTGGGCGATACGGCGTTAAAAATGGCCTCAAAATGCTCATTTACACCAGTAAATTCCGCTTTTTCGGCCATTTTTGCCTTGTCTCGCCTGCCTCGCCTACGTTTTTCAACGGCCTGCTAGGCGCCTGGATCAGGCGCCTCTTTTTCCAAAGAGGCCTTGGCACAGATGGCCCCTCACTTGGAGAAGCGATGATGCCCCTGACATCCCTACTACGCGGCGCAGCCAGACTCGGGCTGCTGGCTACCCTCGCCAGCCTCGCCGCCTGCGGCGACCCCGCAGTCAGCCTGACGCATGTGCACGGCCTGGCCTACAGCGAAGACGGCCAGCGCCTGATGATCCCCAGCCACCACGGCTTGGCCCTCTACAGCGAGGAAGGCTGGAGCAAGGCTTCTGGGCCGCAGCACGACTACATGGGGTTTGCCGCGACACGTCGGGCGATCTACAGCAGTGGACACCCGGAACCCGGCAGCGATCTGGTCAATCCGTTCGGCGTGATCAAGAGCAGCGATGGAGGGCGCACCTGGCAGCAACTGAGCCTACAGGGCGAGTCGGATTTTCACCTGATGGCCGGCGGTTTCGATAGCGCCACCCTCTATGTCTACAACAGTCGGCCGAATTCGCGGATGAGCACCCCCGGTTTGTATTACAGCCGCAACGATGGCGCCAATTGGCAGCGCGCATCCGCTCAGGGAATTGGCGAGGCGCCGACCGCACTGGCGGTGCATCCGAGCGACAGCCGGGTGGTCGCGGTGGCGACCGGCGCCGGCCTGTACCTGTCGCGCGATGCGGGTCAACGCTTCAGGGCGGTCATCGAAGGCGAACAGGTTGTGAGCGCCGCCTTCAGCCTCGACGGCAGCAGCCTATGGTTCGGCAGCTATGGCGACGCGGCCAAGCTATCCAGACTGGAGCTGCAGACGCGCGAAGTCACCGCGCTCGGCGTGCCCGAGCTGGACGAGGATGCCGTCGCCTATCTTGCACAGAACCCGGCGCAGCCAACGGAATGGGCGATGGCGACCTTCAAGCGTGACGTCTATCTGTCAAAGGATGCCGGCACGACTTGGCGCGCCATCGCCAAGGCCGGCCAGCCGCTGGAGTGAGGGCTTGTGAGAAAACGCTTGCCTACTGCCTGTAGGGCGGGTGAAACCTGCCAAGGCAGAGAGCAGAGCGAGGCCCGGCGGGTTGCACCCGCCCTACGCCGGTCCGCAATCCCGGAGCCTGGATAAACCCTGGCGCAATCCGGGAGGGTGGCAATCCCGGATTGCGCTGCGCTTATCCGGCTACGAACAGCGTAACGCCCAAGGCCGCGAGAGCATCGCGGCCCTGGGCGCAATACCAGGCTTATTGGCCGTTCGGCACGGACTGGCTTTCCAGCATCTGCTCCATCATCTGCATCATGTTCTGCATATTCTGGTGCATGTCCCGCAGGCACTGCTGCTGCATGGGCGCATCC
This sequence comes from Pseudomonas sp., assembly GCF_041601375.1. Classification (GTDB taxonomy): domain Bacteria; phylum Pseudomonadota; class Gammaproteobacteria; order Pseudomonadales; family Pseudomonadaceae; genus Aquipseudomonas. The sequence continues at coordinate 27,772 of NZ_JBFIIG010000034.1, read as the reverse complement.
TTGGCCAGCGGGCATTGGCTCTGCTGCATGCGCTGGTTCATCATGCCCATCTGCGAGCGCAGGGCCTGGCGGTGTTCGCTGCGGATCTTCTGGCGCTGCTGGGGATCATTGGTGTTGTGCATCTGCCGCATCATCTCCTGCATCTGCGACCAGTCCATCATGCCCATGCCTTGCCCCATGCCTTGGCCCATTCCCTGGCCCATTCCTTGGCCCATGGGCATGTCCTGCTGGTTCTGCGCCAGCTGCTCGGGGTGATGGGCGTCCTCGGCGAAGGCCGGGGCGGCCAGCAGCGTGCCGACGAGGGCGAAGGCGGTCAGCGATTTGTAGGTGAAAGTGCTCATGGTGTTTCTCCTGCCTGGTTTTCATTGAGTCTTGCGTAGGGCGCTCAAGGGGGCTCTCTTGAGCAGTAGGGAATTGGCGATCACCGACAGCGAACTGGCGGTCATGGCAATCACGCCGATCATCGGGTGGAGCAGGCCGACCGCGGCGATGGGAATGGCGGCGACGTTGTAGGCCGAGGCCCAGAGCAGGTTTTCGACGATCTTGCGGAAGGTCAGGCGCGACAGCTGCGCCGCTTCCACCAGACCGCTCAGGCGTTCGCCGATGAGAATCACGTCGGCGGCTTCCATCGCCACATCGGCACCGGTGCCGATGGCGATGCCGACATTGGCCTGCTTCAGCGCCGGGGCGTCGTTGATGCCGTCGCCGACCATGGCCACCCACTGGCCGTACTCGTCCTGCAACTGGCGGATGACCTCGACCTTGCCGCTGGGCAGGACATCGGCATGCACGCTGTCGATGCCCACCTGTTCGGCAATGTGCGCGGCGGCGCGCGGGTTGTCGCCGGTCAGCATGACGGTATGAATGCCCATGTCGCGCAGTGCGGCGATGGCCGCCTGGGCGTCCTCCTTGAGCGTGTCGGCCACGGCGATTACGCCGATCAGCTGCTCGCCACTGGCGACGTAGAGCGCGGTCTTGCCCTGGTTCTCCAGGGTTTCCAGCTGGCCGGCCAGGGCCGCGGTGTCCACCTGACAGTCCTGCATCCAGCGCGCGTTGCCGACCCGGATCAATTGGCCATCCACCTGCCCCTGCACGCCCAGGCCGTTGAGCGCCTGGAATTCGCTCAGCGCACCCAGGGCCAGATCCAGTTCCTTGAGGCGTTCGACCATGGCCTGGGCGATCGGGTGCTCGGAGCCGTGCTCGACGCTGGCGGCCAGGCGCAGCAACTCGTTGGCCTCACCGTCAGCGTCGGCCAGGCAGTCGGTGACCACCGGTTTGCCCAGGGTCAGGGTGCCGGTCTTGTCGAAGACCATCACCTTGATGTCCTTGAACATCTGGATGGCGGTGCCGGAGCGATAGAGGATGCCTTGCTCGGCGCCGCGGCCGGCTCCGACCATCAGCGCAGTCGGGGTGGCCAGGCCGAGGGCGCAGGGGCAGGCGATCACCAGTACCGCAACAGCGGAAAGCAGCGCTACCAGCGGTGCTGACAGCTCGGCATCGACCCAGGGCAGCCAGGTCGCGCCCCACACCAGGATGCCGCGCAAGGATTCGCCGGCGATCAGCCAGACGGCCAGGCTCAGCAGGCTGATGACGATCACCGCGGGTACGAAACGACCGGTAATGCGGTCGGCGAATTCCTGGATCGGCACCTTGGAACTCTGCGCGTGCTCCACCAGTTCGATCACCTGGGCGAGGAAGGTGTCCTGGCCGACCTTGGTGGCGCGCACCTGGAGCAGGCCTTCCTTGTTCAGGGTGGCGCCGATCACCGGATCGCCCGGCCCCTTCTCCTTCGGCAGCGATTCGCCGGTGGCCAGGGACTCGTCGACATGGCTGTTACCCTCGACCACTTCGCCGTCGCTGGGAATTTTCTCGCCGGGGCGCACCAGCATCAGGTCACCGACCACCACCGCCTCGATCGGCACCTGCTCCTCGACGCCGTCGCGCAGCAGCACGGCGCTCTTGGCGCCCAGCTCAAGCATCTTGCGGATGGCCTGGGAGGCGCGGCCCTTGGCGCGGGCCTCCAGGTAACGGCCGATGAGGTGGAAGGTCATGATGGTGGCGGCCATCTCGATAAACGAGGTCATGGGGAAGAAGAACCCCACCAGGCCGATGAAATACGGCGGCAGACTGCCCAGGCTGATCAGCACGTCCATATTGGCGGTGCGATTGAGCAGTGCCCGCCAGGACGATTTATGGGTGAATCGGCCGGCGATGAACACCGGCACCACGGCCAGCAGCGCCACCATCGCCAGATAACCCGGGAGCCTGAACCAGAACATTTCCACCGCCATGATCAGCATGATCAGGCCGGTGGGCACGCCGGCCAGCCACATGCGCCGCCAGGCGTCGCGCAGGTACTGTTCCTCCTCCTCGATCCCGCTGGCTTCGCCACTGGTGCCGGCCAGTTCCGCCCTGGCCACCTCGTAGCCGGCCTGCTCGACCGCCTGTTTGAGCACGTCCAGGTCGGTCTGGTCGGCATCGAACTCGATGTGCACCTTGTGGCTGGCGATGCTGGTGCTGAGTTCGGCGACGCCCTGTATACGCTTGAGCGACTGGCTGACCAGGCCGGCGCAGTGGTCGCTGCCCATGCCGGGCACGATCAGCACTGCGTTTTGTCGCTGCCTGCTTGGTTCGGCTGCGTTCATGGTCTGAGGCCGCAGGCTGGTCGTTTCTGATCCATGTCTGGGTGGGGGCGTTTGCTGCCCCGGCCATGACCGCGGTGCATGAACAGATGCAGCAGCGGGCAGAGCAGCAGGATCAGGTAGGGCAGGGCGCCGAGCAGATGGGCCTGGTGTTCTTCCCAGAGGAAGAACAGGGTGATGGCGGCGAACAGCAACAGGGCCGGCCAGAGTCGCCAGGGGTTGCTGGCTGCTGGGGCATGGCGAGGGTCATGGGGCATGGCAGACCTCTCCAGAAAACCGGGGTGGCCAACCTGCAAGGGTGGTTTGTGGCCAGCGCTGCAAGGTGGCGAATTTCAACGGGGAGAGGGGCGCTATTCGTTATAGCGATGCAGGCGCTGGCGCACGGGCCTGGGCAGGCCGGGGCTGATTGCTGGTGCAGGCGGGGCGCGGCGCAGCTGCCTGGGCCAGCCGATGAACAGGCCGCCAAAGGCCGCGGCCAGCCCGAACAGGGCGATCAGGGCCAGAAGCGTCAGTATCTGCTGGTTGAGCGGCGAGTTCTGCAGGGCATTGCAGGCATCCGCCGGGGCGGCGCCAAGGTCATGCTGGGCATGGCAGGGACTGCTGTGCAGAACGCTCGCCAGGTTGGTCGCGGTTGCACCCATGGCCGTGCTGGCGGCGGCCTGTACATGGGCCAAGGAACAGGCGAAAAACAGCACGAACCAAAGCGCCACCAGATTCCTGGCGAGCCCTGTATGGCGGCTGCGCATCGCTTGGATCATGAGTTGGGCTTCCGCGTCTGGTCAGTGCTGTTGCCCTGATTAAAGCCCAGGGTCGGCCAGATGCTATTGATCCAGGTCATGAGTGCTGATTGGCGCGATTGGCGATCGAGCAGGGCTATGGCTGGCTCCTGCCCAGTTAGCTGCGCGACGGCGTGGCAGCGTAGCTGAGACGGAGCTCCTGCAGATGTGGTGCGCCCATCGCGGCAGCCGGCTGGCCGCTATAGAGGCTTTCAGTCATTCAGCGCGCCACGCTGACCCCTTCCAGGTTGGCGAAGGAGGTGTCCTTGGCGGTGAGCAGGAAATCGCGCATGAACGGCGAGTCGAGCATGTCGCTGCGGATGCCGGCATAGAGGGTGGCAAACAGGCCCTTGTCGCCCAGGCGTTTGGCCGTGACGTAGCCGCGCGAGCTGTATTCGTGCAGCGCCCAGTTGGGCAGGCCGCAGACGCCGCGGCCGCTGGCCACCAGCTGCATCATCATCACCGTCAGCTCCGAGGTGCGCACCTGCGCGGGCTCGACGTCGGCCGGTTCGAGGAAGCGGGTGAAGATGTCCAGGCGGTCGCGCTCGACCGGGTAGGTGATCAGGGTTTCCGTGGCCAGGTCTTCGGGCTGGATGAACGGCTTGCTGGCCAACGGGTGCTGGTTGGCCACCGCGAGCATGGCCTCGTAGGTGAACAGCGGCACATAGGTGATCCCGGCCAGCTCCAGCGGGTCCGAGGTCACCACCAGGTCCAGGTCGCCCCGGGCCAGGGCCGGCAGCGGGGCGAAGGAGAAACCCGAGGCCAGGTCCAGCTCCACCTCCGGCCAGGCGTCGCGGAACTGGTCGATGGTCGGCATCAGCCACTGGAAGCAGCTGTGGCACTCGATGGCCATGTGCAGGCGGCCGGCGGTACCGCCGGCCAGGCGGGCCAGGTCGCGCTCGGCGCCGCGCAGCAGCGGCAGCACCGCATCGGTCAGTTGCAGCAGGCGCAGGCCGGCACTGGTGAAGCGCACCGGCTTGGTCTTGCGCACGAACAGCTGCTGGCCGAGGCGCTCCTCCAGCTCCTTGAACTGGTGCGACAGTGCCGACTGGGTCAGGTGCAGGCGTTCGGCGGCGTCCACCAGGCTCTCGCTTTCGCGCAGGGCGTGCAGGGTTTTCAAGTGGCGGAGTTCGAGCATGGCGACCTGACTTCTCTGTGAATGTTCGTGGAATGCTTGCCGGGCGGCGCGCTGCCCGCTCGGGCCGGTATAGGGAAAATGCCGTTTGTATGAAATCGGCTCATTGAACGAGTCGCCAGTGTCCCTCAAGGTCTGGGAGCTGTCGAGCCCGGGCGAGGTTGCCCGTCGGCTGCGCGCAGGCAGGTCGGGACAAGCTGGCGCCTGCAAGACCGCTCCCGGATTGCGCGGCGCTTATCCAGGCTACAGAGGCCGGGCAATGCCAGTTGGACCGCGTGCGGCGATGGCTCAAGCCCTGGCGCAATCCGGGATGGGGCTAGAGAAATGCCTGGGCGAGGAGATACAGGCTGCCGATGCTGAAGGCGAACGCCAGCAGGGCCAACACCCCGTCATTGGTGAATAGCGCCAGGCCCAGCGCGGTCAGGGCGGCGCCGTTGATCGAGTTGGCGAAGGGAATCAGTTCCAGCGGCGGCATGCTCAGGGCGATCAACAAGCACAGCAGGACGTTGGCGTAGAGCGCGGGGCCATGGGTGAACAGGGTCAGGCGGGGTTGCACCATGCGGTCCACCCAGCGTGCCATGGGATAGACAACCTGCAAGGCGTGCTCGAACTGACTGCGCGACAGGCTGCGTGTCAGCAGCCAATGCGGCAGCCAGATATGCCGCCGCCCGCAAAGCAACTGGCCGGCAATCAGCGCCACCATTACCGCGACCGTGCTCGGCGGCCCGGGAATCCCGGACAGGGGCGACAGGGCGATCAAACCGGGCAGGAACAGCAAGGGGCCGAACGAACGCTGCCCGGTGGCTTCCATCAGGTTGGCCAAGGCGATCCGTTTCGAGTCGGCGCCGGACTGCTGCAGGTGTCGCAGCAGCTCTTGGAGGTTGCTCGGTTCTTGCTTGCCCATTGGCATCTCGGCGATAGGGATTGTGACTCACCTTAACTTGGAGGCCGTTGCCGGCTTGAGGTTCGCCTGTCGTGACGAGGTTGGCTATGGGGTTCTGTATCATGAAAATAATTTGTAGTTAACTCGAATATCTTGAGTTTGTTTCATTGTCTATGGTCGCGGACAATCCTTGCCATCACTTATATGGAGAGTTTTGCCATGGCCCTGTCCCATTCCCTGGGTTTCCCGCGCATCGGCGCCGACCGCGAACTGAAGAAGGCCCTGGAGGCTCACTGGAAAGGTGAGCTGGATGAAGCCGGCCTACAGTCGGTTGGCCGCCAGTTGCGTACCGCCCACTGGCAGTTGCAGAAAGACGCCGGTATCGACTTGCTGCCGGTCGGCGATTTCGCCTGGTACGACCAGGTACTCACCCACTCGCTGACCTTCGGCGTGATCCCCGAGCGGTTCCGTCCGCACAGCGGCAAGCCAAGCCTGGAAACCCTGTTCGGCATGGCGCGCGGCGTTAGCCACAGCAGTTGCTGCGGCGCTGCCCATGCCCAGGAGCTGACCAAGTGGTTCGACACCAACTACCACTACCTGGTCCCCGAGTTCAGTGCCGACCAGCAGTTCCAGCTGAGCTGGGAACAGCTGTTCGAGGAGGTCCACGAGGCCCACGCCCTGGGGCACAGGGTCAAACCGGTACTGATCGGCCCGCTGACCTATCTGTGGCTGGGCAAGGTCAAGGGTGCTGATTCTGAAGACAAGAGCTTCGACAAGCTCGAGCTGCTCGAACGGCTGCTGCCGGTTTACGGTGAAATCCTCCAGCGCCTGGCTGCCCAGGGCGTGGAGTGGGTGCAGATCGACGAGCCGATCCTGGCGCTCGACCTGCCGCAAGCCTGGAAGAACGCTTTCGAGCGCGCCTACAACCTGCTGCAGCGTGACCCCGGCAAGAAGCTGATCGCCACCTATTTCGCCGGCCTGGAGGATAACCTCGGCCTGGCCGCCAGCCTGCCGGTGGATGGTCTGCATATCGACCTGGTCCGCGCACCCGAGCAGTTCCCGAGCATTCTCGACCGTCTGCCGGCGTACAAGGTGCTGTCGCTCGGCGTGGTCAACGGGCGTAACGTCTGGCGTACCGATCTGCAGCAGGCCCTGGCCATCCTGCAGCAGGCGCAGGAGCGTCTGGGTGAGCGCCTGTGGGTGGCGCCGAGCTGCTCGTTGCTGCACAGTCCGGTCGACCTCAACCGTGAAGACCAGCTGGATAGCGAGTTGAAAAGCTGGCTGGCCTTCGCCGTGCAGAAGTGCGAGGAAGTCGCCCTGCTGACGACGGCCCTGAATGAGCCGCAGAACGCCAGGGTACAGGCCGCGTTGGCGCAGAGCCGGGCCGTGCAGGCCAGCCGCGCGCAGTCACCGCGTATCCACAAGCCGGCGGTGCAGGCCCGTCTGGCAGCCATTACCGCAGCCGACAGCCAGCGTCAGTCGCCGTTCGTGCAGCGCATCGACCAGCAGCGCGCGCGCCTGCAACTGCCGGCGCTGCCGACCACCACCATCGGCTCCTTCCCGCAGACCGCGGCGATCCGACTGGCGCGTCAGGCGTTCAAGGCCGGCAAGCTGAGCGTCGCCGAATACACCGCGGCCATGCACAGTGAGATCCGTCACGCCGTCGAGGTGCAGGAAAACCTCGGCCTGGATGTGCTGGTGCACGGCGAGGCCGAGCGCAACGACATGGTCGAGTACTTCGCCGAGCAGCTCGACGGCTACGCCTTCAGCCGTTTCGGCTGGGTGCAGAGCTACGGTTCGCGTTGCGTCAAGCCGGCGCTGATCTACGGCGACCTGAGCCGTCCGCAGGCCATGACCGTGGAGTGGAGCCGCTACGCCCAGGGCCTGACCAGCAAGGTGATGAAGGGCATGCTGACCGGCCCGGTAACCATGCTGATGTGGTCGTTTCCGCGCGAGGATGTCAGTCGCGAGGTCCAGGCCCGCCAGCTGGCCCTGGCGATTCGCGACGAGGTGGTCGATCTGGAAGCCGCCGGGATCAAGATCGTGCAGATCGACGAGGCGGCCTTCCGAGAGGGCCTGCCGCTGCGCCGGGCGCAATGGCAGGGTTATCTGGACTGGGCGACCGAGGCCTTCCGCCTGTGCGCCTCGGGCGTGCGCGACGAGACGCAGATCCACACCCATATGTGCTACAGCGAGTTCAACGACGTGATCGAGTCGATCGCCGCCATGGACGCCGACGTCATCACCATCGAGACCTCGCGCTCGGACATGCAGCTGCTGCAGGCCTTCGAGGCGTTCGATTACCCCAACGACATCGGTCCCGGGGTCTATGACATCCACTCGCCGCGGGTGCCGGACAGCGCCGAGATGCTCGAGCTGCTGCGCAAGGCGGCCCGGCGCATCCCCGCCGAACGCCTGTGGGTCAACCCGGACTGCGGCCTGAAGACCCGCGCCTGGTCGGAAACCGAGGCGGCGCTGGTCAATATGGTGGCGGCGGCGCGCCAGTTGCGTGGCGAACTGGCATGAGAGTCGCCGGGCGAGCAGCCGGAGGCGACCCTGGAATCGCCTTTGGCCTATATGGGCCAAACCACATTGCCCGCCGTCCGGCGCCAGGACGCTGGTGTGCCGCTCAGGGGCGGGTGCCGGTGCGCGAACAGGCGGCGAGGTCTTCGAGGAAGGCCTGGAGAATCGGCGGCGGGGCCACTCCGCGCCGGCTGATCCGGTCGAATGGCGACATCAGCTGCAGTTGCGGCGCTGCCAGCTGGCGCATTTCGCCGTTCTTGACCCAGGGTGCGGCGAAATGCATGGGCAGGAAGCCCAGGTAAGCCCCGGAGATGATCAGGATGGCCAGCGCCTCGATGTTATCCACCGTCGCCGCCGCCTTGCTCACCCCCAGCTGTTCCAGGTCGTATTGCTGCATGTAACCCCTGGCGACTATGCGGCTCGCGCCAACTTCCTTGAGCAGTTCGGCCCCCTTGGCCTGGCTGCCGTAGAGCGGATGGCGGCGACCGCAATACAGCGCCAGGGCTTCCTGGTACAGCGCCGAATAGGACAGGCCGGGCACGTGGATGGGGAAATGGCCGGCAGCCAGATGCAGGCGGCCGTCGAGCACGCGTTCTTCCAGCTCTGCGGGAGCGCCGACATAGACGTTGAGGTGGACGTCGTGGCCCCTGGAGACGAAACGCTGAGTGGCCCGCGGTATCGGCGAATCGGGGTCGGTAATGGTGCTGTCGATGATGCCCAGGTTGAGCTGGCCGCTGATGTGCTGTTTGAGCACGTCGGCATCCGCGCAGAAGTTCTCGACTGCCGAGAGCAGGCGCAGGGACGCCTCATGGATTGCCACCCCTTGTTCGGTCAGCTGGAAGCCGCTGCGCCCGCGTTGGCACAGCTTGACCCCGAGCCGGGTCTCCAGATGGGCCATCTGCTCGCTGATGGTCGACTGACCGGCATTCAGCGCCGCCTGGGCGGCAGAAAACCCTCCGCATTTGACGATGGTGGCGAAGACCCTGAGCAGTTTCAGGTCGACATCATGCAGTTGGATCACCCAAACCTCCCATTCGCGATACATCGGAAACACCGATATGAGTATCTGATGTGCAGTATTTTTTCCACCTGAAGCTGCGCCCATAGTCACTGCAACGGTGAACGCTGACAAGGTTTGCCCATTGTCAAAACAACAAGAGTGGAGATGCCTGAAGATGTCGAACAATAGTTACGAGTCCGGCCGCTTGAACTTGCCATTCGTCGGTCATTGCACCTTCGCCAAATCCCCGGTGTGCACCGACTGGGATGCGTTGAATGCCGATGTGGCGATTCTCGGCGCGCCCAATGACATGGGCACCCAATGGCGTTCCGGCGCACGCTTCGGACCGCGTGGCATTCGCGAGGCCTCCACGCTGTTTTCCTTCGGTCACGCCGGCGCCTACGACCACGAGGACGACGTGATGTACCTGACCGCCGAGGACGTGCGCATGGTCGACGTCGGTGACGCCGACATCGTGCATACCGATATGGTCACGAGCAACGCCAACACCGAGTACGCCGTGCGCAAGATCCTCGAGGCCGGTGCCATGCCGGTGGTGCTGGGTGGCGACCACTCGGTGCACGCGCCGGTGATCAAGGCCTTCGAGGGGCGCGGGCCTATCCATATCATTCACTTCGATGCGCACCTGGACTTCGTCGACGAACGCCATGGCGTGCGCTATGGCCACGGCAACCCGCTGCGCCGCGCCTCGGAGATGAACCATATCGTCGGCATGACCCAGATGGGTATCCGCAACGTGTCCTCCTCCAACCGCGCCGACTACGACGCGGCGCGCGGTGCCGGCTCGCATATCTTGTCGGTCCGCGATGTGCGCCGCCTCGGCGCGCAAGGCGTGCTGGAGCTGATTCCCAGCGGCGTGCCCTACTACATCACCATCGACATCGACGGCTTCGACCCGTCCATCGCGCCAGGTACCGGCACCCCGAGTCACGGCGGTTTCCTCTACTACGAAGTGCTGGAAATTATCCAGGCACTGGCCAAGCGCAGCCAGGGCAATATCGTCGGCATGGACCTGGTCGAGGTGGCGCCGGTATATGACCCCAGCGGGATGACCTCGATCCTCGCCGCGCAACTGCTGCTCAACAGTATCGGCTTCATCTTTCACGAGCGCGCCCAGGCCCGCGCCACTCAGGAGGCATAACCATGGACAGCATCGTTAAACAGTACCTGCAGCAGTTCGGTATCTCCGAAGCCACCCAGGCGTTTCTGGCCAAGGCGCAGAAGATGTTCATCGGCGGCGCCTGGGTCGAGGCCAGCGACGGTCAGAGCGCCGAGGTCATCGAGCCCTCGACCGAAGGCTCGCTCACCCGCATTCCCATGGGCACAACGGCGGATCTGGATCGCGCCGTGGCGGCCGCCCGCACGCAGTTCGACGGCGGCGCCTGGCGCCTGCTCAAGCCGCTGGAGCGTGAGCGCTTACTGCATCGTCTGGCCGACCTGATTGAAACCAATGCCGCCGAACTGGCCGAGATCGAATCGATCGACGTGGGCAAGTCGGTGGCCCAGGCGCGCGATGTGGACATCCAGGGCACCATCGACACTTTCCGCTACTTCGCCGGCTGGGCCAGCAAGATTCACGGGCGTACCGTCGAGCCGTCGCTGCCGGGCAACTACCTGGCCTATACGCGCAAGGAGCCGGTAGGCGTGGTCGGGGTCATAGTGCCGTGGAACTTCCCGCTGCAGACCATGGCCTGGAAGCTCGGAGCGGCCCTGGCGGTTGGCTGCACCGTGGTGGTCAAACCGGCCGAGCTGACCTCGCTGTCGGCACTACGTTTCGCCGAGCTGGTGCAGCAGGCGGGCATCCCCGACGGCGTGGTCAACATCGTCAGCGGGCGCGGTAGCGTGGTCGGCGCGGCCATGGCCAGCCATCCGGGTATCGACAAGCTCAGTTTCACCGGTTCGACCCCGGTTGGTTGCACTGTGGGCAAGGCGGCCCTGGACCAGATGAAGCGTCTGACCCTGGAGTTGGGCGGCAAATCGCCGGTCATCGTGCTGGACGATGCCGACATCCCGGCCGCCGCCCAGGCAGTGGCCAACGGGGTGTTCTTCAACTCCGGGCAGGTCTGCGACGCCGGCACTCGCGCCTATATTCATCGCAGCATCTATGAGCAGTTCCTCGCCGAGCTGATCGCCTACACCCGCACCCTGAAGATCGCCCCGGGCCTGGATCCCGACTGCTTTATCGGCCCATTGGTATCCCGTCAGCAGCAGGCGCGGGTGTTGGACTACATCGAGGCCGGCAAGGGCGAGGGCGCCGAGTTGGTGTATGGCGGCGAGCCTGTCGAAGGCCCTGGCTACTTCGTCCAGCCGACCATCTTCGCCCGTTGTCGCAACGACATGCGCATCGTCCAGGAGGAGATCTTCGGTCCGGTGCTGGTCACCGCGCCCTTCGATGACGACGAGGAGGCGCTACGCCTGGCCAATGACTCGCTGTATGGCTTGGCTGCGGCGCTCTACTCCAACGATCTGGGCCGGGTGCACGGGTTGATTCCACGGCTGCGTGCCGGCTCGGTGTACGTCAACGCCCACAGCACCATCGATCCGGCCATGCCGTTCGGCGGCTACAAGCAGTCCGGCTTCGGCAAGGACCTGGGCGCCGAGCAACTCGAACACCTGCTGGAAACCAAGGCGGTGTGGATCACCTTGCCATGAACTAACGAAAGGATCAGACCACCGGCATAACGCTAGGCGTTATGCCGGGACACATCGGGTAGCCAATAACAAGAGCCATACGAGGTCATGTCCAGATGAACAGTCAAGCCGAAAACCTGCGCGCGCAAGACCTGGAGCGACGCATCCGCGTTTACGAGGAGATGGAGCAGGCCAATAACTGGCCAGGGGCGTTGAACGCCGTCGACTACTTCGCAATCACCCTGATGACGCTGGTGCTGGTGACCGGCTTCTACCTCTGGGGGTACTGATTCATGACCATGCCTAACAAGGTTGATCTCAGCCAAGAGGCTGAACGCGGTGATGCCCCCTTGCTGCCCAACGAGCGCATGTGGGGCTTCTGGGAGTTCACTTACGCCAACTCGGCCCTGGCCATCGCCACCTGGGCCTTCCTCATCGGCGGCGCCACTGCGCTGTTCGTCGGCGTCACCGAAGGCATCGCCGCCATCGTCATCGGTAACATCATCGGCGTAGTGCTGGCGAGCTTCTCCACCTGCGTACCCTGCGGCAAATACGGCACTGAGCAGTTCACCTTCCTGCGCAGCATGTTTGGCAGCAACGGCAGCCGCCTGGTCTATTTGCTGGCGGTGGTAGGCCTGACCATGGGCTGGCTGGCGGTGTTGGGGCTGATGTTCGGTCGCTCGATCGACGGCCTGACCGGCTTGCTGAACGAGCATGAAGCGCAGCCGACTGGGACGCTGGTGATGGTCGCGAGCCTCTTCGCCATCCTCCTGACCGGTTTCGTGGTCGCCAGGGGGCCCACCTCGATCAAGTGGTTCAACACCCTGGTCGCGCCCGCGCTGGTGCTGATCATGGGCGCGATGCTCTACCTGATCCTCAGCGAGCGTAGCTTCGCCGAACTGCTGGCCCTGCCGGCCCTGGACGCGCCCTTTGCCGACAAGCGGGTCAACTTCATGATCGCGGTGGAGATCAACATGGCAGCGGGCTTCTCCTGGTGGCCCTACGTTGGCAACTTGGCGCGCCTGACCAAGAACCAGCGCACTGCGTTTTGGCCGAACCTCATCGGCATCTTCGGCGCCGCGGTGTTGGGCGAGGTGGTCGGCATGACGGCGGCCGCCGCGTTGGGCGACAGTGATCCAACCATCTGGATGACCCATATCGGCGGCCTGGTATTCGGTGTCATCGCCCTCGGTTTCGTCGCCTTCGCCAACGTCACCAGCATGATCAACATTCTCTACACCTCGATCGTCGGCCTGCGCCAGGTCGTCGGTAAACAGTTGCAGGCGGTGAAGTGGGAACTGCTGGTGGCGTTGTTCTGTTTGATACCGCTGATCATCGTCATGGTCGCCCCCGGCATCTACGACGGTTTCTTCATCTTCCTGGTGTGGACTTCGGCGCTGAATAGCGCGCTCGCCGGGATCGGCATCGCCGAGTACTTCTTCCTGCGTAAGCAACGGATGAACCTGCGCCATCTGTACGCGCCTGAGCAGCAATCGCCGTACCACTACTGGAAAGGCTTCAATCCGATCGCACTGCTGGCACTGGTAGTTGGCTTCGTTGTCTATGTGGCGCTGTGGAATCCGCAGACGCTGGACCACACCACGCTGTTCACCTTCATCTCCGCTTCGCTGCCGGGCTGTGTGATCGCCGGTCTCGCCCACTACCTGCTGACCCGTGTATTCGCCACTCGACTGGGTTGGGGCGCCTACGCGCCGCGCGGCAGTGCCAAGCCCACTTCCCTGAATATCAATGCACAGGGCTTGAGCAATGACTAAGCGATACGACTACATCATCATCGGTGCCGGTTCGGCCGGCTGCGTGCTGGCCAACCGCCTGAGCGAGGACTCCGCCACCTCGGTGCTGGTCCTGGAATTCGGCGGCAGCGACCGCAGCGTGCTGATCCAGATGCCCAGCGCCTTCTCCATCCCGATGAACACCAAGAAGTACAACTGGCGTTACGAGACCGAGCCGGAGCCCTACCTGGATGGGCGGCGCATCCACTGCCCGCGCGGCAAGGTGCTCGGCGGCTCCTCGTCGATCAATGGCCTGGTGTATATCCGCGGCCACGCCTACGACTTCGACGAGTGGGAAGAGCTCGGCGCGCGCGGCTGGGGTTATCGCAACTGCCTGCCGTACTTCCGCCGCGCCGAGCATTACGAGGCCGGCGGCGACGCCTACCGCGGCGATAGCGGGCCGTTGCACACCAACAACGGTAACCATATGCGCAACCCCTTGTACGGCGCCTGGGTGGAGGCCGGCGCCGAGGCCGGCTACATCAAGACCGCCGACTGCAACGGCTATATGCAGGAAGGCTTCGGCGCCATGCACATGACCATCAAGGACGGGGTGCGCTGCTCCACCGCCAATGCCTACCTGCGCCCGGCCATGGGCCGGCCGAACCTGACCGTGGTGACCCAGGCCATGACCCGGCGGATCATCCTCGACGGCAAACGCGCGGTGGGCATCGAGTACGACCACGGCGGGCGTAGCCAGCAGGTCTTCTGCGACCGCGAGATCCTCCTGGCAGGCGGGCCGATCGGCTCGCCGCACCTGCTGCAGCGCTCCGGCATCGGCCCGGCGGCGGTACTGGAGCAGGCCGGGGTGGCGCTGCAGCACGAGCTGCCCGGGGTCGGCGAGAACCTGCAGGATCACGCGGAGGTGTACATCCAGTTCGGCTGCAAGCAACCGCTGACCCTCAACAGCAAGATGGACCCGCTGAGCAAGCTGCTGATCGGCCTGCGCTGGCTGCTGTTCAAGGACGGTCTGGGCGCCACCAACCACTTCGAGGCCGGCGGCTTCATCCGCTCCGAGGAGGGGCTGCGCTGGCCGGACATCCAGTTCCACTTCCTCCCCGCGGCAATGCGTTACGACGGCAAGAAGCCGATCAAGGGCCACGGCTTCATGGTGCTCACCGGGCCGAACAAACCCAAGAGTCGCGGCCATGTGCGGCTACGTTCGGCCGACCCCTACGAGCATCCGCGCATCCAGTTCAACTACCTGGAGCGCGAGGAAGACCGCGCGGGCTTTCGCCGCTGCGTGCGCCTGACCCGCGAGATCATCGGCCAGCCGGCGATGGACGCCTTCCGCGACGGCGAGATCGCGCCGGGGCCATCCGTGCAGAGCGACGCGGAGATTGACGCCTTCGTCCGCGAGAACCTGGAGAGCACCTACCACCCCTGCGGCACCTGCCGCATGGGCGAGGACGAACTGGCGGTGGTCGACTCCGAGCTGCGCGTGCGCGGCCTCGAGGGGTTGCGGGTGATCGACTCCTCGGTGTTCCCCACCGAGCCGAACGGCAACCTCAACGCGCCGACCATCATGCTCGCCGAGCGGGCGTCCGATCTGCTGCGCGGGCGCGGCATGCTGCCGGCCGCGGATGTGGAGGTCGGTCTGGCCGAGAATTGGCAAACCCGGCAGCGCACGAAAGCGCCGGCGCGGGATGTCCGGGTCTAACCGGAGTCAGTCCCTCACCGCGGTGGAGACGCGAACAGGGTCGCGCGCCAGCGGTGGGGGAGGAGGTTCATAGCGCAATCCCCAGGGGCTTCATTTGGCTAACCTGTGCGGCTTGCATAGCGCCTGTGGCCACCTTGATGGATCAGCCATTCAGGTGAGCCTTGGCGGTGAGCACCGCTAGATACGGCCGTACAGGCCAATTGCCCATGAGAGGCCGGCAACCAATGAAGTCCCCCGGTGGCATGCTGCTGGCGAGTGTCGAGCTGAATCGCACGGGCTCGGTGCCGCTGTATCGCCAGTTGTATCTGCAGATACGCCAGCAGATTCTCGCTGGTCGTCTGCATGGGGGCATGCGTCTGCCGTCGACGCGCACCTTGTGCGCGGAGTTGGGTTTATCGCGGATTACCATACTCAATGCCTTCGACCAGCTGACCGCGGAAGGCTTCCTGGAATCGCGCACCGGTGCCGGCACCTATGTCTGCGCCGAGTGGGAAGGCCGTGCCGCGGCTGCCGACGAGCCACGCAAGGCGCCGCGCCTGTCCAGTCTCAGTCAGTCGCTGCTGTCCATGCGCAGCGACCATTTCAGCGGGATCAACTACACGGCCTGGAACCCGGAATGTCCGACCTCGTTCCTGCCCAGCCACGTCGCCTACGACGCTTTTCCATTGGCGCTATGGAAGCGCCTGCTGAGTCGCCACCTGCGCCAGCCGACCAAGGCCATGCTCAGCTATGGCGAATTGATGGGCCAGCAGGCGCTGCGCGAGGCGATTGCCGGCTACGTGTATGACGCGCGCGGCATTGACTGCAGTGCGCAACAGGTGGTGATAGTGTCGGGCGCCCAGCAGGCCTTCAACCTGTTGAGCATGCTCTTGCTCGACCCGCAAGACAGCGTGTGGATGGAGGATCCGGGGCATATCGCTGCGCGCATCACCTTCCAGGCCCAGGGCTGTCGGGTCGTACCCCTGCGTATCGACGAGGAGGGCATGGACGTGCAACAAGGGCTGCGCGAGTGCCCAAAGGCCCGCCTGGCTTTCACCACCCCCGCGCGCCAGCACCCGCTCGGTACCACCATGAGCTATGCGCGGCGACTCGAACTGATCGAGTGGGCCGGGCGCGAGTCGGGCTGGGTCATCGAGGACGATTGCGACAGCGAGTACCGCTATCAGGGGCGTGCGCAGCCGGCGCTCTATGCCATGGATCAGCGGGCGCGGGTGATTCACGTCGGCACCTTCAGCAAGGTGCTGTTCCCTTCGTTGCGCCTGGGTTACGTGATTCTTCCAGAGGCGCTGGTCGAGCCGTTCTGCGCCATGCGTGCGGTGATGGATCGCAGTCCCGCCACGCTGTTGCAAGCGGTCACCGCCGACTTCATGCGTGAAGGCTATTTTCTCGGTCACATCCGGCGTATGCGCACCCTCTACCAGGCCCGCCAGGACTGCCTGCTGGAGAAGCTGCAGCAACGCTTGGGCGGGTTTATCGAGGTCAAACCGGTGGACGCCGGGATGCACGTGATCGGCTGGCTGGCGCCCGAACTGGATGACGCCGCCGTCGCCAGCGGGCTGGCCAGCCAGCAGATCTATACCTACGCCTTGAGCGACTATTGCATCCAGCGTTACCTGCCGCCCGGGCTGCTGATCGGGTTTGCCGGTACGCCCGAGGATCAGGCCGAAGACAAGGTCGCGGCCCTGGCTCAAGCCCTGAGGGCTATGGGGCACCGGGTTTGACACTGGCGCCATTGGTTTTGCGTGGAGTCGTTGCCCGCAGCAGAAAGTGGTCATAACAAATAGGCGATAGTGGCTATATGGAGCGTTTCATTCCCGCGCGATAAAGGCACCACCGGCCAGCCCGGTGCCTACCCTAGGAATGACTCGAATGAACGCTATCCAAGCACGCTTCAACGCCCTGCTGAGCCACAAGGCCAGCGGCGACAGTCCACCCCCGTTACTCACCCCGGCAGTGGCCGGCAAACTGCTCGAGCGACTGAACCAGCTGCGTCTGTTCGCCCATGCCTATCCGCTCTTGAGCAATCTCACCCAGGGTTGCCTCAAACCGTCCGACCTACTCGATTTCGCCTACGCCCATGAGCTCCAGGGCGTGAGCCTGCACCTGCTCGACGGCGAGGAAAACAGCCTGGGCAGGATGAACCGGGAGCAGCTCCTGGCATTTTCCGCCAAGGCCGAACGGTTGGGCCTCGATCTGCACCTGGAGATCAGCAGCACGCGCAAGGAGGACGTGGATCAGGTGGTGGCCATCGCCAGAACCCTGGGTGTACGCAATATCCGCGTCTATTCGCGCTACGAGGGGCATCTCTCACGGGTGATGGATCTGATCGAAACCGACCTGCATTACCTGGCCAAACTGGCGGATCAGCACGATCTGTTCTTCGATTTCGAGCAGCACGAGGAGCTCAAGAGTGGCGAGATCGGCCAACTGCTCGAACGCCTGAAGCATCCGCGCCTGCATGCCCTGTTCGACTTCGGCAACATGATCAACGCCTGCGAGCAGCCCCTCGCGGCCCTGCAGACCCTGGCCCCGCACATCCGTCAGGTGCACCTGAAGGGGGTGCGCATCGTGCCCGAACAGAACGGTTTCGGCCATTACGGTGTATTGCAGGGCAGCGCCGAGGACGATCTGCCCAGCCCGCGGATGCTCTACGAACTGCTGATGCTGGGTGAGCAGGCACCGCAGGTCATCGCCTTCATCCTCGAGCAGGAAAATCACTACATCGCCCCAGCCTTCCGCCAGTCGGGCGAGGCGCCAGACCCCTTCATCGCCTACCGCGAGATGAGCGAAACGGCCCTGCCGCCCGGCTACACGGCGCAGCGGATGGCCGCCGATGAACGGCGTTGGGCGAACAACCAAGTTCGCTACGTGCGCGGTCTGCTCGGCGAACTCAGGGTGCTGTGCGAACTGACCCTGGCAGACACGCCGCTTGCCTGCGCCTGAATCGCGCAGTGCTCGGCATACATACAATCATTCTGTGGAGAACAACAATGACAGCAGAAGCCAAAGCCAAATGGCTCCGATTCCTGGTTCTGGTCCTCGGTGGCGGGACTATCTATAAGCTGGCGAGCCTCAAGGACGCCTTCTATGTGCCCATGCAGGAGTTTATGGGGCTGAGCCACACCGAAATCGGTACGCTCTTGAGCGCCAACGCCATTGTCGCTACCGCCCTGTTCGTAGTCGGTGGCATGCTCGCCGACCGTTTCGATACCCGTAAGCTGATTCCCCTGGGGTTGATTGGTACCGGTAGTTTGGGGCTGTACCTGGCGACCTTTCCCGGTTTCGACAAGCTGCTGATCGTGTTCAGCCTGTTGGCGATCTGCGCCGATTGCATCTTCTGGCCCTCCTTGCTCAAGGCCATTCGCAACCTGGGCGATGATCAGGAGCAGGGGCGCATGTTCGGCTTGCTCGAAGGCGGGCGCGGGGTAGTCGACACCCTGGTGGCTTTCTCTGCCCTGGGGGTGTTTGTCGCCATGGGTTCGGGTGAGACGGGCCTGAAATCGGCCATCCTGTTCTATGCACTGGTCGATATTTTCGCCGGTATCCTCACCTGGTTCCTCCTCAGTGACAGCGCGCAGCGGCCGGCCGCGACTCAGCGTTCCAGCCTCTCCGGGCTGCTCGAAGCCGTGCGCGTGCCGGGCGTCTGGCTGGTCAGCTTCAACGTGTTCATGGTCTACATCGTCTACTGCGGCCTGACCTATTTCATCCCCTTCCTGAAGGACATGTACGAGTTGCCGGTGGCGCTGGTCGGTGCATACGGGATCATCAATCAGTACTTCCTCAAGGTGCTGGGTGGGCCGGCCGGCGGCTACATGGCGGACAAGCGCCTGAAGAGTTCGAGTCGTTACCTGAAGTGGGCATTCCTGGCGCTGCTGCCGGCCATGGCGCTTATCATGCTGATCCCCAAGGGCAACAGTTTCATCTACGCCGGCATGGCCGCCACGCTCTCCTTCGCCTTGATCGTCTTCACCATGCGTGGCGTGTTCTGGGCGCCCATGAGTGAGGTAGGGATTGCCCCGCATATCACCGGCTCGGCCTTCGGTATCGGCTGCCTGATCGGTTATGCACCCGGCATGTTTGCCTATGTCATCTATGGCTCGATCCTCGATCACTTCCCGGGTCAGCAGGGCTACACCTATGTCTTCTCCTTGATGAGCATATTGGCGGTGATAGGTTTTATGGTGTCCAGCCTGCTGTATCACTCCGTGCAGAAGCGGGCACCGCTACCCTGCGCCGACGCTCTGCCACAAACCTGATGGCTATGCGTCAGGCAACCTGACTGGCAGGCCGAAAGCGGTTTTCGGCCTGCCGCATTGAGCTTGGCCGGTTAGCCACCGCTCGGCAAGATTCATCAAATTGTCACGGTTGTGTGGCAGCGCGCTCGAGTAAATGTCAGCAAACTCGCGTCTCAATGGGGTTCTGCGTTCTGGTGTTTTCATGCGTGCGTTATTTCTTCTTGCCGTGCTCCTTTGCGGCTTGCCTGTGTTTGGCAGCGAGCGCTGCGATGTGCTGGCGCCGACCTTCAAGGTCGAGCTGAACGAGGTGCAATTGGCCTACCAGAGCATCGGTCGCGTCAGCGATCCGGTGCTGCTGATGGTCATGGGCCTGGGCGGGCAGTTGATCCACTGGCCGGACGAGGTGGTCGCGCGTCTGTGCGGGCAGGGTTTCCGGGTGATCCGCTTCGACAACCGCGATGTCGGCCTGAGCCGCTGGGTGCGGACGCCGCCACCGGCCAACCTCGCCTACGAGGCGTTGCGCTATCGTCTCGGCCTGAGGGTCTCGGCGCCTTACCAGTTGCGCGACATGGCCGGCGATGCCCTGGGCCTGATGGATGCCCTGGGCGTGCGCCGCTTCCATGTGCTCGGCGCCAGCATGGGCGGGATGATCGCCCAGCACCTGGCCGATCTGGCCCCGGCCCGGGTGCAGAGCCTGACCCTGATCATGACCAGCTCCGGCGCCCAGGGCCTGCCGGCACCCAGCCCGGCGTTGCTGGAATTACTCGCCGCGCGCGAGGCGTCGAGCCGCGCGCTGGCGCTCGAGCAGCAGGCCGATCTGCTCGCCGCCCTCGGCAGTCCGTTGGTCAGCGACGATCGCCAGGCGCTCCTGCAGCAGGCCGAGATCGCCTACGAACGCGCCTTCAACCCCGGGGGCGTGCAACGCCAGCTGCTGGCGATACTCGCCGAGTCGAGCCGGGTCGAGTTGCTCAATCGCCTGCAGGTGCCGACCCTGGTGGTGCACGGCACCGCCGACCCGTTGCTGCCGGCGATGCACGGCGTGCATGTGGCCGCGCATATCCAGGGCAGCGCACTGAAGCTGATCCCCGGTCTGGCCCATCGTTTCCAGGAGGCGTTCAAGGAACCGCTGCTGGCGGCGGTGCTGCCGCATCTCCAGGCGCATCGTCAGGATGGGCACTGGGCGCAGCTGTAGCGTTAAGAGGCTGTGAAAAAACACCCGCCTACCGAGCTAGCCTGCAAACGCCCTACGTTTCGGTCAATGACCCCAAGCAATCCGCGATCCGTAGGGTGTCACTCGCCGCAGGCAGTGCACCAATGGTTGCTCGGCGCGACACAAAAGCTGGCGGGTTGTCGCTGCGCTCCGAAGCCGCCCTACGGTCTCGAGCAATCCGCGATCCGTAGGGTGTATCACTGGCCGCAGGCAGTGCATCGCCGATCACTGCTGCACGGTTTACCCTGGCCAGCCATCGGCAGCAAAAAAAAAGCCCCGCGTCTCGGGCGATTGGCGGGGCGAAGGGATAGCAAGGGCTAGTCAGGCCACGTGGGCGCCTTCCGGGCTGTTAGGCGAATGCACGCGCAAGTAGCGGGCCAGCCGCGCCTGCTGCGAGGGCGTCATGAACAAGCCCAGCTTGGTCCGCCGCCAGAGGATATCGGCGCTTTGCATGGCCCATTCGTACTGGCACAGGTAATCCACTTCGCGCGCATAGAGGCCGCCGCCCAGGTGTTCGCCGAGGTCGCTCTGCTCTTGCACGCCCTCGAGCAGGACCCAGCTGCGGCTGCCATAGCAACTGGCCCAGCGCCGGGCGAGGGCGGTCGGCAGCCAGCCGAAGCGGGCACACAGGGCTTCGACCATGGCGCTTTGGCTTTCCAGGTTTTCCGCGCCGGGGAGCAGGGCGCTGGCGGTCCAGCGCGGTTTCATCTGCGGGAAGTGCGGCGCCAAGTGCGCCAGCGCCGCTTCCGCCAGCTTGCGGTAGGTGGTCAGCTTGCCGCCGAACACCGAGAGCAGCGGCGCCTCGCCCGGCTGGCAGGACAGGGCCAGGGTGTAGTCGCGGGTGACGGCGGAGGGCTGGTCGGACTCGTCGTCGCACAGCGGGCGCACGCCGGCGTAGGTGTGCAGGATGTCCGTGCGCGCCAGTTGCTGCTTGAAGTGGGCGTTGACCACGCTCAGCAGGTAGGCGATCTCTTCCTCGCTGATCGCCACCTTGGCCGGGTCGCCGGTGTATTCGCGGTCGGTGGTGCCGATCAGGGTGAAGCGTTCCAGGTAGGGGATGGCGAAGACGATACGACGGTCTTCGTTCTGCAGGATATAGGCATGCTCGCCGTCGAACAGCTTCGGCACGATGATGTGGCTGCCCTGGATCAGGCGGATGCCATAGGGCGAGGCCAGCTTGAGGTCGTCGCGGATAAAGCGCGCCACCCAGGGGCCGGCGGCATTGACCAGGGCGCGCGCGCGGATCGAGAACAGGCTGCCATCGACGCGCTCCATGTGCATATGCCACAAGCCCTTGCTGCGCCGTGCACTGATGCAGCGGGTACGGGTGTGCACATGGGCACCCTGTTCGCGGGCGGCCATGGCGTTGAGCACCACCAGACGGGCGTCGTCGACCCAGCAGTCGGAGTATTCGAAGCCGTGGCTGATCTCCGCCTTCAGCGGGCTGCCCGCGCCGAAGCGCAGGCTGCGCGAGGCGGGCAGTTTCTCGCGCTTGCCGAGGTGGTCGTAGAGGAACAGGCCGGCACGGATCATCCAGGCCGGGCGCAGGTGCGGGCGGTGCGGCAGGATGAAGCGCAGCGGCTTGACGATATGCGGCGCCTTGGCCAGCAGCACCTCGCGTTCGGCCAGGGCTTCGCGCACCAGGCGGAACTCGTAGTGTTCCAGGTAGCGCAGGCCGCCGTGGATCAGCTTGCTGCTGGCCGAGGAGGTGTGTTCGGCCAGGTCGTCCTTTTCGCAAAGGAATACCGACAGGCCGCGACCGGCCGCATCGGCGGCGATGCCGACGCCATTGATGCCGCCACCGACGACCGCCAGATCGTAGACTTCGGCGAAAGGGGCAATGTGCTTGGGGCGAGGAGGCATGGTGGCACCATAAAGTCGAAAGTGAACTTGGTTATGTTCGATTTCGAAAATATGCTAGTCGAATATGTCCGGCTTCGCCAGCCCGCCGCGCGATTTTGCTGCCGAGTGGTTGTTGGCTGTTCTCGGGGTGGTTTGCCGCTTGCCGCTTGTGAAGCCACCGGTCGCAGTCGGCGAGCGGTGTTTACAAGCTCAGAGGTTGTGGAAATATCGAGCACCGCAGCGAGGGCGCCTCCAGGCGTTCGCTGCGGTGTTTGGAGGCGTTCGCAGAGGCGTTTGCAGAGGCGTTCGTAGGCAAGAGTTTTTTCACAAGCTCTCAGACCAGATCCAGCTGCACCTCGTGCTCGGCCAGCAGGCGGCTGATCGCGGCCGAGGGCGGCGCGTCGGTGAACACGCGGTCGACCAGGGTGATCGAGCCCAGGCGCACCACGGCATTACGCCCGAATTTGCTCGAGTCGGCGGCGAGAAAGACTTGCCGCGCGTTGTCGATGATCGCCTGGGACACCCGCACTTCCTGGTAGTCGAAGTCGAGCAGGCTGCCATCCTCGTCGATGCCGCTGATGCCGACCAGGGCGAAGTCGACCTTGAACTGCTGGATGAAATCCACCGTCGACTGGCCGACGATACCGCCGTCGCTACGCACCGTACCGCCGGCCACCAGTACCTCGAAATCGGCCTTGGCGCTGAGCTGGGCGGCGACGTGCAGGTTGTTGGTGATGATCTTCAGGCCCTTGCGCTTGAGCAGTTCGCGGGCAATCGCTTCGGTGGTGGTGCCGATGCTGATGAACAGCGAGGCGTGGTCGGGAATGTGCGCGGCGATGGCTTCGGCGATGCGCTGCTTCTCCTCGCGCATCTGCCCGGCGCGCATGGCATAGGCGGTGTTCTGGGTGCTCGAGGCATCGCTCGCCGCGCCGCCATGGGTGCGCCGCAGCAGGCCCTGCTCGGCCAGCTGGTTGATGTCGCGGCGGATGGTCTGCGGAGTGACGGCAAAGGCCTGGGCCAGTTCGTCGATACTCACGTAGCCGCGTCCGCGGGCGAGGGCGAGGATGTCATGTTGGCGCGGCGCCAGGGTCATGGGGGCGATCCTTGTGTTGTGCGGCAGTATAGGCTGTCGCTGAAGAAATTTTATGGCCTGCCATCCATGGCGGCCATCCTGCGGGCCGTCGCGGCGCGACGTTAAAAACTGCTCCTGGCAGTTTTTTCGGCTAAGGTACGTGGACTTGGCTAGGGTATTTTCACAAACGAACATGACTCCCGCTATCGATTTACTGAAAAAGCATAAGGCTGCGCATCGGGTGCACAGCTACAGCCATGATCCCAAGGCCGCTTCCTATGGCCTGGAGGCGGCGGAAAAACTCGACCTCGAGCCGGCCCGGGTGTTCAAGACCCTGCTCGCGGCCAGCGAAAAAGGCGAATTGCTGGTGGCCGTGGTGCCGGTGGCGGGCAGCCTCGACCTGAAGGCCCTGGCCCAGGCCGCAGGGGCGAAGAAGGCCGAGATGGCCGATCCCGCTGCGGCGCAACGCACCACCGGCTATCTGCTCGGTGGCATCAGCCCGCTGGGACAGAAGAAGCGACTGCGCACCTTTATCGACGTATCGGCGCAGCAGTACCCGAGTATCTTCGTCAGCGCCGGGCGGCGCGGACTGGAGGTGGAGTTGGCGGCTGAGGTGCTGGCGCAACTGACTCAGGCCGGTTTCGCCGCCATCGGCCGGCAATGAGCCGCGCGGCCCGGCCCGCTATGGCGTTGCTTGATCCATCCGCATAACAACAAAGGAAATCCGCATGTCCGACTACCTGCTCGCGATCGACCAAGGCACCACCAGCAGCCGCGCCATCGTCTTCTCTGCCCAGGGCCAACCGTTGGCGCGGGCGCAGCAGGAGTTCAAACAGTACTTCCCGCAGGACGGCTGGGTCGAGCACGACGGCGAGGAAATCTGGCAGAGCACCCTCGCGGTCTGCCGCGCGGCGCTCGAGCAGGGTGGCCTGGCGGCCAGCCAGATCGCCGCCATCGGCATCACCAACCAGCGCGAGACCACCCTGGTGTGGGACGCCGCGACCGGCATCCCGATTCATCCGGCCATCGTCTGGCAGGACCGGCGGACCGCCGACTACTGTGCCGGGCTCAAGGCCGCCGGCCACGAGGCGACGGTGGCGGCCAATACCGGCCTGCTGATCGACCCCTATTTCTCCGGCACCAAATTGCGCTGGATCCTCGATAACGTGGCCGGCGCGCGGGCGCGGGCCGAGCGTGGCGAACTGCGTTTCGGCACCGTGGACAGCTTTCTGCTGTGGCGCCTGACCGGTGGCAAGTCGCACAAGACCGACGCGACCAATGCCTCGCGCACCATGCTGTTCAACATCCACACCCAGCAGTGGGACGCCCAGATGCTCGAATTGCTGGACATTCCGCCCAGCCTGCTGCCCGAAGTGCTGGACTGCGCCGCCGACTTCGGCACCCTCGAGGCCGAACTGCTCGGCGCGCCGATTCCGGTGCTGGGCATGGCCGGCGATCAGCAGGCCGCGCTGATCGGTCAGGCCTGTTTCCAGCCGGGCATGGTCAAGAGCACCTACGGCACCGGCTGCTTCATGATCCAGAACACCGGCGCCACCCCGGTGGCCTCGAAAAATCGCCTGCTCACCACCGTCGGTTACCGCTTGGACGGCAAGGTCACCTATGCGGTGGAGGGCAGCATCTTCGTCGCCGGGGCCGCGGTGCAGTGGCTGCGCGACGGCATCAAGCTGATCAGCCATGCGCGCGACAGCGAGGCCCTGGCCGAACAGACCGGCGATGCCTGCGGGGTCTACCTGGTGCCGGCCTTCACCGGCCTGGGCGCGCCTTACTGGGACCCGAAGGCGCGCGGCGCGATCTTCGGCCTGACCCGCGACACCGGGATCAAGGAGATCGTCACCGCCGGCCTGCAGTCGGTCTGCTACCAGACCCGCGACCTGCTCGAGGCCATGCGTCAGGACGGCGCCGCCGAACCCAGCGCGCTGCGGGTGGATGGCGGCATGGTGGAGAACAACTGGGTCATGCAGTTTCTCGCCGACATTCTCGGGGTGTCGGTCGAACGCCCCGAGGTCACCGAAACCACCGCCCTCGGCGTGGCCTACCTGGCCGGGCTCAAGGCGGGCGTCTATCGCGACCTCGACGAGATTGCCGGGCATTGGCAGCGCCAGCAGCGCTTCGATCCGCGGATGAGCGCGGAGCACCGCAGCAAGCTTTACCACGGTTGGCTGGATGCCGTGCAGCGGGTGCGTAGCGAGGGTTAGAGTCTCGCCTACTGCGGCCGCCAATTGGCGGTAAAACGTCAGAGCCGGGCGCCACTGTAGGGTGCGCCGCGCGCACCAATGGGTAGGCTCCGTTGGTCGAAGGGGGTGCGCATGGCGCACCCTAGCGGGTTGAGCGGGTACGCCTCAGGAGCCTGCCAGCATCACCCCCTCGTACTGGTTGGTCAGCTCATGCATCTGCCACAGCAGGGTTTCGCTGGTGGTGGCGATCACCGTGGGTACGAAGCGCGAGTCGGCGGAGAGATTGAAACCGACGCGGGTGAAGCGCCACTGGGCTTCGGCCTGTTGCAGGCCCTTGGCGATGGCCGGAGTGTTCTGCCGAGCCTGCTGCAGTTCCTGCAGGGCCTGGTCGAATTCCTCCACTGCCTGATTGAACGACTGTTCCAGGCCGGCGATCGGCAGGCGCCAGCTCATGGCCAGGTAGAGCTTGGCGATGCGCTGGCTGAGCATGCGCTGGCGGCCGCTGCGGTTGACCAGGCGTGCGCTTTGCCCGCCGCTGTGGCGTTCGAGCAGTTGCACCACCTGCTCGCTCTGCTCCAGCAGTCGGTCGCTGAGTTCCAGGATGACCGGCGCCTGTTGCTTGTCCGGGCGTGCCAGTGCCTGTTCGCGGTAGCGTTGCCAGGTTTGCCCGACCTCGGTCAGGGCGGTGCGAATCTGTGCGGTGGGGGCGTATTCGCCGAGGGCCAGGTAGTTGCTCTCGAATGTGGCGATGCTCTGGTCGAGCTGCTGTTCGGCCAGATCCGGACGAATCTCGGCGCCGATCATCAGGTAGCTCTTGGCGATGCGCTGGCTAAGCATGCGTTGCATGCCGGACAGGTTCATCGCCTCGGCGGCGTTGATGGTCGCCCAACTCGGCGGGCTGAGCAGGGCAAGACCGAACAGCAGGCCGGCAATAATGGATTTGAGCATGGGAAAGCCTCCTTGAGGCCCGCGTCGGAGACCGTCGCGGGCGCAGCAGGAAAGGCCCCGCTGTGAGGGGCGGGGTCGTCAGTAGCTATATTGCAGTTGCACCCAGAGCTTGTCGGTGTCCACGGCGAAGTCGTCGGCATCGTAGCCGGCGTACTTGACCAGGCCGACCAGACCCTTCACGCCCGGAATCGCATGGGCGTAGGAGACATCGATCTCCGAGCCATAGTGGCTGCTGCCTTTCTCGGCGCGGAAGTCGTGGTACCAGGCCGCCAGGTTGCCGCCGAACAGCGCGGTGCTGCCACCGACGTAGGCGTCCTGGATGCCGTTGGCCGGGGTCAGCAGGAAGATGTCGGCCCAGCCCTGGAAGGCGTGTTTGGTCGCCAGCGGGGTCTGGAAGGCGCGGTTGCCCGGTCCTGCGTCGCCGCCGAGGACTTCGTAGCCGCCCTTGAGGGTCACGCCCTTGAGCGTGTAACCGAGTTCGGCCAGGTAGTATTCACTGTCCAGATCCTGCGGGTTGTCGGCATGGTCGCTCTGCCGGGCGTATTCCAGGGCGTAGCTGACTCCGGCTACGGCGCCATTGAGGCGAAGGCCTGTGGTCTTGCTCGACTGGCCGCCGCCGGCCAGGTTGTCCAGGCCCAGGCGGTACTGGTAGGCGGTGGCGGTCAGCTCGGGCATGACCAGGTACTGGGCGTTCAACAGGTGGCTGTGGCCTTCGATATTGGCCGGGTTGCCCGCGGTGTCGAAACGATTGTCGCCGGGGCCGAAGATGCTGTTGATGTTGTCGATGTAGGCGTAGGTCAGGGTCAGGCCGTCCAGCGGCTTCAGCTGGCCGAGCACGCCGTCGTAGGTCTGCTCGTTCTGCCGCCAGGCCACGCCGCCGACGAAGCGCTGGTTGTCCAGGTTGATGCGCTGGCGACCGACGACCGCGTTGCCCAGCGCATGGTCATAGCGCAGCAGGGCCTGGTTGATTTCGCTGCCGTCCGGGTCGGCGACTACGGAAAAATCGCTCTGGCCGTTGCGCGTGCTGTTGTAGCTGGCGTCGCCGATGCGGCTGACGTTGTCCGCCTCGACCAGGGCGGAGAGGCCGTACCACTTGCCGCTCTGGAAGCCGACGCGGGTGCGCAGGGTCTGGGCGTTGGCGTTGTTCAGCGCGTTGTCCTGGTCGACGTGTTCGTAGCGGTAGCGCAGGTCGAGGATCGGCTTGCC
>NZ_JBFIIG010000033.1:0-31409 GCF_041601375.1 Pseudomonas sp. | reverse complement strand
GCAATGCTGTTCACTTAAGCGGAGCAGCTTTGCGGTCAACTGGGTAGCGGGTCTTGGACATCTTCACCGTCCTGGGCGTCGATGGCCTGGGGCGTTTTTTTATGAATAGCAGGCCGATACTGCCGCGTAAATCCGCCAGCCGTCGGGGCGTATTTCCGGGTGACAGCGCGCCTGCTATGACTACCAGTTGAGCGGCAATGAACTGGCAGGCGAACTTGAAGCTGATCTCGCTCGGGGCCCGTTGGTGGGCCACCGCAGCCTGACTGGCCTCTCGACGCACCACGTTGTAGCCGAGTAATACCCCCCATAATTCCTGGTACACCAGGTCCACGGTCTTGCTGCGAAGCGTCAGCGTGTTGTCTTGCATTGAGCTTTTGATATCCCTGAATCCCAGTTCAATTTCCCAGCGTTCGTGATACAGCGTGGCGACCTGCTGGGCGCTAAATTGCTTGGCCGGCAACGAGGTGAACACCGTTTTGTCTTGGCCTTGCACTTCATAGGTGACCGCGCGAACCTGCCAGTGCTCCGGCAGCTGCGGGTTTTTCTTTCGCGCCTGGGGCGATACGCGCATTTGCACCAGGCAGTCGCCATCGCCGTAACGCTCGAGCTCGGTCGCCACTAGGCCTTTGCGCTCAGGAATCATCCAGTGTCGATTGGGCGCATCGTTTTGGATGCCCAAGAGCAGGTCTGCGCTGAAGAAACCTTTATCCAGCAGGGTCACCGAGTTCGCGGGAATGGCGCCGACAAAATCACTGGCCAGCGGAATTTCACCTTTGCGGTAAGGACTGATGGCAGCACTGGCGAACACATGAGAGCGGACATTGATCAAGGCGACCAAGCGCAGCATCGGATAAGGCGTTTGCCGCGTAGTCGAGGTATTGCCCGAACCAAAATGCTCCCGCAACTCAGTGGTTTCCTGGGTTCGAAACAACGCCCCGTCGACCGCGAAGACCTGCAGTCCATGCCACTGATCCTGCGGATAACCCTCATATCCCCAGACGTTGGCGCATTGCTGGAATAACCATTCGAGGGGTTGTTTGCCCAGCCGTTGGCGGGCGTGGGAAAGCGTGCTTTTGGCCAGCAAAACATCATTGGCCAGGCCTTCGGCACAGATATTAAGGCGGCGGGCGACCTCGGTAATCGGCTCGCTGCGAAAAAGCGCCATACCGACTACCAGCCACAAAACCATATCCGCGGGTAAGCGCCGCCGGCGAATAGTCGCCTGCTCGGCCAACAGTGCGGCGGCTTCAACCCATTCCTGCGGAATATGCTGGACCAACGTATCCAGCCGCGCCAAAGGCTGCCCGGCAGCGTCCAGTACGTCACTCAGATCCTGCGCAATAGACATAAAAAATCCGGAACCTGATAAGGGTTCCGGATTCTCCTGCTGAACAAGGATTAGTCAACAATCCTTAAGTGAACAGCATTGCCGCAACCGACGGGGCTTTTGCATCTCGACCCAGCTTAGATATTGCTGTCGAGAAACGCCGCCAGTTGCGACTTGGACAGCGCGCCAACCTTGGTGGCTTCGACGTTGCCATTCTTGAACAGCATCAGGGTCGGAATGCCACGCACGCCGTATTTCGGCGGAGTCTCCTGGTTTTCGTCGATGTTCAGCTTGCAGACTTTCAGCTTGCCCTGGTAAGTCTGGGCGATCTCATCGAGCACCGGCGCGATCATCTTGCACGGGCCGCACCACTCAGCCCAGTAGTCGACCAGCACCGGTCCCTCGGCCTGAATGACGTCCTGGTCGAAACTGGCGTCGCTGACATTGGTGATGAATTCGCTCATGGAAAGTCTCCGTGTTCGGAAGCAAAAGATGGCCGACATCATAGCCCGGCTTTCCCGACACAGGAAGGCGGACGCTATTGAGCTTATCTATAGGCCTTGGCAAAGGTCTGCGCAACTCCAGTCAGAAACTACCGGACCAGGACCGCGCAAGACGCCCAGACAGCCCCCTCGCAACGGGCTTGCCACCCGCGACGGGCTCGACTGGAACGGTAAACCGCCGGGCGGCCAAGCACAGGACAACGGCCTGCGGCATCGGTATGCGTTGGCGTGCCCGGGCGATCGTGGCAGGATGTCGGCGTTCCGCTTCGAGAAAGCCAACCATGCCGCATACCCCTGCAGAGTCATTTCCCTTGATTGCAGCCATCGACCTGGGCTCCAACAGTTTCCACATGGTGTTGGCCAAGGCCGATCATGGCGAACTGCGCATCCTCGAACGCCTGGGCGACAAGGTGCAACTGGCCGCCGGTATCGACGAACTGCGCCTGCTCGACGAGGCCTCCATGCAGCGCGGCCTCGACTGCCTGCGCCGCTTCGCCCAGCTGACCGCCAGCCTGCCGGAGGGGGCGGTGCGTATCGTCGGCACCAATGCCCTGCGCGAGGCGCACAACCGCGGCGACTTCATCCATCGCGCCGAGGCAATCCTCGGCCACCCGGTCGAAGTCATCTCCGGCCGCGAAGAAGCGCGGCTGATCTACCTCGGCGTGTCCCACAGCATCGCCGACACCCCGGGCAAACGCCTGGTGACCGATATCGGCGGCGGCAGCACCGAGTTCATCATCGGCCAGCGCTTCGAGCCCTTGCTGCGCGAGAGCCTGCAGATGGGCTGCGTGAGCTACACCCAGCGCTACTTCAAGGACGGCAAGATCACCCCGGCCCGTTACGCCCAGGCCTATACCGCGGCCCGCCTGGAGATCATGGGCATCGAGCATGCCCTGCGCAGGCTCGGCTGGCAGGATGCGGTGGGAGCGTCCGGCACCATCAAGGCCATCGGCCTGGCGATCCAGGCCGCCGGGCTGGGCAATGGCGAGATCAACCCGGACGGCCTGGCCTGGCTCAAACGCAAGATCTTCAAGCTCGGCGACGTGGACAAGCTCGACCTCGGCGGCATCAAACCGGATCGCCGCGGGATATTCCCCGCCGGGCTGGCCATTCTCGAAGCGATTTTCGATGCCTGCGAGCTCGAGCGCATGACGCACTCCGAAGGCGCCCTGCGCGAAGGCGTGCTCTATGACCTGCTCGGCCGCCATCACCACGAAGATGTCCGCCAGCGCACCCTGAGCGCGCTGATGGAGCGCTACCACGTCGATCTGGAGCAGGCGGCCCGGGTCGAGCACAAGGCCCTGGAAGCCCTCGATCAGGTGGCGGACAGCTGGGGACTGGGTGACGAGTGGCATCGCGAGCTGCTGATCTGGGCCGCACGAGTGCATGAACTGGGACTGGACATCGCCCACTACCAGTACCACAAGCACGGCGCCTACCTGATCGAGCACTCCGACCTGGCCGGTTTCTCACGCCTGGATCAGCAGATGCTCGCCCTGCTGGTGCGCGGTCACCGGCGCAACATTCCCAAGGACAAGCTCGGCGAATTCGGCGAAGAAGGCATCAAGCTGATCCGCCTGTGCGTACTGCTGCGTTTCGCCATCCTCTTCCATCACATCCGCGGCACCCAGGCGATGCCCAAGGTGCAGTTGCAGGCCAGCGCGCAGAGCCTGGAAATCGTCTTTCCCGACGGCTGGCTGGAGGCCAACCCGCTGACCCAGGCGGATTTCGCTCAGGAAGCGGGCTGGCTCAAGCGCATCGGAGTCGAACTCAGCGTGCGCTGACCAGCGGCACGGTCAACTTCTCCAGCAATCCGGCCTGCGCGCTACGCGGGTTCTGGTTGCCGGTCGGGCTGCTGCGCACATAGCGACCATCCGGCTGCAGCACCCAGCTCTGGGTGTTGTCGGTCAGGTAGGCCTCCAGCTCCTTCTTCACCCGCAGGATCAGCTTCTTGCCTTCCACCGGGAAACAGGTCTCGACACGCTTGTCGAGGTTGCGTTCCATCCAGTCGGCGCTAGACAGGTAGATCTTCTCCTCACCCTCGTTGAGGAAGTAGAACACCCGCGTGTGCTCGAGGAAGCGACCGATGATCGAGCGCACCTGGATGTTGTGCGACACCCCCGGGATACCCGGGCGCAGGCAGCACATACCGCGTACCACCAGATCGATGCGCACCCCGGTCTGACTGGCCTTGTACAGCGCACGGATGATCTTCGCGTCGGTCAGCGAATTGAACTTGGCGATGATGTGCGCCGGCTTGCCCTCGCTGGCCTGGGCGGTTTCCTTGGCGATCAGGTCGAGCAGGGTTTTCTTCAGGGTGAAGGGCGCGTGCAGCAGCTTCTTCATGCGCAGGGTCTTGCCCATGCCGATCAGCTGGCTGAACATCTTCGCCACGTCCTCGCCGAGGGCCACATCGGCGGTGAGCAGGCTGTAGTCGGTGTACAGCTTGGCGTTGCCGGCGTGGTAGTTGCCGGTGCCCAGGTGCGCATAGCGGACGATCTCGCCGCTCTCGCGGCGCAAAACCAGCATCATCTTGGCGTGGGTCTTGAAACCGACCACGCCGTAGATCACCACCGCACCGGCCGCCTGCAGGCGACTGGCCAGGGCCAGGTTGGACTCCTCGTCGAAGCGCGCGCGCAGCTCGATCACCGCGGTGACTTCCTTGCCGTTGCGCGCGGCCTCGACCAGCGCATCGACGATTTCCGAGTTGGCGCCGCTGCGGTACAGGGTCTGCTTGATCGCCAGCACGTGCGGGTCTTTCGCCGCCTGACGGAGCAGATCGACCACCGGGGTGAAGGACTCGAACGGGTGCAGCAGGAGGATGTCCTGCTTGCTGATCACGCTGAAGATGTTGTCGCTGTTCTGCAGCAGCTTGGGGATCACCGGGGTGAACGGCGGGTACTGCAACTCCGGATGACTGGCCAGGCCGGTGATGCTGAACAGGCGGGTCAGGTTGACCGGGCCGCTGACCCGGTACAGTTCGCTCTCGCTCAGGCTGAACTGCTTGAGCAGGTAATCCAGCAGCGGCCGCGGGCAGGTGTCGACCACCTCCAGGCGTACCGCATCGCCGTAACGCCGCGAGAACAACTCGCCGCGCAGGGCGCGGGCCAGATCCTCGACGTCCTCGGTGTCCACCGACAGGTCGGCGTTGCGGGTCAGGCGGAACTGGTAGCAGCCTTTGACCTTCATGCCCTGGAACAGGTCGTCGGCATGCGCGTGGATCATCGAGGAGAGGAACACGTAGTTGTCGCCGGGGCCACCGACCTCCTCCGGCACCTTGATGATCCGCGGCAACAGGCGCGGCGCCGGGATGATCGCCAGCCCCGAATCGCGGCCGAAGGCGTCGACGCCCTCCAGCTCGACGATGAAGTTCAGGCTCTTGTTCACCAGCAAGGGGAACGGATGGGTCGGATCCAGGCCGATCGGCGTGATAATGGGCGCGATTTCGTCGCGAAAGTAGCGGCGCACCCAGGCCTTCAGCTTGGTGTTCCAGTGACGCCGACGGATGAAGTTGACGCTGTGCTTCGCCAGCGCCGGGAACAGTACATCGTTGAGGATCGCGTACTGACGATCGACCTGCTCGTGCGCCAACTCGGAAATCCGCGCCAGCGCCTGATGCGGCTGCAAGCCATCGGCACCGGCCTGCTCGCGGGCGAAGTTGATCTGCTTCTTCAGGCCGGCGACGCGGATCTCGAAGAACTCGTCCAGGTTGCTGGAGAAGATCAGCAGAAACTTCAGCCGCTCGAGCAACGGGTAGGACTCATCCAGCGCCTGCTCCAGCACGCGGATATTGAATTGCAGCTGCGACAACTCGCGGTGGATATACAGGCTGCTGTCGTCCAGCCCAGGCACCACCATGGGCGGTGCCGGCGTTGGCGCGGGCGTTTCGATCGGCGGCAGGATTTCCGTCGGCAGTTCGGCGACGACCGCTTCGGCAGTCTGCAGTTCGCTCGGGGCGGGTCCTTCGGTAGTCATTGGATCGTCCTGGCCGGACTAGTGTCCCGGCTGTAACAGTTCTGCCGCACGAACGGCGAAATAGGTAAGAATGCCATCGGCACCGGCCCGCTTGAAAGCGGTCAGCGATTCGAGAATCACCGCCTCGCCCAGCCAACCGTTCTGGATCGCAGCCATATGCATGGCGTACTCGCCACTGACTTGGTAGACAAAGGTTGGCACGCGAAATTCCTGCTTGACCCGCCAGAGGATGTCCAGATAAGCCATGCCCGGCTTGACCATGACCATGTCGGCGCCTTCGGCCAGGTCGGCGGCCACTTCATGCAGCGCCTCGTCGCCGTTGGCCGGGTCCATCTGGTAGCTAGCCTTGTTGGCCTTGCCCAGGTTGGCCGCCGAGCCCACCGCATCGCGGAACGGGCCGTAGTAGGCGCTGGCGTACTTGGCCGAGTAGGCCATGATGCGCACATTGGGGAAATCGGCCAGCTCCAGGGTCTCGCGGATCGCCTGCACCCGGCCGTCCATCATGTCCGAGGGCGCGACCACCTGGGCCCCGGCCTCGGCATGCGACAACGCCTGCTTGACCAGGGCGTCGACGGTGACGTCGTTGAGCACGTAGCCGTCTGCGTCGAGGATGCCGTCCTGGCCGTGGGTGGTGAAGGGATCCAGGGCCACGTCGCTGATGATGCCCAACTCCGGGAAGCGTGCACGCAGGGCGCGAATCGCGCGCTGGGCGATGCCCTCGGGGTTCCATGCCTCCCTGCCGTCCAGGGACTTGTTCTCCAGCGGCGTCACCGGAAACAGCGCCAGCGCCGGGATGCCCAGTGCCACCCACTTCTCCGCCTCGTGCAGCAGCAGGTCGATGGACAGACGCTCGACGCCTGGCATCGAGGCGATCGCCTCGCGGCGGTTGACGCCGTCGAGCACGAACACCGGCAGGATCAGGTCGTCGACACTCAACCGATGCTCACGCACCAGGCGCCGGGAAAAGTCATCGCGCCGGTTGCGCCGCAGGCGGGTAGTGGGAAACAGGCGATTGGCGGGGGTAAAACTCACGGCAGACTCCATAGCCCGCACGAACGGGCGAGCGTGACAGTTATAAGCCACCATTATGACTAAATGATGACGATCGCAGGCGAAACTGCGCCAATGCGTCGCGGCAGCCTGCCGATATTGTGACCATCGAGCTCACCGGCGTCGAGCGATGCCCCGTTTTCCCCAGCGACGCGAGGGAGTAGGCTGTGCGCCTGACTCTTCGGCCGCCGCCATGCTCGAACATCTTCTGCAGCAATTTGGCTATCCCGCGGTGCTGCTTGGCACCTTTCTCGAGGGCGAGATGGCGCTGCTGCTGGCGGCGTACCTGGCTCTGCGCGGTTACCTGAGCATCCAACTGGTGGTGCTGTTCGCCTTCTGCGGCACCTACGCCAGCGACCAGCTGTGGTATTTCCTCGGCCGCCGCCATGGCCGTCGCATCCTCGCCCGCCGCCCCCACTGGCAGGGCCTGGGCGACAAGGCACTGCTGCTCCTGCGCCGGCATCCGGACCTGTGGGTATTGGGCTTTCGTTTCATTTACGGCATGCGCACGGTGATGCCGCTGGCCATCGGCCTGTCCGGCTACTCATGGCGCCGCTACCTGCTGCTGGACGCCATCGGCGTGACCATCTGGGCTACCGGCCTGGGGCTGGCGGCCTATTACCTGGGCGCGGCGCTGGAAACCATCCTCGGCGACTTCCGCCGCTACCAGCTGTATGTCTTCGGCGCGCTGCTGCTGCTCGCCCTGGGCTTCTGGCTACGCCAGCGCCTGCGCCGCTCGGCGCACTGATTCCCCCGCCAGCGCCGCCCAGCCAGCGGAGCCGCGGCGCTGAGCTCTCAGCCCAAGCGGATATCGCTTGGCGCGAGCTAATTCATCCCCGGCCCATATCGCTGCCAAAGCCCAGCGGCTAGGATTAGCAGCATACCCAGGCCGATGATGATACGCCCGGCTCCCGCGGCCACTCACCCCATCAGCGCGTCGAGGTTCGGCCGCAGACCAGCCATAATCTACACAGCCGTCTTGGCTCAGCCCAGTGATCAGGAGTTCTCGATGAACAGAAAAGTAGCGGTGATTCTTTCCGGTTGCGGCGCATATGACGGCGCAGAGATCCATGAGAGCGTGATCACCCTGCTGCGCCTCGACCAGCGCGGCGCCACGGTGCAATGCTTTGCGCCAGATATGCAGCAACTGCACGTGGTCGATCATTACAGCGGCGACGAAATGGACGAGACGCGCAACGTCCTGGTGGAGGCTGCCCGCATCGCACGCGGCAAGGTCAAGGACGTCCGCGAACTGCATGCCGACGATTTCGACGCCCTGATCATGCCCGGCGGCTTTGGCGTGGCCAAGAACCTCTCCGACTTCATCGTCGGCGGCGCCAACTGCAAGGTGCAGCCCGACGTACTGAACGCTGCCCAAGCCTTCGTCAAGGCCGGCAAACCGGTCGGGCTGATGTGCATCGCCCCGGTCCTGGCGGCAAAAATCTTCGGCCAGGGCGTGGTCTGCACCATCGGCAACGACCAGGAAACCGCCGCCGCACTGACGCAAATGGGCGCCACCCATCACGAGTGCGAGGTCAGCGATATTGTCGAGGATCACACCCACAAGCTGGTCACCACGCCCGCCTACATGCTCGCCCAGTCGATCAGCGAAGCGGCCTCGGGCATCAACAAGCTGGTCGACCGGGTGCTCGAACTGACCCACGCCTAGTAGCCTGGCCGAGAATGGCGACCTGCAAAACCTCGTACTCTCGGACAGGCTGCTAGGGTGAATCCGCCAATGCGCGCGGCACAGCCGCCGCGCCTCTGGCCAAACAGGTTCGCCTGCGGCAGCGTGAGTGAAACCCCACAAAGGCAGACGTCATGACCACTCCAGCTCTCGAACTCAGCGAGGAACTGCAGCAGGCGGTAAGCGGCTTTTTTCAGCGCATCCCGTTCAACCGGATGCTCGGCATCCAACTCGGCGAGATGAGTACGCAGCGGGTGACCATGCACCTGCCGATGAAGCCCGAGCTGATCGGCAACTTCGTCCACGGCATCCTGCATGGCGGGGTCATCTCATCGCTGCTGGATGTCGTCGGTGGCGCCATGGCGCTGATCGGCGCTTTCGACAAACACCAGCACCTGCCCAGCACCGAACGCATGACGCGACTGTCCAAGCTGGGCACCATCGACCTGCGCATCGACTACCTGCGCCCCGGTCGCGGCCAGCACTTCACCGCCAGCGCCGTGCTGCTGCGTTCCGGCAACAAGGTCGCGGTGGTACGCAGCGAACTGCACAGCGATGACGGCACCCTGATCGCGGTGGGCACCGGCACCTATCTGTGCGGCTAGGAGCCTGTCGGGCTGGAACGGCCGACCTTCAGCCCCGCATCAAACGGGTCAAAATACGATCCAGCGAGTTGGCGAAGGCCTGTTTGTCGCGCTCGCCGTAAGGCCCCTGACCGCCGCCGATCTGACCTTGTTCACGCAGATCGGTAAACAAATTGCGCACTGCCAGACGCTCGCCCATGTTGCCCTCGTCGAACTCCTTGCCGCGCGGATCGAGAGCGGCAACGCCTTTCTTGACCAAGCGGTCGGCCAGCGGTACATCGCTGCAAATCACCAGCTCACCGGGCTGGGCGTGCTCGACCAGATAATCGTCCGCCGCATCCGGGCCACTGGGCACCACGATCAGCCGCACGCACGCATAAGCCGGCTTGGCCTGCGCCTGACCGGCCACCAGCACCACCTCTAAGCCGCGCTTGAGGGCAAACTTGACCAACTGATCGCGCGCGGCACGCGGGCAGGCATCGGCATCTATCCAGACACGCATAATCGTTGTTTCCTTCATTCTTGAGCATCAGTATGCCATTCACCCAACCAATCCGTGATCACGCAAACGACGCACAAGCCTTGTCGCCCCAGCCAAGCAGGAGCACTGCAAATTGAATTTCTGGCAACGACTCTCCGAGCCAGCCGAAGCAGTCGTCTGCGGCGCCAGCCGTGGCATCGGCCTGGCCATGACCGAACAACTGCTGGCCCGCGCAGATGTGGCGCGGGTCTGGGCGGTAGCGCGCAACGCCCGGCAAGCCCCAGGCCTGGCAACGCTGGCCAAGACTCATGGCGAGCGTCTACAGTGCCTGGATGTGGATGTCTGCGCTGAAACAGCACTAGCCGAACTGGCCAGTCGCTTGCGCGACGCCGTCCCGCATCTGCATCTGCTGGTGTGCAGTATCGGTGTATTGCACAGCGGCGCCGCGAAAGCCGAAAAGGGCCTCGCCCAACTGGAGTTGCAAGGCCTGCAGGCGACCTTCCAGGTCAACGCCTTCGCCCCGATCCTGCTGCTCAAGCACCTGCTGCCGCTACTGCGCGGCCGCCACCCCTGCACGGTCGCTGCACTCTCGGCGCGGGTGGGTTCGATTGGCGACAACCGCCTCGGCGGCTGGTACAGCTATCGCGCCAGCAAGGCTGCCCTGAACCAATTACTGCACACCGCCAGTATCGAACTGACGCGTCTCAACCCACAAAGCTGCGTGCTGAGCCTGCATCCCGGCACTACCGACACCGAGTTGTCGAAGCCCTTCCAGGCCAACGTACCTGCCGACAAACTCTTCAGCACCGCGTTCGCCGCAGAACACCTGCTGACCCAGATCGAGCGCCGCGGCCCCGAACAGTCCGGTACTTTCTGGGCCTGGGACGGCCAGCCAATCCCCTGGTGAGAGGGGCTCAGAGGTTGTGAAAAAATCGAGCGCCGTAGCGAGGCTGTCTCCAGGCGTTCACGTAGCGCAACGCCGCAGCGGACATTTGGAGGCGGTCGCAGTAGGCGAGAGTTTTTTCACAAGCTCTCAGACGGGTGCACGGCGCACCGTGGCCAGCAATGCCGCTGCGCCAACGAACAGCACACCGAAAGTTCGGTTCATCATCCGCTGCTGACGCGGCGAGCGCAGTGCCCGCAGCGCCCGCGCGGCCAGCCCGGTGTAGCCGGCCATGACGATCAGGTCGACGCAGATCATGGTCACCCCCATCACCAGATACTGACCAAGCAGCGGCGCTTGCGGGTCGAGGAATTGCGGCAGCACCGCGAGCATGAAGACGATGGCCTTGGGGTTGCTGAAATTCACCAGAAAACCGCGCAGGACCAAGGTCAGCGGCCGGCCGATCGGGCGCTCGGCCGGCGCCGCCATATCACTGGGCAAGGCCCGCCACTGGCGATAACCGAGGTACACCAGATAGACCACGCCGAACCACTTGATCAGGCTGAACGCCACTTCCGATGCAGCGAGAATCGCCCCGACACCGGCGGCGACGATAACGATCTGTAGCGCCAGGCCCAACTGCAGCCCCAGGGCATTCCAGTAGCCGCGGCAGAAGCCGTATTGCAGCCCGGCGGACATCGAGGCAATGGCCCCGGCCCCCGGCGACAGGCTGATGATCCAACAGGCGACGAAGAACGCCAGCCAGGTCTCGAGTGCCATGGCGGATACCTCAAACAGAACAATAAAAAGGGGTAGGCCGCCTAGCCTACCCCTTGTTGTGTTGCTCGCCCAGCCGGCCGATCAGTCCGGCAAGTCTTTACGCAGGTGCACCGGCTTCAGCTCTTCTTTGCGCGCCCGGGCACGGGCCGTACGCAGGCGGATATTGACGGCTTCCACCGCCAGCGAGAAGGCCATGGCGAAGTACACATAGCCCTTGGGCACATGCACGTCGAAGGCTTCGGCGATCAAGACGGTGCCGACCACGATGAGGAACGACAGCGCAAGCATCTTCAGGCTCGGGTGCTTGTCGATAAAGTCGCTGATGGTGCCGGCCGAAAGCATCATCACGATGACCGAGATGACGATGGCGGCGACCATCACCGGTACGTTGTCGACCAGACCGACCGCGGTGATCACCGAGTCCAGCGAGAAGACGATATCGATGATGGCGATCTGTACGATGATGCCCATGAAGCCATAGGCCTTGCCGCCTGAAGCCTGACCTTCCTCTTCGCCTTCCAGGCTGTGGTAGATCTCCGCGGTACTCTTGAACAGCAGGAACAGGCCGCCGAAGAACAGAATCAGATCGCGTCCGGAAAAACCCTCGCCGAAGACATGAAACAGGTCGTTGGTCAGGCGCATCACCCAGCTGATCGACAGCAGCAGCAGGATCCGCGTGCCCATGGCCAGGGCCAGGCCGAAGAAGCGCGCCTTGGGCTGCTGATGCTTGGGCAGGCGGCTGACCAGGATCGAGATAAATATGATGTTGTCGATGCCGAGGACGATTTCCAGGGCGGTCAGGGTCAGAAATGCGACCCAGAGTTCAGGATTGGCCAGCCATTCCATAGGGATTAAATCTCGAGTTTGCGGGCAGAGGGTAGTTCGCCATTGCGCCAGCGGCGCACGGCTTTCTGGAAAAACAGGCTATTGGGAACTTGCACCCAGGTTCCCGGCGCGTCGCCACTGAGGTCTTCCAGGGTGGTGTAGAACAGGTTGATTTCCAGGACCCGGCCTCTGACGCCCAACTTGTCGGCGCTCTCGATGACCTCGATGCAGTCGCCGATCCGGAACGGCGTCAGGACGAAGATCAACAGCGCGCAGAACATATTGGACAGCACGCTCCAGATGGCGAAGAACGCCACCGCCGCGACGGCGATAAAACCGGTGAGCGCCGCCCACAGCACCTGCGCAGAAACGCCCAAACGCTCCAGCACCAACATGCTGGCACTGCCGATGAGCAGCCAGCGCAGGCCACCTCGCAGCGGCAGCAAGAGCCCCGCGGGCAACTGTGGATAACGCCTACCCAGGCGGTCCAGGCCACGTGCCAGCAAACCCTGCAGCAGCCAGGCCAACAACATGATCAGCACGATCTGGGCGGCACTCAGCAGCGGCTCGCGGTAGGCACTCAACCATTCCCAGCCGAACACCTCGACACTCAACTGGCCATCTCCAGCTCAGCCTGCAAGGCCTCGAGGGTTTCCAGTGCCTCCAGCCAGCGCTCTTCCAGGTCGGCCTCACGGCTCTTCAGCTTGGCCTGCTCGGCCAGCGCGTCGCGCAACTGGTTCTTGCTCGCTGCCTCGTAGATCCCGCTGTCGCCCAGGCGGGCTTCCACGGCAGCCAGGCTCGCATGCAGTTGACCGAGCTCCTTTTCCAGCTTGTCGGCCTCACGCTTGAGCGGCGCCAGCTGCTGGCGCAGCGCCGCCGCGGCCTGGCGCTGGGCGCGCTTGTCGGTTTTATCCAGGTTGCCTTCGCCGTTGCCGACCGGTGCCTGGCGCACCCGGAAGTCCGCCAACCAGCGCGCGTAGTCCTCGAGATCGCCATCGAACGGCTGCACCCGGCCATCGGCGACCAGGAGAAACTCATCGGTGGTGCTCTTGAGCAGATGGCGATCATGCGAGACCACCACCACGGCGCCGGAAAACTCCTGCAGGGCCATGGTCAGCGCCAGGCGCATCTCCAGGTCGAGGTGGTTGGTTGGCTCATCGAGCAGCAACAGGTTGGGTTTGCCCCAGGCGATCAGGGCCAGGGCCAGGCGCGCTTTTTCGCCCCCGGAAAAATTCAGCACCGGCTCGTCGCAGCGCGGACCGCGGAAATCGAAGCCGCCGAGGAAGTCGCGCAGGGTCTGCTCGCGCTCGGTCGGGGCCAGGCGCTGGAAATGCAGCAACGGACTGGCCTTGTCGTCGAGGGCGTCGAGCTGATGCTGGGCAAAATAGCCCACCACCAGGTTCTCGCCGCGCTGCAGGCGCCCGCCGATCGGCTGCAGCTCACCCGCCAGGGTCTTGATCAGGGTCGATTTACCGGCACCGTTGGGGCCGAGCAAGCCCAGCCGCGCGCCGGGCGCCAACTGCAACTTGACCTGTTCGAGCACCACCTTGTCGCCATAGCCGAGACGGCCTTCGCTCAGGTCCAGCAGCGGGCTGGAAATCTTGCTGGCCTCACGAAAGGTGAAGTCGAACGGCGAATCGACATGCGCGGCGGACAACTCCTCCATGCGCTCCAATGCCTTGATCCGGCTCTGCGCCTGGCGCGCCTTGGTCGCCTGGGCCTTGAAGCGGGCGATGTACTTTTCCATGTGCGCGCGCTGCGCCTGCTGCTTCTCGAACGCCTGCTGCTGCTGGGCCAGGCGCTCGGCGCGGGTGCGTTCGAAGGCCGAATAACCGCCGCGATAGAGGGTCAGCTTGCGCTGCTCGACGTGTGCCACATGATCGACCACCGCATCGAGAAAATCGCGGTCGTGGGAAATCAGCAGCAGGGTGCCGGGGTAGTTCTGCAGCCAGCCTTCCAGCCAGAGAATCGCATCCAGGTCCAAGTGGTTGGTCGGCTCGTCGAGTAACAGCAGGTCGGAGGGGCACATCAGCGCCTGGGCCAGGTTCAGGCGCATGCGCCAGCCACCGGAGAAGTCGCCGACACGGCGATCCATCTGCGCACTCTCAAAGCCCAGGCCGGCGAGCAATTTGCGCGCACGGGCATCGGCGGCATAACCATCGAGGTTATCCAGCTCGGTGTGCAGGCGCGCAATCGCGACGCCATCATGCGCGGCCTCGGCCACGAGCAGTTCGGCCTGGACCCGACGCAGCTGCACATCGCCATCGAGCACATAGTCCACCGCCTGGCGCTCGACGGCGTCGATCTCCTGACGCATATGGGCAATGCGCCAGTCGGCGGGAATCAGACAGTCGCCCGCGTCCGCGCTCAAGTCGCCGCGCAGCAAGGCGAACAGGCTCGACTTGCCGGCGCCATTGGCACCGATCAGGCCGGCTTTATGGCCGGGATGCAGGGTCAGCTCGGCGTCTTCTAGCAGACGCTGCGGGCCACGCTGTAAAGTGAGGTTCTGGAGTCGAATCATAATGGCGGCGGAGTCTACCAGAGTCGCCCGCGGCATACCTGGAAAGCACCATGCATCCTGACCTGTGGCGTTTCGCCGAAGACATCTATCGCCGACCTGGCGTCGAGACCGCCTGCCTGCACCTGCAGGCTAGGGGTAGCGATATCTGCCTGCTGCTCTGTGGCGCCTGGCTAGGCCGCCGCGGCGTGGCCTGCAGCACCGAACGAGCCGACTGCCTGCGCGCCATAGCCCAACCCTGGCAGCGCGAGGTGGTCGGTGCGCTCAGACACGTGCGCCAGCAATGGCGCGCAGCCGCTCACCACGACAGCGCCCTGGCGGCGCTGCGCGAGCAGATCAAACAGCTTGAACTGGCGGCCGAACGCGAACAGCTGCAGCGCCTGGCGTCCTGCAGCCTTGATTGGCCAGGCGATACGGCCGAGGACATACGCACCTGGCTGCACGCCCTGGCCCCCGTGACCACGGCAGCCGAGCGCGACGCGCTGCATCTGCTGCACGCCATAGCCCGAGGTGTCTAGGACGAGGTCGGCGGGGTGCTGCCTGCAGGTACGGCGGTGGCCGCGACGGGCACTGCCGGCGAGCTGGCAACGGGAGCCGCCGCTGCGGGTTTAGTGGCCGCAGGCTTTTTCGCCGCCGGCTTGGCGGCAGCTTTAGTCGCAGGTTTCGCCACCGGCTTACTAGGCGCCTTGGCTGCTGCGGGCTTGGCGGCGGGCTGGGCCGCGCTGCTGGCAAGCGGCTTCCTCGCTGCCGGCTTGGCCGGGGCCTTGGCAACTGGTTTGGCGGCCGGTTTGGCAGGGGCAGCGGCGAGGGGCTTCGGCGCGGACTTGAGCGGCGCTTTGCTGGCCGGCTTGGCAGCGGCGCCTGCAGGCTTGCTGGCTGCGGCTTTGACTTTATTGGCAACCGGCTTGGCTGCAGCTTTGACGGCAGGCTTGGCCACGGGCTTGGCGACCGGTTTGCTAGCGACCTTGGCAGGCGCTTTGCTCGCCGCCGGTTTGGCAGCGGCTTTGGCTACCGGCTTTTTCGCCGCGGCCGGCTTGGC
This sequence comes from Pseudomonas sp., assembly GCF_041601375.1. GTDB lineage: Bacteria > Pseudomonadota > Gammaproteobacteria > Pseudomonadales > Pseudomonadaceae > Aquipseudomonas. Next base: position 15,757 of record NZ_JBFIIG010000033.1, on the reverse strand, counting down.
GACCGGCTTAACAACTGCGGGCTTGGCTTCATGACGGCCCAGGGCCTTGCTGGCAGCCTCCTTGACCTTGCCTACGCCCTGGGCGAGCTTGAGGCTTTCCTGGGCGTCACGCTTGAGCCCGACGATATAATTGCGGGTCTCGCTCTGCCGGTCCTTGAGGGTATCGAGCAACTCTTCCAGCTCGGCCACAGCGTCCTTGGCCTTGGCCTGTGCCTTGGCCTTGCCCGCCACTGCAGCATCCTGCAACCTGACGCGGGCGTTATGCAGTTTTTCCTGGGCCTTGCCGCGCTGCTTCTCCAGCTTGCCGAGCAGCTTTTCAGCATCGATCAGCGCTCGCGAGCAGGCATCTTCAAGATGCTCGAGCAAGCTGCTGGAGAGTTGATGGAGCAGGTGCAACGGGGTACTGACCGATTTCTTCTTGGTTTTCTTTGTGGCCGACATGGCGCGCCTCCGGGCGGGTGTAGATGCAGCTCATACTAGCAGCCTGCCGGAGAATAGTAATCGCCAGCAAATTGCAGGCTGGCTCAGAGGTTGTGAAAATATCGAGCACTGTAGCGATACCGTTCGCAGCAAGGCGCGCTGCGTGAAAAGCCGGGGAGCTTAGTGAGCTAAATGACCCTGCTTTTCACCTGCCGCAACGCCGCAGCGGGCGTCTGAAGGTGGCCGCAGTAGGCGAGAGTTTTTTCACAAGCTCTCATCCAAAGGAAGACCCAAAAACCGACCTGCCGGGCTTCCTGGACCGCTGCCTGCACGGCTCCGACTCACGGCCTGGAGTTGGGAGAACGATGGCGCGAGCACGCCCGAAAGATCGAATGCAGCGAGTGGTCGCTCGAGGGTATTCACGGACAGCGGGTGGCGACAATACAATCACTCGAACCGGCTAGCCCATGGCAACCGGCATCCCCGCCAACGCAAAGACCAGGCCCCGCTCGCTCGAGCAGGGCAAGCCGGCGGCGGATGATCGAACAGTTGCCACTCGAGCGTAGCGACTGAAACGGACTCGTCCGCGGTTGAAAAACCGGCTGCTAGACGGGAGCCGCGGCGGGAGCCTGCTGCTGATGTGCGTTATGCAGCACTTCGATCAGGCAGTCTTCCAATTCGAAACGTTCATGCAGCAACTGGCCCAAGCGCTGGAGCTCTTCGCCCAGGGACACGCTATCGTGGCAATCACCATTGTCGCAGCGGTCGTTGAACGTCAGTGCCACCTCGGTAATCACTTCGAGCCGCGGGTAGATCTGCTTGGCCAGGTCTAGGCCACGCTGATCACCAAAGGCCTTGGCTTCATTGGTCAGCTGTTCATAGACCTCGAAATGCCCGGCAGAGACATAATCGACCAAAATTTCGCAGAACCTCTGCAAGGGCTGCGCATTGGCAATAGGCGCTTGTGGGGAGTCGCTGATGGCCGTATAGGCCTTCACCAGTTCCTGGCGCTCCTGCAACCAGCGATCGATCAACAGGTGAACACCACCCCAACGTTCCTGGGCGTTCTGACAACTATCGAGCATGATGGCCTCACTTCCCTTATCGGTATTCTGTTATACGTCCGATCCGAGACGGTTTTTTGTCAATCGGTACATTGCATTGAAAAAACAATCACAAAACGGCAACTTTCCGGCGGTGCTTGCGAGCCAGATTATGCCCGCGAACCTGCGCCATCAAGGCGCTCGATCGAGAAAATTTCATACGAGCGTTTAATCGGCGTCCCGCACGGCGCCTGGCCTGTAGAAACTCAGGCAAAACACAACTCGACGCTTGCCTGCACTACAACATATGCAGGCCAACTTGCCCAGCGCGGGTTGAACAATCCGGCTCATTCCATGATCGACATCAAACCAATCGATCCAATATTAATAGCCCGCGACCTGCCCTGCCGCCCGCCAGCACCGGGGCAAATCCACCTATCGGCTGACGGCCGGCAGCCTCGCAGGCAAGGGCAGACTGCCCAGACGCTGATCGAGCAGCCCCAGCCCTTCCTGAAACAACCTATTGCTCTGCTCGGTTTCGCCCAACCGAGCCAATAGGCGCGCCAACTCCGCGCAGGTTTCCGGGTGGCGCTCAAAGGCCAGGCTGCTCTCGAAGTACTCCCTGGCCTTACCCCACAGCTGGTTCTGCAGGCACAACCGCCCGAGGGTCAAGAGCAGCGCGGCATCCCTGGGGTGCTGCTTCAGCCAGCCTTCGGCCGCTTGCAACTGGCGCCCCGGATCGCGCCCATGGAGCAAGCCGTAGAGGCGTACAAGGCGATTGTCATAGTTGCTTTTGAGCGCATGTTGCAGCAGCGCTTCGGCCTCGTGTTCGGCCCCCAGCACACGCAACTGCTCGGCATACACCGCCAGCAGCTCCGGGTCCTGACGTAGCGTCGAGGAGAGCTGCTGCCAGGCCTGCGCCAGCGTCGCCAGGGCACTTTCGGCGCCGCCTTCGTCGATCTTGCCCGCAACGGCCAGGCGACCACGCCAGGCTTGCAGCTCCAGCTCATGCAGCTCGGCCGCGCCCAGCACTTTCTGCTTGCGCAGTTCCGGCAGCAGGCCGAGCAGCTCCGACCAGGCGCCAGTCTGCTGGTACAGGCGCTGCAACTTGCGCAACACCTGACGGTGGTGCGGGTGACGCTCAGACATCGCCTCCAGGGTGTCGCGCGCCGCATCGGCCTGACCGCGCTCCTGCTGCAATTCGGCATGGCTCAGGGCGATGGCCAGTTCAGCATCCGGCAGGCGCTTAAGCGCCTGCTCCAGCAAGGCATCGCTGTCCTCGTACTGCTCCAGCTTGTGCGCTGCGCGGGCCGCCCCCAGGTAATGCATCAGCGGCTGCGCCTCAACCTCGGCGGCCCGGCGCAAGTGACGCAGAGCCCGCACCCAACGCCCCTCGGCCAAGTCGAGAAACCCCTGCTCACAGGCCTGGCGTACGCGTCGACTGCGGTGCAGACCCGACCAAGGGTTGACCAGGCCCACCGATACCAACACCAGGCGCAACAGCAGACGCAGCAGATAGAACGCCAGCCAGACCACCGCGATCAGCGCCAGGAAAGCCCACAAGCTCGATTCGTAGCGAAAGCCCTGGTAGGCGAACAACACGTAGCCCTTGTGCTCGGCTACGGCCAGGGCGAGCAACGCCAGCCCCGCGGCGACCGCCAACACGACCAGTAGCAGATAGACGCGCTTCATGGGCGGGCCTCCTCCACACTCGGCAGGGCCTCTGCCGGAGCTTCATGCTCGACCCGTTGCCGGGCCGACTGCTTGCGCTGGATATAGGCTTGCACCGCGTTGAGCGAACCACTCAGATCCGGCGCGGCCACCTCGACTGGCTGCTCGAGCAGCTCCTCGATGCGCGCACGCAAGGCACGGCTATTGGGGTTGTCCAGATCGAAATGCGCATCCAGCACCTCGCGCGCCTGCACCAGCGACTGCCGATACACCGGGGTCTGGCCATGCAGCGCCGCCCACTGCGCCTGCTCCAGGGCCAGACTGAGAGCCAGGCGCACCTGCGTCAGGCTCTGCCCGGCGAGCAACGGACGAATATTCTCGTCGGCGCTGAAATCGATACGGAAATACTGCGACAGGGTCTCGAGCCACTCGGCCCACCAACTGCTGCCATCGCCCTCGGCGGCCAGATCACTGAGCACCCCATCGGAACCGACGAAGGCTGGGTTCAGCGCATGCAACTGCGCCACCTGCTCGCGCAACGCCGCCAGCTGCAGGAACAGCCCGGTGCGATCGGGATTGACGGTTGCACGCAATGCCTCGAGGCTCTTGGCCAGTTGCGCGCGCGCGGCGAAAGCGGCGGGATCGTCCTGCCCGCGAAGAATCTCGTCGGCACCCTGCACCAGGGCAGTGGCGCTGTTGATGTCCTGCAGGGCCGACAGACGCAGGCTGGCAAGACGCAACAAATGCTCGGCCTCGGCCAGGCGCCAATCCTGACGACTGGCACCGAGGACCGTTTCCAGGCGCTGATTGAGCAGCTGTTGATCGCCTTGCAGCTGCGCGATCAGGCGGCGGCGAGCATCCAACTCATCGGCGCCGGGCAATTGCTGCAGGCGAGCATCCAGCGCCTGGGTGCGCTGGGCCAATGCTTCGGTCTGGCTGCGCGCCTCCTGCAATTGACCGAGCTGCTGCTGCTCGCGCATCTCCAGACTGCGCAACTGCCACAGGCTCCAGCCAGCCGCCGCCACGCCGGCCGCGCCCAGCAACAGCGCCAGCACGACCAGGCCGTTACCGCGCGACGCGGGTTTTGCCGTCGGGGTTGGCGGCGCAGCAGGGGGCGCCTCCGCTACCGGCGGTTCTTGCTCTTTCGGGGTAGTCGCTTCGCTCACGTATCCATCCTATGCATCAGAGGTCGGGGGCAGGTTGCGCCTGCAACGCCGCCAACAACGCCACGGCACTCGCGCCGCGACAGTCCACAATACTTTCGGCGCCAGCCGCCCGCGCCTGCTCAGCCACACGCGGGCTGGGTACGAACAAGGGTAGTCGAGCCAGTGATGGCCAGTGCTCGCCGGCCAACTCGAGCAAATGGCTGAAACCCTGCCCACTGCTGACCACCAGGCCATTCAAGCGTTCTGCCCGCACCCGCTCGGCAAGTGCCGCTGGCGGATAGTGCGGCAACAGGCGACGGTACAGTGACAGATAGTCGACCGCCACGCCCTGAGCGCGCAAGCGTTCGGCGAGGAGTTCGCGGCCACCCTCGCCGCGCAGAATCAGCACCCGCGGCGTGTACGCCGCCGCCAATACCCGCTGCAACTGCGGCAGCGCAAGCAAGGCCTCGCTGTCATCGCCCTGTTCGGGGTAATGCACGGGCAGGCCATAGTCGTCGAGGATTTCGGCGGTGGCCGCGCCGACACTGAACCAGAGCGGCGCGGCCGGCGGCTGCGGCCAATAACGGTCGAGCAAGTCCAGGCCCAGCCGCGCAGCCGGTTTGCTCACCACGATCACCGCACAGTAGCGATCGAGTTCGAGAATGGCCGCACGCTGCTCCGGCGTCTCGGCCAGGGCCTCGATCGCCAGCAATGGCAGGCTGCTGCTGTAGACCCCCTGCTCGGCCAGGGTCGCGGCCAGGGCAGCGCACTCCTCGGCCGGGCGGGTCAACAGCAAGCGCCAGTTACTCACTCGGGATCGGCCTCACCGTAGACGGCCTGCAGGATGTCTGCGGCGCCCTGCGCCAGCAGCGCCTCGGCGACCTGCACGCCGAGTTGCTCGGCCTGCGCCGTCGGAGCACGACCGTCCGCCCGCAGCAGCAAGCCGCCATCGGGCTGGCCAACCAGGCCACGCAACCACAATTGCTCGCCCTCGAGCAGCGCATAGCAGGCGATCGGCACCTGGCAGCCACCATTGAGCCGCTTGTTCAGCGCCCGTTCGGCGCTGACGCGCACGGCGCTATCGCGGTGGTTCAACGGTGCCAGCAGGCCATGGATCCAGGCATCGGCACTGCGGCACTCGATACCGACCGCGCCCTGCCCGCCGGCCGGCAGACTGTCCTCGACACTGATGGAGGCGCGAATGCGCGCGGCAAACCCCAGGCGAATCAGGCCGGCAGCCGCGAGGATGATGGCGTCGTACTCGCCGGCATCCAACTTGGCCAGGCGGGTATTGACGTTGCCACGCAGGAACTGGATTTTCAGGTCGGGGCGACGGGCCAGCAGCTGCGCCTGGCGGCGCAAACTGGAGGTGCCGACCACGCTGCCGACGGGCAGCGCATCCAGACTGTCGAAACGGTTGGAGACGAAGGCGTCGTGCGGATCCTCGCGCTCGCAGATGCAGTACAGGCCCAGGCCTTCGGGGAAGTCCATGGGCACATCCTTCATCGAATGCACGGCGATGTCGGCCTCATTCTCAAGCAGGGCGGTTTCCAGCTCCTTGACGAACAACCCCTTGCCGCCGATTTTCGCCAGCGGCGCGTCGAGCAGCTTGTCGCCGCGGCTGACCATCGGCACCAGGCTGACTTTCAGTCCCGGATGAGCCTGTTCCAGACGGGCCTTGACGTGTTCGGCCTGCCACAGGGCCAGGGCGCTTTTACGGGTGGCGATACGGATTTCGCGGGGCATGGGGCAATTCCAGAAAACGAATTGCCGAGGATAATAACAGGGTCACAAGCCTCAAGCCTCAAGCCCAGGAGGCTGGGGTTTGGCCACGTGCGCACCAATCTTCGCTATTCACTTGCCGCTAAAGGTTATGCATCAACTTGCGCACCCCGGCCACATGCCGGCGACTGACGATCAGCGCATCGCCATTGAGGCCCTTGAGGAATAGCTGAAAGTGCCCGAGCGGGGTGCGTTGCAAACGCTCGATGCGCTCGCGGGCGACCAGGGCGTTGCGGTGGATGCGCACGAAGCGATCGCCGAACTCGTCTTCCAGCGCCTTCAGCGGCTCGTCCAGCAGCACTTCGCCGCCGGCATGGCGCAGAGTCACGTATTTATGGTCGGCGATGAAGAAGATCACCTGGTCGAGCGGAATCAGCTCGATGCCTTTGCGCGTTCGCGCACTGATATGGCTGCGCGGGCCGACACCGCTTTCCGCCGCGGGACGGGTCAACGCGGCGAGTTGCACACGGTTTGGTCGCTCGGCCTTTTTCAGCGCCTCGCTGAGGTGCTCCGCGCGCACCGGCTTGACCAGATAGCCCACCGCACTGACCTTGAACGCCTCCAGGGCGAATTCGTCATGGGCCGTGCAGAAGATCACCGCGGGCGGCGCTTCGCGCTCGCAGAGTTTGGCGGCGACCTGCAGGCCATCCATTCCCGGCATGCGGATATCCAGCAACACGACATCCGGCTTCAGGCTGTCGATCAGGGTCAGGGCCTCTTCGCCATTACTCGCGGACGGCTCGAGGACACGGTAGCCATCGAGCTCACCGACCATGCGGCTGAGGCGCTCACGGGCCAGGGGTTCATCATCGACGATCAGGACATTCATAGGGCACGGGCTTCCTGCGTGAGTCTCGCACAAGGATAGCGTAGACAGGTGAAGTGGCGGCCGTCACGGCGCTCCACGCTGAGACTGGCCCGCGGCCCGAAAAGTGCCGCAAGACGCGCATCGATATTGCCCAGCGCCTGGCGCGTCCCACGCGAAGGTGGCTGTTCGCCTTGCTCTTCATAAGGGTTGCTCACGCATAACTGGAACACCCCATTGGTATAACTCGCCTCGACACGCACCAGGCCACCCTCGATGCGCGGCTGGATCCCGTAGATCAAGGCGTTCTCCAGCAACGGCTGCAGCGTCAGCTGCGGAATCGGCAAATCGTTCGGCACATCGACCACCTCCCATTGCAACTGTAGTCGCTCGCCAAGGCGATAGTGCTCAATCGACAAATATCGCTTGGCCAGTTCCAGCTCCTCGCTCCAGGGCACCAGGCTGCCCGGCTTGGCCAGGCTGGCGCGAAACAGGTCGGACAGATCCAGCACCGCCTGCTCGGCCTTGAACGGATCGACCACCACCAGGCTGGCGATACTGTTCAGGCTGTTGAACAGGAAGTGCGGGCGGATCCGCGCCTGCAAGGATTCGATGCGCGCGCGCAACTCGGCCTGCTCCTGCCGACGCCATTGGCTCTGCAGATAGAAATAGCGTAGCAGCAGCGCAGACATGATCATGCTGATCAAGGCATGCCGCAGGTAAAGATTGACCTCGCCAGCATGTGGCAGCGGCCCGCCGAGGTCGTAATAATCGGCTACGGCGGTGCAGGCGAGCGTCAGGCCGACCACGATCAGGCAGCACAGGCCGCCGGCCAGCGCCGCACGCCAGCGCGCCAGCAGTGGCCGCAACCGGCACAGCAGGGCCGCCGACAGCAGCAGGATCCACTGCACGAACAGCGAGGTCAGCGCCAGGCGCACCCAGTCGAAGCCCGGCAGCATTGGCTCGGCCAGCACCAGCACCAGCACCAGCAGCTCGGCCAGCAAGACCATGCTCAGCAGCGCTTCCGGCTCGCACAGTTCCGGGACGAAGAAGTCGTCGATGGGCGCCGGCGGATTTTTATTGTTCAACCATTGAGTATCCATCGGCGCAGTTTCCCTGTGGCCCGGCCGGGCGGCAAGCGCGCCAGCCCCAGTCGGGCAAAATAAAACGCTTGAATACAGCCGGCCTCGGCAAACTGTGATCCGCACAACACCGCCCACGCCATGGTCGTACGCCTCGACCGACAAACCGACGCGGCGATTTTGCCCGCCAGCCTGTTATTATCGGCAGACTTTTCCGCCACGCTGGCCGCCACCTGCGGCCCGCCTGTTTTTTAGCGCACCAGCCGAGCGAAGCCCATGAGCACCGAAAAAACCAACCAATCCTGGGGCGGCCGCTTCAGCGAGCCCGTCGACGCCTTCGTCGCCCGCTTCACCGCCTCCGTCGAGTTCGACAAGCGCCTCTATCGCCACGACATCATGGGCTCGATCGCCCACGCCAGCATGCTGGCCAAGGTCGGCGTGCTGACCGACGCCGAACGCGACAGCATCGTCGACGGCCTGGGCCAGATCCAGAGCGAGATAGAAGCCGGCCAGTTCGACTGGCGCGTCGACCTGGAAGACGTGCACATGAACATCGAGGCGCGCCTCACCGACCGCATCGGCGTCACCGGCAAGAAGCTGCACACCGGCCGTTCGCGCAACGACCAGGTGGCCACCGACATCCGCCTCTGGCTGCGCGACGAGATCGACCTGATCCTCGGCGAGATCACCCGCCTGCAGCAGGGTTTGCTGGAGCAGGCCGAACGCGAAGCGGCGACCATCATGCCCGGCTTCACCCACCTGCAGACCGCCCAGCCGGTGACCTTCGGCCACCACCTGCTGGCCTGGTTCGAAATGCTCAGCCGCGATTACGAGCGCCTGGTCGACTGCCGCAAGCGCGCCAACCGCATGCCGCTCGGCAGCGCCGCGCTGGCCGGCACCACCTACCCGATCGACCGCGAAATCACCGCGCAACTGCTCGGCTTCGACGCCGTGGGCGGCAACTCGCTGGACGGCGTGTCGGATCGCGACTTCGCCATCGAATTCTGCGCCGCCGCCTCCATCGCCATGATGCACCTGTCGCGCTTCTCCGAAGAGCTGGTGCTATGGACCTCCGCGCAGTTCCAGTTCATCGACCTGCCCGACCGCTTCTGCACCGGCAGCTCGATCATGCCGCAAAAGAAGAACCCCGACGTCCCCGAGCTGGTGCGTGGCAAGACCGGCCGGGTGTTCGGCGCCCTGACCGGCCTGCTGACCCTGATGAAGGGCCAGCCGCTGGCCTACAACAAGGACAACCAGGAAGACAAGGAACCGCTGTTCGACGCCGCCGACACCCTGCGCGACTCGCTGCGCGCCTTCGCCGACATGATCCCGGCGATCAAGCCCAAGCACGCGATCATGCGCGAAGCGGCGCTGCGTGGCTTCTCCACCGCCACCGACCTGGCCGACTACCTGGTGCGCAAGGGCCTGCCGTTCCGTGACTGCCACGAGATCGTCGGCCATGCGGTGAAATACGGCGTCGACAACGGCAAGGACCTGGCCGAGATGAGCCTGGACGAACTGCGCCAGTTCAGCGATCAGATCGAGCAGGACGTGTTTGCGGTCTTGACCCTGGAAGGCTCGGTCAATGCCCGCGACCATATCGGCGGCACCGCGCCGCAGCAGGTGCTGGCCGCCGTCGCACGCGGCCAGGCGCTGCTGGGCAGTCGCTGACCGCTAGCCGGCTATCACGCGGTGCGTCCTGCGCCGCGTAAGCTCAGCCTTTGACCTTGGCCTGAGCCATCGCAATGAACGCCGCCATTGCCGCGTCTTTATCCGCGGCGATGCGTTTGACGTGCGGGTTCTGGTGGAGCAGCGCGAGCAGCTCCTGGGCCTCCGGGAAGTCGGCCAGCAGGTCGATAGCGAACAGCTTCTTCGCCACCCCGCACGCCAGGTCGATGCTGTAGAGGAAGTAGATATCGGCCAGGCTGAAGCTGTCGCCCGCCACATAGGGGCTAAAGCTGCCGTGCCGCTTGAGCGTGTCGATCCCGGCCAGCAGCTCGGCCTTGCACTTGCCTTTCAAGGCCGTGGAAATCTCCGCGCCGAAGAACGCCTCCGGGTAGCCGATCCGCGCGGGCAACTCGATATACAGCTCGATCTCCTTCATCAGTGCGCGCACCTGGGCGCGGGCGAACGGTTCGCCAGGCAACAACGCCTTGCCCTCGGCGCACTCTTCCAGATATTCGAGGATCGCACTGGTCTCGTTGATGAAGCCCTGCTCGACCCCCAGCACCGGCACCTTGCCGCGCGGGCTGATACTGAGAAATTCGTCGCTCTGGTTGCCGTAGAGGGTCACGACCTCGAACGCCAGCCCCTTCTCGAGCAGGGCCAGCTTGACCATATTGAAGTAGTTGCTCACGGCAAATCCGTATAGTTTGAACATGGTGACAGGCTCCAGGCCAGTGGATGGAAAGCTAGAGTTATAGCCCCTGGAAGGTCATGCCAGCCAGCCGAATCAAGCCAGTGAATGGCGCGGGCGCTGTCACGCTGGCACACTGCACGCTCAGCCCCCGGATAAGCCAAGCATGAGCGAACACGACGAAAACGAAGACGAGGCCTTTGCCGAAGAAGCGCTGATCCAGGCCATCGAGAATCAGCTCGAGGCCGCGCAGCCGCCTGCTGCCCTGGCCACCCTGAACAAGCTGACCCTGGTCGGCTACCCGCGTGGCGAAATCCTGCAGATGATGGCGATGGTGCTGGCCCATGAGATCAAGGCCATGCTCGACGAAGATCGGCCATTCGATGGCGCGGCCTACGAGCAAGCCCTGCGCGCCCTGCCGGAGTTGCCGAAAGAAATGCCCTGACGCCAGTCGCTTAGTCCTGCGCACAGCCTCGCGTCTCGCTACACTGCACACACCCGCGCCTCGCTTCATCCACGCGGGATCCAACCAGTCGGGCACAAGCGCTGCCCGGCCCCTGTTTACAAGAGCCTGGAGCACTTATGTCTTTTACCCCTGAGCTGGTTGCCGAACTGGATCTTCTCGCCCTGTTTAACCTGGGCAACACCCAGGAAGGCCTCAAGGTTCACCATGTTGCCGCCCCGCAAGCGATTGCTGCGGCCAAACGCCTGCACGCCAAAGGCCTGGTCACCCAGGAAGATGGCGGTTACCTGACCAGTCTGGGACTGGACGCGGCCGAACACGCGCAAGTCCTGCTGACCATTCTCAATGTGACAGAAACCGCCTGACCCGCCGGCACTGCCCACGCCGCCTGCGCAAGCGGGCCATGGCGTGGGCGAGATGGCGCTCCTACCCGCACCTCGCCACGACTGACTGGCCGTCGTGGTGCATTGCCCGCCGAGCCTGCGCATGAGCCTTACCGAGGAAATTCGACCGGATATCGATGACGGTATCGACCGCAAGGAACTGGCTCAACTGCGCGCGCGTTTTCTCAAAGTCAATGACGGTCGCCTGCAGCGCGCCATGCAGGCGCTGTCGACCCGCCAGCAACTGGTCCTGAAGTTGCTGCCGCTGCTGTTTCACGTCAATCATCCGTTGCTGCCGGGCTATGTGTCCGGGCTGACACCGGCCGGGTTGAGCGGCTTCGAGCCGGGCGACGATCTGCTCGCCGAAGCGCAGCGACTGACCCGTTCCTTCGTCTACAAGGCCCGCCGCGGCAACAGCGCACTGCCACTGCACGGGCTGTTCCTGATGGGCAGCCTGGGCACCCTGGCCCAGGCCGAGCACAGCGACATGGACCTGTGGGTCTGTCACGCGCCCGACCTCAGCCCCCGGGAAATCGCCGAACTGCGCAAGAAGTGCGAGCAGTTGGAGGCCTGGGCGGCGACCCAGGGCGCCGAAGCGCATTTCTTCCTGATCGACCCGCTGCGCTTTACCGTCGGCGACCGCGAGGCGCGGCTGACCTCGGACGACTGCGGCACCACCCAGCACTACCTGCTGCTCGACGAATTCTACCGCACGGCGATCTGGCTGGCCGGGCGCACCCCGCTCTGGTGGCTGGTGCCGGTGTACGAGGAGCAGCGCTACCATGAGTACATCGGCATCCTGCTGAGCAAGCGCTTCATCCGCGCCGAGGAGGTGCTCGACCTCGGCCACCTGGCGCAGATTCCGCCGAGCGAATTCATCGGCGCGGGCATGTGGCAGCTGTACAAGGGCATCGAGTCGCCGTACAAGTCGGTACTCAAGCTGCTGCTCACCGAGGTCTACGCCAGCGAACACCCCCAGGTGCAGTGCCTGGCGCTGCGCTTCAAGCAAGCGGTCTTCTGCAATCGCCTCGACCTCGACGAACTCGACCCCTACATCGTGGTTTACCGCCGCCTGGAGGAATACCTGAGCGGGCGCGGCGAAACCGAGCGCCTGGAACTGATCCGCCGCTGCCTGTACCTGAAGATCGACAAGAAACTCAGCAGACCGCCACGCGACCGACGCAAAAGCTGGCAACGCCTGCTGCTCGAGCGCCTGACCGCCGACTGGAACTGGAACAGCCGGCAACTGGCCATGCTCGACAGCCGCAGCCAGTGGAAGGTGCGCCAGGTCAGCGCCGAACGCCGCGCCCTGGTCAACGAACTGACCTACAGCTACCGCTTCCTCTCCCAGTTCGCCCGCAACGCCCAGGCCGGCAGCTCGCTCAACAGCCGCGACCTCGGCGTACTCGGCCGGCGCCTGTACGCCGCCTTCGAGCGCAAGGCCGGCAAGATCGAATTCATCAATCCCGGCATCGCCCCGGACCTGGGCGAAGACACCCTGACCCTGGTGCAGAGCCCCAGGAGCGAAGCCGGCGACGAGAACCAGTGGGCCCTGTACGGCGGCAGCCTCGGCCCTCAGGAATGGGCGGATTTCGCCCCGCTCAAGCGCGCCCGTGAACTGGTCGAGTTGCTTGCCTGGTGTCACCGCAATGGCGTGATCGACAGCAGCACGCGCTTGTCGCTGCAGCCTGGCGACAGCGACCTGAGCGAGTTCGAGCTGTCCAATCTGCTGGCCAGCCTGCAACAGATGATGCCCCTGCCGCTGCCGGCGATCGAGGAAAGCGCGCTGCTGCGCGCCAGCGTGCCGCGCGAGGTGCTGCTGCTGGTCAATGTCGGCATCGACCCGCTCAAGCAGCACAGCCAGATGAATGTGCACATGACCACCGGGCGAATCGATGCCCTGGGCTATTCCGGGGTGCGCGAGAACCTGATTCTGACCATCGACCAGGTCAGCCTGAACAGCTGGAACGAACTGCTGGTCAGTCGCTATGACGGCCCCCATGCCCTGCTCGACTGCCTACGCGATTTTCTCAACAGCCTGCCGGCCAGCGACGGCAAACCCAACCTGCGGGTGCGCTGTTTTTGCCGTAACCGCGCCACGACCATCGCCGAGCGGGTCGAGGAGCTGTTTCGCGACACCCTTGCCCACTTCGCGGGGCCGCAGCACAACCGCTACCTGCTGCAAATCAAGCAGCACTACCACCTGCTCGAACTGACCCCGGGAAAGGTCAGCCATACCGCACTGACCGACATGCCGGCGCTGCTCGAGTTTCTCGGCAAGGAACAGCCGGGCTACAGCCGACTGCACCTCGACCGCAACGCCCTGGAAGGCGACGACCTGGCCTTGATCCTGCCGCTCGGCCGCCCCGCCTGCATCCAGGTGTTCTTCCGTCGCCACGAAAACAGCGACCTGGCCGAACTGACCCTGCTCGACGAACACAACGCACTGTGGCGACAGAGCATGCCGTTTCGCGACGAGCAAAGCCTGCTGACGCCGCTGCAGCGCTTCCTGCAATCGCTGCTGTACCGCCGCAACGCCTTGCTGCCGCTGGACAGCCCGGCACCCTCGACTGCGCTGGAGGTGCTCTATTACGAACTGCTCCCGGCGGCGCCGCAGCGGGCCCGCCAGGTGGAGCTGCGCCCGGCGCCGCAAGCGCCGGTGAGCCACCCCTTCTACGACGTGCAGGCGATTGTCGAGCCGGTCGACGGCAAGCGCGCCCACGTGACCCTGTATTGCAACCACCGTGAGTTTTCCGAACTGGAATATGCCGGCGACCTGTATGCCGCCGTGGCCCGGCACATCCTCGCCCAACGCCGCGAGGGCGAGCGCTACCCGTGCTACATCACCGACCTGGATCTGTCTGCCGTACTCGGCGATGGGCAAGCGCAGACCGTTCACTACCTGCGCTACAAGGCCCGCCTGGAAGCGGCGCTCAATGCGGCACTGGATAAAGCCTGAACCAGCGGGCCGGCGGGCGGGCCGCCAGGCAGCGCTTCAGCGGTTGTATTCGCCGGCCGCTTCCGGCTGGTATTCCACGGCCAGCAGGGTCAGTTTCAACTCCTTGCCACCGGGCCCGACCCAGTCGATGTGCTGACCGACACTCAGCCCCAGCAGCGCGCTGCCCACCGGCGCGAGAATCGACACACAACCTTCCTTGCCGGCGTCCTGCGGGTAAACCAGGGTCAGGTGGTAGTCCTTGCCGCTGCTTTCTTCGCGACAATGCACCCGCGAATTCATGGTGACCACCCCGGCCGGCACCTGGTCGTGGCTAACCACGTCGGCCCGATCCAGCTCGGCCTGCAGGGCGACAGCGCCCGGGCCGAATTCTTCCAGGCTGTCGAGCAAACGCTCCAGACGCTGTAAATCGAGACGGGTAATGGTGATTGACGGTGCACTGGTCATGGTCAGCTCAACTCTCCTTAACTGGATGCATAAAAAGCAAAACCCCGTCTGATAGAGACGGGGTTTTTGCGCAGGTCAGGTCGACCGTATCACAGCCGTTCAAATAAACAAGGCCGCCCGATCAGCCTCGACGTTGCGACAAACGCGCCTGGGCAGCCTGACAAATGGCCTGCCGGCGTGCCGTGTCGGCACTGCCCCAGTCGAGAATTTCGTTGAGCGAACGGCCACAACCCAGGCATATATCGCACTCGTCCAGGCAGCAGCGCCGCACGCACGGCGAGGCGAGCAGCGGCGCAACCCGTTCGGGCTCCGCGCCGGAGCGGGGCTCAGAGCTCTTCGAACTCAAGGCTGGCTCCAGATTGCTCCAGGGTGATGCGGGCGAGCATTTCCCCCAGCAGTTCATCGCTGCTGTCGCAAATCCAGCGCTCGCTGGCTTCGTCGAAATCGAAGTGAAATCCGCCGGAGCGGGCCGCCAGCCACAACTGCCGGATCGGTTCCTGACGACTGAAGATCAGCTGCGTGCCATTCTCGAAACGCACGGTCAGCACACCCGCCGAGTTTTCCAGGTCGAGATCCAGGTCGCTGTCATCGAAAATGTCTTCTACCGCTTGCTGCACGGTATCGACCAGATCGTGAAAGCGGGCTTCGGTCAAACTCATTGCGGATGTCCTCGGAAAATTCAGGTAGTGCAGAAAAGCGCCAGACGCTCTGGGGCAAGGTCGCACGCGATTCAGACCAGAGCGCCCGGGCGCAACGCTAAAGGGTTGCAGCGCACGACCAGTAGTACGAGTCGAGCCGGCATCGAGCGCAGTATACAGCGCTCGGCGCACATGATCCGCAGCTCGCCCAGAATGCGGGCCAAGCCCCGTCGGACGGGAATCCCGGCACATAGGCAAGGCGCCGGGGGGTCGGTATACTCCGGCGCAATTATGCTTTTAACAAGGACTTCACCATGAAGCGGTTGTTTACTGCCCTTATCGCGCTTGTCGCCGTCGGTACCCTGCTTGCCGGCTGTGGCCAGAAAGGCCCGCTGTTCCTCCCGGAAGACAGCACGCCCGCGCCTGCACAAACCGAATAAGGACAGCTCATGAACGCCTTCACCTACCGCGACGGCACGCTGTTCGCGGAGGGCGTGGCCCTGTCCGCCATCGCCCAACGCTTCGGCACGCCGACCTACGTCTACTCGCGGGCGCACATCGAGGCG